>JBHEPB010000323.1:0-6915 GCA_046260515.1 Binatia bacterium
GGCTGGGCCAAGCCGGTGCCCGTCAACTTTGGGCGCCTGCGCAATCCCCGCCGCGACATGGTGCTGGTGGCGGTGGCCGGGCCGCTGATGAACCTCGTGCTGGCGGCGGCCAGCGCGGCCGGTCTCGCGCTGATCGGGCGCATGGCCATCGGTGCTCCCGAGAGCGGTGCCGGGCTGAAGATCGCCGAGCCCCTGGCCATCATGTGCACCATGAGCCTGCAGCTGAACGTGGTGCTGGCGGTCTTCAACATGCTCCCGATTCCGCCACTGGACGGCGGGCGCGTAGCCGTCGGCCTACTGCCCCGCGAGCTGGCCATCGGCTTGTCGAACCTCGAGCCCTACGGCTTCCTCATCATCATGGGGCTGCTCATGACCCGCTCCCTCGACTTCATCCTCGGTCCGATGACCCGCGGCATCCTGCAGGCCCTGCTCGGCATCTTCGTGTGATCCCATGGCCGAAGCCCCCACGAACAAGAAACCTTCCGCTCCCGCCGTGCCGATCGTGGTCTCCGGCACGCGGCCGACCGGCGCCCTGCATCTCGGGCACCTGAACGGCGCCCTCAAAAACTGGGTGGACCTGCAGTCGAAGGTGCAGTGCTACTTCTTCGTCGCCGACTGGCACGCGCTGACCACCGACTACGCCAATCCTTCCGGCATCCGCGAGAACACCCGCGAGATGATTCTCGACTGGCTGGCGGTGGGACTGGATCCCGACAAGGCAGTGATCTTCCGCCAGTCCCAGGTTCCCGAGCACGCCGAACTCCACCTGCTGTTCTCCATGATCATCCCGGTGCCCTGGCTCGAGAGGGTGCCCACCTACAAGGAACAGCAGGAGCAGCTCGAGGGCCGCGACCTCTCCACGTACGGTTTTCTCGGCTACCCGCTGCTGCAATCGGCCGACATCCTCATCTACAAGGCGACGGCCGTGCCGGTGGGTGAGGACCAGCTTCCCCACGTCGAGCTCACGCGCGAAGTGGCCCGGCGCTTCAACCGCCTCTACGGCGACGTCTTTCCAGAGCCGAAGGGGCTGGTGGTGGAAGCGGCGCGAGTGCCGGGCACGGACGGCCGCAAGATGAGCAAGAGCTACGGCAACGCCGTGGCCCTCACCGACGATGCCGACACCGTTTACACCAAGCTGGTGCGCATGGTCACCGATCCGAGGCGCCAGCGCCGCACCGACCCCGGCGACCCCAAGGACTGCCCGGCCTTCCGCCTCCACGAGATCTACTGCACGCCCGAGGAAAGGGCCGAGCTGGCCGAGGGCTGCCGCAGCGCCTCCATCGGCTGCGTCGATTGCAAGAAGGTGATGATCCGCCACGTGCAGGAGGAACTCGCTCCCATCCAGCAGCGGCGCCGCGAACTGGCCGCGCGGGGCAGCGTGGTGGACGAGGTGCTCTCGGACGGCCGGCGGCGCGCCGCCGAAGCGGCTGAGGCCACCATGGCCGAGGTCCGCACCGGGATGGGGCTCTGATGGCGACGCCGGCCTACACGGTCAGGTTGAGCGCCTTCGAGGGGCCCCTGGACCTGCTTCTCCACCTCGTGCGGTCGAACGAGCTCGACATCTACCACCTCCCGATCGCGCAGATCACCGACCAGTACGTCGCCTACATCAACATGTTCGAGGAACTCAACCTCGACGTGGCGGGCGAGTACCTGCTGATGGCCGCCTCGCTCATGTACATGAAGTCGCGCCTGCTTCTGCCGCGCGAGGACGACGAAGAGGAAGCCGAAGACGAGGAGGTCGCCGACCTCGTTCGCCAGCTGGCCGAATACCAGCGCTACCGCGAAGCTGCCGACGCGCTGCGCGACCGCCTGCTGCTGGACCGCGACGTCTTCCGGCGCCAGCCCACGGTTCCTGAGGGCGAAGCGGAGGAGACTCCCCTGCGTCGCCTGGAGATGGGCGACCTCTTCGAGGCCCTGCGCAGGGTGCTGGCCAAGGCCGCGGCTCGCCGTCCCCACACCGTTTCGCGCGAAGAGTTCACCGTCGCCGATGCCGTGCGTTCGATGGTCGTGAGGCTGAGGGACGCCGGGCGCCTCGAGTTCCAGGAACTGTTCGCGGAGGAGGCTCCGCGGGGCCTCATCATCGCCACGTTCCTCGGGCTGCTCGAGATGATAAAGAACCACGTGATCGCGGCCGAGCAGGAAGGGCGCTTCGGACCCATCTGGATCCGGCTGCTGGACGAGGACATCGACGAGGCGATCGCAAGTCTCACGGAGATGTACGGTCCCGGCAGCGCGGCCGAGGCCGGGGAGGGCGCCGCCCCCGAATCTGCCGCAGACGACGACGAGCCGGCCGCGGCCGCGGATCCGGAAGTGGACGAAGCGCAGGAGAAGCGATCGTGAGCGAAGAGGAAATCACCACGCCGCCGGACGTTGCCGGCGAGGAACAGGAAGCCGGCGGAGATTCCGCGGGGCTGTGGCCCGTCGAACGCCTGCGCCCCCTGGTGGAGGCCATTGTCTTCGCCTCCGGCGATCCCTTGCCTGCGAAGAAGATTGCCGAGTTCATCGAAGGCAGCACCCTGGACGAGGTGAAAGCCACGCTGGCCGAACTGGCCACCGAGTACCTCACTCGCGGCATCCGGCTGATCGAGGTGGCCGGCGGTTGGCAGATGCGCACCGCCCCCGAGCATCACCGCTACGTCCGCAAACTCTTCCGCGAGCGTCCCCAGCGGCTCACGCGTGCCGCTACCGAGACCATCGCCATCGTCGCGTACAAGCAGCCGGTGACACGCCAGGAAATCGAGGCCGTGCGCGGCGTGGACAGCGGCGGTGTGCTCGAGTCGCTGGTGGAACGCAGGCTGGCCAGGGTGGTGGGGCGCAAGGACGTGCCGGGACGGCCCCTGGTCTACGCCACCTCGACGGAGTTCCTCGAGCTCTTCGGACTGCGCAGCATCCGCGACCTGCCGACCCTGCCGGAACTCGGCAGCGAGTTCGAAAGGATGTCGGAGCAGGGCGGCTTCAACGAGACGGAGGAGGCAGGCATCCTGCCCCTGGAGGACGACCATGGAGCGCAAAACGAAGCGACCGACGCCGGGGGCGACGGCTCGTCCGAAGAAGGCGCGACCGATGACCAAGGCGCAGGCGCGGGCTACGGCGCCGGCTCCGGGCAAACCGGTGAAGAAGACTCCGGAGAAGACTCCGGAGAAGACTGACCGGCGCGCGACCTCTGCCCCGCCGCCCGCCCGGCCGAAAGTCGCGGCCAAGGCGCCGGCGGGAAAAGCGAAGAGCAGGGCCGCCGCGCCCAGGTCCGCGGCCGCGGACCCTGCGGCGGGGGGGGGGATTCGCCTCCACGTGCTGCTGGCCAGGGCCGGCGTCGCCTCGCGTCGCGAAGCCGAACGGCTGATCGCCGCCGGCGAGGTGCAGGTCAACGGCCGCGTGGTCAAGGAGCCGGGGCAGAAGGCCCGCGAAGGCGTGGACCACGTCCGCGTCTCCGGCCGTCTCCTCCACGGCGCCGCCAAGCTTCGCTACTTTGCGTACCACAAGCCGGTGGGCTGCGTGTCCACGTTGAAGGATCCCGAAGGCCGCTTCTGCGTGGGCGACGTGGTCGCAGCGCTCGGGGTGCGCGGCCTGCATCCGGTGGGGCGCCTGGATTTCCACAGCTCGGGACTGCTGCTGCTGACCAACGACGGAGCGCTCACCGACGGCCTGACGCATCCCCGCTACCACGTGGAAAAGCGATACTCCGTGAAGGCCAACCCGCGGCCTTCGCGCGAAGCCGTCGAGGCTCTGCGCGAGGGGGTGCGACTGCGCACGGGCGCGCGCACGGCGCCGGCCTTCGTCCGTGAATTGCGTCACGCCGACGGCAAGAGCTGGCTCGACGTGCGCATCGCCGAGGGGCGCAACCAGCAGGTACGCCGCATGTTCGAAGCGGTGGGCTCGCGCGTGGAGAAGCTGCGCCGCGAGGCCGTGGGGCCGCTGACGCTTGCCGGTCTCGACGTGGGCGACGCGCGGGCGCTGACCCTCGGCGAAGTGAAGTCGCTGCAGGAGGCCATCGCCGCTGCCCAGTCGCCGGCCGAGCAGACGCCGCCGCGAGCGCGCCGCCCGAAGGCCCCGTCACGACCGGCAAGAAGAAGCTCGCCTTGACTTCCGGTGCCGTGCTCCGTAGACCCCGTCCGCGGGGTGGAGCAGTCTGGTAGCTCGGCGGGCTCATAACCCGCAGGTCGGAGGTTCAAATCCTCCCCCCGCACCCACTTTCCCTCCACCGTCCTTCGTTCCCGACGCTGGCGAGGCCCCGGGCACAGCGCCAGCGGCCATCGTTCGCGGCGACGAGCCACGGTGGTAGCTGGACGCAACCCGGCATTCAGGCATAATCCGGACTCCGTGGACCGACCGGGGAGGGCGCCGCGCCCGAACCACGGCACCGGACCGACTTCATTGATGCTTGCCTGGAACGTTCGAGGAGGATCCGCATGAAAGCGATGCGCGCAACTTGGTTGGCCTTCGGTGCTGTGGCAGTTGCCGCATCGGCCCTGCCCCTGCCGGCCCTGGCCGAGCAGAACCCGCCGGTCGGAACGGTCATCGACCGTACGAACGTCGACAAGTACAAGGAGTTCTTCGGCCCGGCGATGATCTGGTCCATCGACCGCGGCGTCAAGGTGAAGGTCGGTCCCTACCAGAAGATCGAGCATCCGAAGCCCGTCCAGGAAGCCACCGAGAAGTACTCGGGCCAGGCCAAGCTCGGAGCCGACAAGATCAGCGTGGACAACTACATCGCCGGCCTGCCGTTCCCCGCGATTTCCGCGGACGACCCTGACAAGGCCGTCAAGCACATGTTCAACTACGAAGCGGCCATCGAGGTCGATGACCTCGACGCCCGAAACTTCGACTGCGACACCGGCGCCGTCGGCAAGAACGGCGACCCGGTCAAAGTCGAGCGCCACTTCCTCATCGATCACTTCCGCCGCCTCTACTTCACCGGGCGCCTCGAGGTGGATCCCAAGCCGACCATGGAGCCCAACCGCGACTCCGTCCGCTACAAGGAGTCGCTCTATCCCCTCATCGAGCCCTTCGACCTGAAGGGCACGGGCTTCACCTACAACCGCTACCTCGACAACTCGAAGCAGGATGACAGCTGGCTCTACCTGCCCCAGCTCCGCCGCGTGCGCCGCCTTTCGTCGGCCCAGCGCTCGGACGCCCTCTTCGGGCAGGACACCGACCAGGACAGCTACGGCGGCTACGCCGGCAACATCGCGTGGATGGACTGGAAGTTCCTCGGCGAGAAGACCGTGCTCGCTTCCTTCCACGCCACCAAGCTTCCGGTCGTCTGGGGTGAAGCGTCGGGCGATTTCATGCATGGCGACCTGTGGGAGCCCCGCAAGGTCTGGGTGATCGAGGGCATCTCCAAGCTGCCCCAGTACGCCTACTCGAAGCGCGTCATGTACCTCGACCAGGAAAGCGCCTTCATCGCCTACAGCGACATCTACGACACGGCCGGCGAGTTGTGGAAGATGTGGGTGAACGAGTTCAAGATTTCCAGGAAGCCGCGTGACGAGGCGGTGTACGAGAGCGCCCACGAGCGCCGCTTCTTCCCCTCGATCACGATGATCGACATGCAGCTCGAGCACGCGACTTATTGCTCGCTGCCGAGCAGCCGCTTCCCCGGCGAGCAGGGCTGGTACATCAACATGGGCGACAAGGAAGGAACGGTGGAGAGCCAGTTCGAGCTGTCCGCCATCATCGCCGCGGGCCGCTAAGGCGGCCGGTCGGTTGGCCCGCGCAAGGGGCCGGCCGCGACCAGAGAACGACACCGGGACGGGGTCGGGCGAAAGCCCGGCCCCGTTTCCTTTTGCGGCGCCTTGACGAGGGGCAAGGGGCGGGGGGAACTATCGAGTACTGCGCTGCGGGCCTGCTTCACGGAAAGGCGGATCCGTCGCGCGAGCGTTGCGAGCAGGCGACGGTGACGGCCCTAGCCCGCATCCTCGGCATCGACGGGGGCCGCTGAAGCGTCGGCCTCCGGGCGAGGAGCCGACTCGGCGCCGCCCGGCTCGCCCGGGCCGCCGGCGGTCGGCGGTGCGCCCGGTGCTTCGAGGGCTTCGAGTGCTTCCAGCCGGGCGGCGGCGGCGGCTCGCACGTTCGCGTCGGCGTCGCCGGACGCGATTTCGCCGAGCAACTGCCTCGATTCGAGGCGGCGCACCGCTGCTTCGCGGACCTGGGGAGCGTCGTCCCAGCGCGCGCGGTTGGCGAGCAGGTCGTGGTCCTGGAGGCGTCGCACGGCCTGGCGCCTCACTCCCCAGTCCTCGTCGTTCTTGGCGCGGTTGGCCAGGACGGAGTCGTCCTCGATGCGGGCGACCGCGGCCTTGCGGATCTGCCAGGCCTTGTCCCAGCGCGCGGCGTGGGCGAGCAGGACGCCGTCCCCGGTGGCGGTGACGGCGGCGCGGCGCACCTGCCAGTCGGCGTCTCCGCGGGCGACCCGCGCGAGGACGACCTCGTCCTCCAGACCGGCCACCGCGATTTCGCGGACACGCCAGTCGGCGTCTTCGAGCGCGGCCGTGGCCAGGAAGTCGTGGTCGCGGACGCGACGGGCAGCAGCGGCACGGACCTCGGCGTGGCGGTCGCCCACGAGCAGGGCCTCCAGCACGTCGTGGTCGCGGAGGCGCCGCACCGCTTCGGCGCGCGCGTCGGCGAATTCGCCGTCCTTCAGCAGCCGGAAGGCCGAGTTGCGGCCGCGCAGGTTCGCGCCGGCGAGGCGGCGGACTTCTTCGTCGTGGTCGTGGCAGGCCGCGGTCAGCAGGGCTTCGGGATCCTCGACGCGCAGCGCGGCCTCTCTCCTGGTGTCGGCATGGGGGCTTTCCGCGAGCACGGCCGCCAGCGACGCGGCCGTCTGCAACCTGGCCAGGGTGCTGCTGCGGATCGAGGGCTCCGGGTCGTAGATGGCCGAGTTCACGAGGGCGGCTTCGTCATCCAGCCTGGCGAGGG
>JBHEPB010000025.1:0-4114 GCA_046260515.1 Binatia bacterium
GGCCCGCCGCTGCGAAAGTAGAGGAAGGCGGCGACTACCGTGCAGGCCGCGTTGGCCGCCCAGGCCGCGACCGCCGGCGACAGCGCGCCGGTGCGGCCGGCCGACAAGGCCAGGCCGGTGGCGATCCAGTAGGCGAATCCCACGACAAGGCCGAGGGCCGTTTGCCGTGCGAGTCCCGCCCGGCGGCTGGTCGCCAGCGCCAACGGTACGCCGAGCAGGGCCACGAAGAACCCGGCGAAGGGCCAGGCCGACTTGTGGTGCAGGTCCACGAGGTATTCGTCGGCGGACAGGCCGCGTGCCTCCAGCTGCCGGATTTGGCGACGCAACTGCCCGAAACTGAACTCCTCGGCGCGGCGGCGCCGGGCCGCGAGGTTGTCGGGATCCTCGTTCCATTCGAACTCGCCGGCGGCCAGCGGGCGGACGCGCAGTTCCTCGTCGTGGACTTCCTTGACGAAGCCGGGCGACGACAACCAGCGGCCGTCCTGCCACGTCATCGATTCGACCTCGACGATGCGCTTCAGGTCGAAGTCCGGGTCCGATTCGTAGAGCGACAGGCCGGAGACGACGCGGTGGCCGGCATCGTAGCGGCGGATGTGGATGAAGCCGCGCTCGTTCTGGAACCACAAGGACGCCGCGTCGAAGACCCCGCGATAGACCTTCTGCTTGAGCTCCACGTCCCACAGCCATCGCGAGTGGGTGGCGGCCACGGGCACCACGTTCTCGCTCCAGACCAGCGCGCCCACGCTGAACAGGAAGGCGCAGCTGAGGATGGGAGCGGCGATGCGGCGGTCGCTCATGCCGCAGGATTCCATGGCGTGGATCTCGTGGCTGCGCGACAGCATCCCGATCGAGATCAGCGTGGCCAGCAGGCTCGCAGCGGGGAACACGTCGTAGAGGATCTTGGGCAGCTTGAACAGGAAGTAGGTCAGCACCGACATCGCCGAGGGCGAGAACGGAAGCACTTCGCCGAGGCGGTCGAAGACGTCGAGGACCACGTAGAGTCCGCCCGTGGCCAGGATGGCCGTGGCGAACACCGTGGCCCAGGTCCTTGCGAGGTAGCGCCACAGGATGCTCATGTCAGCGACCCGGGAAGCGCGGCGGAGCGTCGCGGCAGGGCGGGAAGCAGAGGAAGGTCGCGCGCCGACCTCGCGAGCGTCCACAGCGCGAAGCCAAGCAGCACGGCGTCGGGCAGCCACAACGCGGCGGCTGGGGCCAGCGTCCCCGAGCGTGCCAGCGCCACGGCCACGGTGAGCATGCCCTGGAAGACGAGGACGGTGGCCACGCAGAGGGCGACGGCGCGGCTGCGGGTGCTGGTGGAGGGGTGGAACCCGAGGGCCGTCCCGAGCAGCCCGAGGGCGAGGGCCGCGGCGGCGATGCTGAAACGGCGGTGCAGTTCGATGGCCTTCTCGTGGGCGTCCACGCCGCCCGGGGGCGAGGTTGCGCTGGTCAGTTCCTTCCATTCGAGGGCGGCGGGCTCGTCGCTCTCGGGCTTGCTGCCGGTGGCGGTGCGCAACTCGAGGTTCACTTCGAGCGAACGGAAGCGGGTCACGTCGTAGTCGGCGGCGTTCTCCCGCGAGGAAACGCTCGTGCCGTCGAGGAGCTGCAGGTAGAGGCGCCCGGAGTCCTCGTGGCCACCGACCCTGCCGCTGCGCGCGAACACGGTGGAGCGCCCACCCGAACTCCTCTCGTCCGAAAGCAGCACGCCCACAAGGTCGCCGCTGCCCACTTCGATGCGGTCCACGTAGACCACCATCCTCTCGAAGTCGGTGTTGAAGAAGCGCGGCCTCAGCGCCGCCGACGCGCGCGTCTTGGCGATTTCGAAGGCGGTGCGCGCGATCTCGCGGTGGCCCCAGGGGCGGGCCGTCATCGAAAGGGCCAGCGCCGCTACGGCGACCAGCAGCGAGACGCCCAGCACCGGCGGCAGCACCTGGTACACGCTGATCCCGGCCGCGCGCAGGGCCAGGGTCTCGCGGTCGGACGACATGCGCCCGAGGGCGGCGACCACGCCGAGGAGGAAGGCCATGGGCAGGGTGGCTTCGAGAAAGGAGGGCAGGATGGCCGCGAGGAGCCTGGCCACCAGGGCGGCCGGGACCCCGCGGGCGAAGATCATCTCGATTAGGTCGAGGGCCCTCAGCAGGAAGAGCACCGACGAGAAGATCGCGATCCCTGCGAGGAAGGCACCGCCGATCTCGCGGAGGAGATACCTTCGCAGGGTTTTACCCATGAGGAGGGGAGTGTAATGAACCATCCTCGCGGTTACCAAGCCGCCGAGTTTCCCCGGAGGATCGCGCTTCATGTCCCGTCGAACCAAGCCAACCCGTGCCACCGGCCGCGCCGAGGGTCGCGCCAGCGGCGCCACGCTCGGGCGTGCCCAGGGGCGTGGCGACCTCGCGCTGCGCGACACCGAACGCATCGTGGTGGCCGGGCCCAACGCGGTCGAGGCCGTGCTGGAAGCGGCGGCCGCCCGTGCTCGCAAGGACCCGGCTGCGGTGGGACCGGCGGTGGCCATCGCGGCCGTCCACCGGGTTTTCCTCGAGGACACGGCCGGCGGGCGCTCCCAGCGCCTCGCCCAGCGCGCCCACGAGGTGGGCGTGGCGGTCTCGATGATGGGCAAGGGCGAGTGCGACCGCATGGCCGGGGCCCGTTGCCAGGGGGTCGCCGCCGAGGTCGCCTACGCCTACGCCGACCTCGACGACGTGCTGGCCCGTCCGGGCCTGGTGGTCTTCCTCGACGGCATCGCCGACCCCCACAACCTGGGCGCCATCCTGAGGACGGCCGAGGCGGCCGGGGCCTCGGCCGTCGTGATCCCGGAGCGCCGGGCCGCCCAGGTCAACGGCACCGTCATGAGGGTTTCGGCCGGGGCGGCCGTTTTCCTGCCCGTGGTCCGGGTGACCAACCTCGTGCGCTCAATGCAGCAGGCCCGGGAGGCCGGTTTCTGGATCGTCGGGCTGGCTGCCGACGGCCAGGGGGTGGTCCCGAGGGGCGGCAGCGGGGACGATCCGAGGGCCGGGGACCGCCTTGGCCTGGTGGTGGGAGGCGAGGGGGAGGGTATGCACCGCCTGGTCACCGAGCACTGCGACGAACTGGCCAGGCTCCCCATGAGGGGCCGTGTCGAGTCCCTGAACGCGTCGGTAGCCGCGGCGCTGGCCATCTATCGCCTGCTCGACGGTTCCCTGTTCGAGGGGCCCCCGGCGGTCGGGCGGCGCGAGCGATGAAGGCCGGACGCCGAAATGCGGGCAAGGGCCCGGATTTCGCGGCATCGCGGTTTGACACCTCGCAGCACGGTCGATAGTAGCCCGAGTTTCGATTTCGGAACCTGGGGCATTCGTAGCGGGCCAACCGGCCCGGACGGGATGCCATGCAGGGAGGGTCGGGCGGTCGCCCCCGGGGCGGAGGCCGAGGACCCGAACGTTTTTTGCGGTGCCGATGTAGCTCAACTGGTAGAGCACCTGATTTGTAATCAGTAGGTTGCCAGTTCGAGTCTGGCCATCGGCTCCATGCGACGAAGGAAAGAGAGAGAGCAGGGCTAGCGGAGAGGTACCCGAGTGGCCAAAGGGAGCAGACTGTAAATCTGCCGGCGATAGCCTACGAAGGTTCGAATCCTTCCCTCTCCACCATCTTTTTCCTTCGGCGCGAGGCGCCGCCAGAGACGCTCGGATCCATCGAGCCACCAACCAGGGACGCACGCCGGAGACCACCGGCCGGGGTCCAGTAGTGTTCGTGCGGGAGTAGCTCAGATGGTTAGAGCATCAGCCTTCCAAGCTGAGGGTCGCGAGTTCGAATCTCGTCTCCCGCTTTTCGTTTCCTTCGTGATGGTGCGGCCTTCGCGGGCCGCGGCGTGAATCGACAAGGGTTGCCCACGTAGCTCAGTAGGTAGAGCACGTCCTTGGTAAGGACGAGGTCACCGGTTCGAGTCCGGTCGTGGGCTCCACATAGGGAATCGATCCAACCAGGAACGTAAGAGGGCGCGAGTGCCCGAACGGAGAACAGGAAGATGGCCAAGGAGACTTTCAAGCGCACCAAGCCCCACGTCAACGTGGGAACGATCGGGCACGTGGACCACGGCAAGACGACGCTGACGGCGGCGATCACGCTGGTGCAGAGCAAGAAGGGT
>JBHEPB010000065.1:0-11387 GCA_046260515.1 Binatia bacterium
GCCTTCCGTTTCCTGCAGGCCCCGGCGGGCGCACGGCGCCTTCCATGCCTGCCGTAGGCGGCGGCGAGTCGGTTCCAGGCGCTCCCGGCGCCGAATAGGTTCCATCGCCCGGGCCGGTGGGCGCAGGCACCGGGGGAGAAGTCCGCGGGAAGGCCGGCGCCGAGGGCGGCGGCGTGGGTTCGGCCCCGTAGAACTCGCGCGTGGGCGCGACCACCGGGGCTCCCTGTACGCAGCCGCGGCTGGCCTCGTCCCAGCGCAGCCCGCCCGGGCAGCGGCACTCGAACTCGGTTCCCGACGGCGACAGCACCGGCAGGGTGCCGGGCCACTCGGCCTGGCAGTCGGTGTCGTTGGAAGGAAGCGGTGCCCGGCAGGCCGTGGCGTGCTCGTCCCAGAGCAGGGGCGGTGCGCAAACGCAGCGGTAGCCGCCTCCCGCCACGAAGAAAGGACTGGAGCCGGGCCAAACCGTGTTGCAGAACTCGCCGGCCGCGTGCTGGCGGGGCAGGCAGGCATCGCCCCTCAGGTTCCACCACATCCCCTGAGGACAGGCGCACAGGCCCGAAACCGGGTCGTACACCGACGCCGGCCAGCGTGAGCAGTCGTACTGGGGCGCGGCGTCCGTGCCGGCGGGCATCGCCGCGGTGTCGGCCGCCGGCGCCCCTGTCTGGGCCAGGGCCGTCGGCGTCAGGGGCGCCGCCAGCACGGCCAGGGCCGCGGCGACAACCAGCATGGGAACGTTCGTCATCACGAGTACTCCTCTTCGAAGGGATCCTCTTCGGCTGCGGCTTCCTGGATGGCCTCGAGCTGTCCTACCCAGAAGCGGTCGCTACCGAAATCGGGGAACGTGCGTGGAAAGGCCGCGTCCTCCCAGCGCCGGGCGATCCAGGCGGCAAAGTGCACCAGGCGCAGCACCCTCAGGGGCTCGACCAGGCGCAGCGAAAGGCGGTCGAAGTCGCGCAGTTCCTCGTAGCCGTCGAGGATGGCCTTGCGGCGCGCCCTTGCCCAGTCGTCGCGGCCGGCGGCCAGCAGCCACAGGTCCTGCACGCATGGTCCGACCAGCATGTCGTCGAAGTCCACGAGCATGGCGCCGTCGTTGCCCCACAGCACGTTGCCCAGGTGGCAGTCGCCGTGGATGGCCTGGTAGTCGGTGTCCTCGAACCAGGGCTCGCTGCGATCACAGACCGTCTCCACCAGACTTCGGTAGCGGTCGCGGTACGCGGCGGGCACCACGCCCGACTCCAGCAGGAAGTCGAGGTTGTCGCGGCCGTAGGTGTCCACGTCCAGGCAAAGGCGGCTCTCGGCGGCGCGCCCCTGCCCGGCCGCGTGCACGCGGGCCAGGAGGCGTCCGAGCTGGCCCGCCTCTTCCTCGGAGATCTCGTCGCGGAGTCGTCCGCGCGCACGAGGGAACACCGTGAAGTAGATGCCGAGGTCCTCGATCTCGCCGAGGGTGCGGCCGCCTTCGAGGACCACCGGCGCCACCACCGGGATTTCGCGCTCGACCAGTTCGAGAAGGAAAGAATGCTCCTCGAGGATCTGCTCGCGGCTCCAGCGGCCGGGACGGTAGAACTTGACGACGCGGAAGCGGTCACTCGGCGTGGCCGGCGCTTCGTCGAGTTCGATCTCGACGTCGTAGACGCGGTTTTCCAGGCTGTTCAGGGCCAGGCAGCGGCCCGTGCAGAGCAGGCCCTCACTCTCCACGGCTTCGAGGATGCGCTCGGGCGTGAGCCCGTGGAAGAAGCGGGTGCCGGAGCCGTCTTCGAGGCGCGAGCTTCCGCGCGCACGCGACATCAGTGCCGCCTCCGTGCGGCAACCGAGTGCGAGGCCCCTGCCCTCTTCCGATCGCGCGCGCTGGTCGTCATTCCCGTGCTTCTATTCCGTGCGCTGCCCGGAAAGAACCCGGCGCAGCGGTGGACGGCGCGGTCTCAGGCGCCGCGGGCCGGCGCCGCCGAAGGTGACGGCCTCGCCGTGTTCGGCCACCGAGCAGGAGAGCGAGAGCCGTTCCTCGATGCTGCGGCGCAAGGAATCGGCCGCCACCGGCTCGCCGTGCACCAGCATCACGTGGCGGGGCTTGCTCCGCGCAGCGCCGAGCCAGCCCAGCAGGCCGTCGCGGTCGGCGTGGGCCGAGAAGGCATCGAGGTGCTCCACGCGGGCCCGCACGGGCACGTAGTCGCCGAACATCTTGACCGACTCTGCTCCCGCCACCAGGGCCGCGCCGCGCGTGCCGGGGGCCTGGAAGCCCGGCAGCAGCACGAGGTTGGCGGCATCGGGAGCGAGGCGGCGGAAGTGATGGAGCACACGCCCGCCCGTCATCATGCCGCTGGCGGAGATGAGCACCATGGGGCCGGAGTGATCGGACAGGGCCTTGGACTCCGCCACCGTGCGGGTGAAGCGGGCCTGGCCGAAAATCTTCTCGCAGGCGGCGGCGTCGAGGCGATGGAAGGCGTGGTGACGGCGGTAGATGTCGGTGACGCTGGTGGCCATGGGGCTGTCCACCACCACCGGCACGCGCGGCGCGGCGCCGCTGGCGAACACGCGGTCGAGCCAGAAGAGCAGCGCCTGGGCGCGGCCCACCGCGAAGGAAGGCACGAGCAGGGTGCCGCCGCTCTTCACCACCTCGCGCACGAGCCCGCCGAGCACTTCGACGGCATCGATGCCGGCGTGCACGCGGTCGCCGTAGGTGGATTCCATGATGACGGCGTCCACCTCGCCCGGCGCCACGGGAGCGTGGCAGATGGGATCATCGTCCTGGCCGAGGTCGCCCGAGAACAGGACCCTGACGCCCTCGCTCTCGATCTCCACCTGGGCGGCGCCGAGGATGTGGCCGGCGGGGCGCAGGCGCACCGTCAGGCCGCCCACCGTCACCGGCGCGTCGAACTCCGTGGGAACGAGCCGGGGAAGCACGCGGTGCGCGTCGTCCTCGGTGTACAGGGGCAGGGCCGGCTTGTGCTTCGAGAAGCCGCGGCGGTTGGCGTAGGCCGCGTCCTCTTCCTGGAGGTGGCCGGAGTCTGGCAGCAGGATGCCGCACAGGTCGGCCGTCGGCGCCGAACAGTAGATAGGGCCGCGGTAGCCGTCGCGCACCACCACCGGCAGGAAGCCGCTGTGGTCGATGTGGGCGTGGGTGAGGACCACGGCGTCGAGCGATCCCGGATCGAAGGGAAGCTCCGCCCAGTTGCGCAGGCGCAGTTGCTTGAGGCCCTGGTAGAGGCCGCAATCCACGAGGAGGCGTGAGCCGCCGGCCTCGACCAGAAAGCGCGAGCCGGTGACGGTGCCCGCTCCGCCGAGAAAGCGCACGCGAATGCCGTGCCCGCTGCGGCGCGGGGCGGTGGCCGCGACTCTCAATTTGCGGCCTCGACGGACTTGGCCCGTGTTACCGCCCCGGCAGGCACGGCGGTTGCCGCGGCCTCGACGGGCTTGACCTTCGTGCTGGCGCCGGCCGGCACGGCCGGCGCCGCGGGCTCGTAGGACAGGTTGGAGGCCAGTCGCCTTTCCACCAGTGCGGCGTCGAGGTCGCAGCGCGCGGCGTAGTCGGCCACCTGGTCGCGGTCGATACGGCCGATGCCGAAGTAGGCCGAGTCCGGGTGCGAAAAGTAGTACCCGCTGACGGCCGCCGTCGGCAGCATCGCGTAGGACTCCGTGAGGATGAGGCTGGTATTGGCGGTGGCCTCCAGCAGCGCGAACAGGTTCGGCTTCTCCGCATGGTCGGGGCAGGCCGGGTAGCCCGGCGCCGGACGGATGCCGCGGTAGCGCTCGGCGATCAGGGCCTCGTTGTCGAGCTTCTCGTCGGCGGCGTAGCCCCACAGTTCGGCGCGCGTGCGCTCGTGGATGCGCTCGGCCAGGGCCTCGGCGAAACGGTCGGCCAGGGCCTTGCAGAGAATGGCCGAGTAATCGTCGTGGTCGCGCTCATAGGCCGCGACGATTTCGTCCAGGCCGATGCCGGACGTCACGGCGAAACCGCCGATCCAGTCGCGCAGGCCCGAGGCCTTGGGCGCCACGAGGTCGGCCAGGCACAGGTTGGGGCGACCCGGCGGCTTGGCGATCTGCTGGCGCAGGAAGTGGATGCTGGTCCTCGCCTGCGTGCGCGACTCGTCGGTGTAGATCTCCACGTCGTCGCCGACCGAGGCCGCCGGCCACAGCCCGACCACCGCCTTCGCGCGCAGCTTCTTCTCGCGCAGCAGGCGGCCGAGCATCTCCTGGGCATCGCGCCACAGGTTGCGCGCGGCCTCGCCCACCACCGGGTCGTCAAGCAGCTTGGGATAGCGGCCCGACAGCTCCCAGGTCTGGAAGAAGGGCGTCCAGTCGATGTAGGGGACGAGCTCGTCCAGGGAAACGTCGTCGAAGACGGTGAGGCCGGGCCTGACCGGCTCGGGCGGAACGTAGGAATCCCACGGCGTCTTCTGGGCGTTGGCGCGGGCCTTCTCCAGGGGAACGTTGCGCACGGCCTGCTGCTTGGCGCCGTGGCGCACGCGCAGCTCGGCGTACTCGCGGCGCGTCTCCACCACCAGCGGCTCGCGAAGGGCCGGACCGGTCAGTGCCGTGGCCACGCCCACGCCCCGCGAGGCGTCGTGCACGTGAATCACCGGGCCGCTGTAGTGGGGCTCGATCTTGACCGCGGTGTGGACCTTGGAGGTGGTGGCGCCGCCGATCAGCAGCGGCACCGAGAAGCCCTGCCTCTCCATCTCGCGCGCGACGTGGCTCATCTCCTCGAGCGACGGCGTGATGAGGCCCGACAGGCCGATGATGTCGCACTCGTGCTCGCGAGCCGCGGCCAGGATGCGCTCGCAGGAGACCATCACGCCGAGGTCGAAGACCTCGAAGTTGTTGCACTGCAGCACCACGCCCACGATGTTTTTGCCGATGTCGTGCACGTCGCCCTTCACGGTGGCCATCAGCACCCGCCCCTTGGACGAGGCCGCGCCGTCGGCCTTGAGGGCTTCCAGGTAGGGAATCAGGTGGGCGACGGCCTTCTTCATCACGCGGGCGCTTTTGACGACCTGGGGCAGGAACATCTTGCCCGCGCCGAAGAGGTCGCCGACCACGTTCATGCCGGCCATGAGCGGCCCTTCGATCACTTCCAGGGGGTGCGAGGCCGCGGCCCGCGCTTCCTCGGTGTCCTCGACGACGAAGTCGGCGACGCCCTGCACCAGGGCGTGGCGCAGGCGGTCGGCCACGGGAGCCTCGCGCCAGGACAGGTCGGCGCCCTTGGCCCCGGCCTTGCCGCGATAGCCCTCGGCAAACTCGGTGAGGCGCTCGGTGGCGTCCTCGCGGCGGTTGAACAGGACGTCCTCCACCAGTTCGAGAAGGACAGGGTCGATGGCCTCGTACACCGGCAGGGCGCCGGCGTTGACGATGCCCATCGTCATCCCCTCGCGGATGGCGTGGTAGAGGAAGGCCGAGTGGATGGCCTCGCGCACGGGGTTGTTGCCGCGGAAGGAGAACGAAACGTTGCTCACCCCGCCGCTGATCATCGCGTGCGGCAGCGTCTCGCGGATGCGGCGGATCGAGTCGAAGTACTCGATGGCGTAGCGCGCGTGTTCCTCGATGCCGGTGGCCACCGCGAAGATGTTCGGGTCGAAGATGATGTCCTCGGGCGGGAAACCGATCTTCTCCGTCAGCAATTTGTAGGCGCGGGTGCAGATCTCGACCTTGCGTTCGGCCGTGTCGGCCTGGCCCTGCTCGTCGAAGGCCATCACGATCACGGCCGCGCCGTAGCGGCGCACCAGGCGGGCCTGGTGGAGGAAGGCTTCTTCGCCTTCCTTCATGCTGATGGAGTTGACGACGCCCTTGCCCTGCACGCAGCGCAACCCCGCCTCGATGACGCTCCACTTGGAGGAGTCGATCACGATGGGCACGCGCGCCACGGCGGGCTCGCAGGCGATCATGCGCAGAAACGTGGTCATGGCCTTCTCGGAGTCGAGCAGGCCCTCGTCCATGTTCACGTCGATCATCTGGGCGCCGTTGTCCACCTGCTGGCGCGCCACGTCGATGGCGGTCTCGTAGTCGCCGGCCAGGACGAGATCCGAGAAGCGCTTGCTGCCGGTCACGTTGGTGCGTTCGCCGATGTTGACGAAGAGCGAATCGGGCCCGATCGCCAGCGGTTCCAGGCCCGACAGGCGGCAGCGCGTCTCCAGCTCGGGCAGGCGACGCGGGGCCAGGCCGCGCATCGCGGCAGCGATGGCTTCGATGTGGGCCGGCGTGGTGCCGCAGCAGCCGCCGACGATGTTCAGGAAGCCCGCTTCGGCCCACTCGCGGATCAGCAGGGCCATGTGCTCGGGCGTATCGTCGTAGCCGCCGAACTGGTTGGGCAGGCCCGCGTTCGGATGGGCGCTGACGCAAGCATCGGCCACGCCCGAAATCTCTTCCACGTGGGCTCGAAGCTGCTCGGCGCCGAGCGCGCAGTTGAGGCCGACGCTCACCGGACTCGCGTGGCGCACCGAGTACCAGAAGGCCGTCGGCGTCTGGCCACTCAGGGTGCGGCCACTGGCGTCGGTGATGGTGCCCGAGATCATCAGCGGCAGGCGCACTCCCCTCTTCTCGAACACTTCGTCGATGGCGAAGAGGGAGGCCTTGGCATTGAGCGTGTCGAAGATGGTCTCGACCAGCAGGATGTCCGAGCCGCCGTCGATCAGGCCCTCGGTGGCCTCGACGTAGGAAGCGACGAGTTCCTCGAAGGTGATGTTGCGGAAGGAGGAGTCCGCCACGTCGGGCGACATTGAAGCCGTGCGGCTGGTGGGGCCGAGGACGCCGGCCACCCAGCAGTGGCGGCCCGGGTGGCGTCCTTCCACGGCCGTGGCCGCCTCGCGGGCCAGTTCCGCGCCGCGGCGGTTCAGCTCGAGGACGCTGGCCTCCATGCCGTAGTCGGCCTGGGAGATCGACGTGGAATTGAAGGTGTTGGTCTCGACGATGTCGGCGCCGGCCTCCAGGTAGGCCTCGTGGATGGCGCGGATGATGTCGGGGCGCGTCAGGCTCAGCAGGTCGTTGTTGCCCTTGAGGTCGGTGGCCCAGGCGGCAAAGCGTTCCCCCCGGTAGTCGGCCTCTTCCAGGCCGTAGCTCTGGATCATGGTGCCCATGGCGCCATCCAGGATGAGGATGCGGCTGCGCAGGGCTTCGGCGAAGTGCCGGGCGCGCGGGGCCCAGCGGGAGTCGATGGGAAGGGTCATGTCCGGTCAGCCTCTTCGTTCTGCGCCGCTCGGAGGCGCGGCGGAACAGATCCTCTTATCAAGCCGAGTCGGCAAAACCACCCTCGCCCAGTCCGTCCTAGCCGACGACGGCCGCACCGGGACGCACGGGACTACGCCTCACCCCTGCGGCGGCTGCCGCAACAGCGTGCGGACCTCCTCGCGCAGGGCGATCACCTCGTCCCGCAGCGCGGCCAACTGCCTGGCCCCCGCCACCTCGGCATCGGCATTCTCCGCGTCGCGGCCGACGAAGAAGGTGGCGAGCGCTGCCGTCACGTAGCCGAAGACACCGAAGGCGTACAGTGCCAGAAAGACGCACAGCACGCGCCCCTCGGCCGTCTGCGGCCAGTACTGCGAGCCCATCGTCGTCAGGATCATGGCGGTCCACCACAGCGCCTCACCGTAGCCGGTCGGGCCGCCGGGCGCCTCGTTCTCCAATGCGTACATTCCGGCCGCGCCGGCGAACGTGACCAGCATCGTAAGGGCGATCACATAGCCGAAGCCTCGTCGGCTCAGGCTTGCGCCGAGCGCCGTCATGCCGCGGTTGAGGGAGCCGAAGACGCGGAGCAAACGCAGCCCGCGCGTCGCGCGGGCCAGACGCAGGAGCCGCAACGCGAAGAAGACCCGGAAGATCCGAAGCGCCGGGATCACCAGCGAGATGGTGGTCAACCAATGACTCTTGAAGTACTCGCCCTTGTCCGGGGCCAGGATGAGTTTGACCGCGAAATCGAGGATGAAGACAACCCAGATGATCGTGCCGAAAACCGTGAACAGAAAACTCTCGCCCTGAATCAGCTCCACGACCAGCAGCGCCAGCCACACGAACGCGAGAACCAGCATCGGGACTTCCAGCCAGTCCTCCAGGCGCGAGAGCAGCTCGTAACGCTCGCGTCGCAGCTCCTGCGTCTCCGCGGCTTCCACGTCAGGCGACACGCGGGTACTCCGGGTCGGGTTCACCGCCGGATTCGACGGTCGCCTCCCTGCGCAGCACGGCGAGGACGCGGGCCGACCGGACGTCCAAGCGCTGGCGATCGCGCGCGGCCGGCACGCTCCGCCGAACGAGTTCGGACACCGCCAAGGCGTGCTCCAGCAGGACAGGCCGCCTCGACGGCCGGGTGGTCTCGCTCGCCAGTCGCTCGAGCGAGCCGAGCAGGCTGTCGAGGACAGCCACGTTCCCGGCGGCGTTCTGTCGGATCTGATCGAACGACTCGTCGATGAAATCAGCGTACGTCGGGCCACACGTGAGTAGTCGCACCGCACCGTCTGCGCTGCGGTAGCGCGAGTCGATCCGGCGATCCGCCAGGCACACCAGGATCGCCGTCAGGTGGTCGATGCACATGACGGCCGTGGTGGTGTCGTTGATCCCGGGCGACAACGCCTTCAGCGCGACATCCACGAGCTGGCGAATGCCGAAGGTCGCGTCTTCTTTCGCCGTTCGTTGACGGCCGACGGTGTACAGCCCCGTGAGCCGCCGGCTGTCGTCGTCGGTTGGGGGAGTTCCGCGCAGGAACGCCAGCGGCAGGCCTTCGACAACGAACTGGCCGACTCTTGCTTCCATGCGGACAACCGTCCCACGTTCACTCGCGAAGGCCAAAAGGTCTTTGGTGTCGAGACTCTGGACGTATCCCGTCTCGGCGGCCGCAACCGGGTGCCACGCCTGCACCGCTCCAGTCTGCACCGGTTCCGGGGCCGCACCCTCGCCTCCCGGGTCTCGAGGGTAGAGCTGGCCGACGGTTTGGAGAGTTTCGGCAGACACCGCGGCCAGGATGTGGCTCGCCTGAATGCTGAGCGAAATGTGATGGATGAAATAAATGAAAACGGCGATGCCGACGAGGCCCAGGAGCAGGCCGCCGAGGACCGCCAGCGACGGCACGAACGCGCCTTCGTCGCCGCCACGGATCGTGCGCAGCACGACGAGACAATAGGCGAAGATGCCGACGAACGCGCCGAGGACCGATTGGGTGCCCCGGTCGCTCATGAAGTTGCGCAGGACCCGTGAAGAGTACTGACTGGAGGCTACCGAGAGAGCAATCAGCGTGCTCGAGAGCCGTGGCTCATCGAGCGTGTCATCACTCTCGGTTCGCCGGTGCGACTGCCGAGACATCTGTCGGCGCGTCATTGCTACTCGTTCTTCGGGCACGATCTCGAAGCGCTTGCGTGCCAGTTCGACAAGCGCCGCTGCGATCCCATCTCCGTCCCGGTGACGGCGATCCGTGCGCGCTATGCGAGCATGCAGGCCCTGGCCGTGGCCTGACCCGCACGGGCGCTCAATCGCTCCTGCTGGTCGTAGCCCAGCACGAGCTCCCAAGCCTGTGCGGGATAGCGCTGCGCGAGCGGGATGGCGACGTCGTTGAGCATCCACGGGCCATGACGCTGGTCCTCCTTGATGTGGAGTTCCCAGTACGACATCGATTCGGTGGGCAGCCCCAGGCGCTCGGCCGCGGCGACGTAGCAGCGGAAGGTGTTGGGGATGGTCATTTCGGTATGAAGCAGCCCGCCGACGTAGCGCAGAAAGAAGCGGCGACGATCCGACAGCAGGAAACTGTGGTTGATGGTCGCGAGCACCTCCCACGGTACGGCGTCGAAGTGCAACTCCGGCGTAGCGTCCATCCCCAGAGAGTCCATCATGGTGCGAAAGTAGGTCGAATGCTTGTGTTGCAGTCGCCCACCCCCGTACTCCTCCAGGAGAAGGCGGGTCAGCACGGAATGCACGGCGTCACCCACGCCGCCCAGCGTGCGCGAAAGCTGGCTGGCCTCGACCAGTCCGTCGAGCGACGCGATCGCGATCATGTGTTGCGGGGCTTCGCGGATTCGTGTGGGTAGCCACCCCTGGCTTTTCGAGGATTCCCAGGCGGTCAGGTCGGCCGCAGCATCACCCAGGGTAAGGTCGGGAGTGGCGGCCCCGGCTCCGGCACGCAGGTGACTGCTGCACGAACATTCCCCGGGGAATGTCGGGCGGGACCCAATCGCGGACAGCGGCCGCCATGACATTGGTGTGATGGAAACGTCGTTGCGCTGTCGATTTCGCTTGACGCGATTCTTCGCCTCCTCCGGCCGCCCGTAGCGGTCGAAATACTGCCGATCGCTTTTCTCGCCCAACTCACGCGCAGCGCCCGTCAGATCCTGCGCGTGGCTTCCAAGGGCGACGTCCTGCGACGGCGCCAACCTCTCCGCCAACGACGCAGAAAAAACCCGTGGTACAAGCGTCTTCATGACGACACCCTTCGATTCCGTCGCAAAGCTCTCCGAACAGGAATTGCTTGATCACTTCACGGGCCTCGTCGTTCGCGACCGGCATACGACAAGCGAACTGCTCGTCGCGATCGCCGAGATCGACGAGCGCAAGCTCTGGGCCAGGCACGCCTGCTCCTCCATGTTCGATTTCTGCATGAGACGCTTTCACATGTCGGAGCAGGTGACCGCCAAGCGACTCTGGGCTGCGCGCACGGCGCGCCGCTTTCCCGTGCTCCTTGAGATGGTGGCCCGCGGCGAGCTTCATCTCAGTGCGATCCATCTGCTGGCCCGGCACCTGACCGTAGAGAACCACGAAAAGGTGCTCGAGCGGGCCAGGCACAAGAGCTCGCGAGAGGTCGAGCGGCTGGTTGGCGAGCTGGCGCCGCGACCCGACGTAACGTCGCGTATTTCCACGATGCCAAGGCCTCGAACGGCGCAGGCGGCGGCAGCCGATCGGCCGATGGCGGCGCAGGAGTCGATGGACCGGGCCTCGAACGAGAAGGCTCCGGCAAGCGGCGAACCGGCTGTCGGCGCCCAGCTCCCGCGGCCACCCGAGTCGCAAACCGCGACGAAGCCGATCGTTCCGCTCAGCCCGCGGCGCTACAAGATCACGATCACCGTCGACGAAGTTACGCACGACAGGCTGCGGTCGCTCCAGGACCTGCTGGGCCGCTCGGCGACCGGGCGCGATCCGGCGGCGATCATCAGTCGCGCGATTGATCTCCTGCTGGTCCGGACCCTGGCGCGCAAGGCGGCTTGCACCGATCGGCCGAAGCCGGCGGCGGCAACGAAGCCGGCGGCGGCAACGAAGGCGGCCGCGACGGCGGGACAACCGAACCGAGTCATTCCGGCAGCCGTGCGGCGCGAGGTCTGGCAACGCGATTGCGGGCGCTGCTGCTACGTGGATGCGCGCGGACGTCGCTGCGGCGCGACGAGCAACGTCGAGTTCCACCACTGGGCCCCTTTTGCCCTGGGCGGGCG
>JBHEPB010000031.1:0-14986 GCA_046260515.1 Binatia bacterium
ATGTTGAACTGGCCGCCGATTTCCGCGTCGGCGTCGAAAAGAGTGACATCGTGGCCGCGTTCGGCCGCCGTGGTGGCAAAGGCGAGCCCCGCCGGCCCGGCGCCGACGACAGCGAGTCGCTTCTTCGTCGAGGCCGGTTCGATGGTGAGCAGCGTTTCGCTGCAGGCCCTCGGATTGACCAGGCACGACGTGATGCGGCCGCTGAAGGTGTGGTCGAGACAGGCCTGGTTGCAGCCGATGCAGGTGTTGATCTCGTCGGCGCGGCCGGCCGCGGCTTTCTCCACGAAGTACGCGTCCGCCAGCATGGGGCGGGCCATGGAGACCATGTCCGCGTAGCCGTCGGCCAGCAGCTGCTCGGCTACTTCCGGCGTGTTGATGCGGTTGGTGGTCACCAGGGGAATGCCGACCTTACCGCGGACCTTCTTTGTCACCCACGCGTAGGCCGCGCGCGGCACCTTGGTGGCGATGGTGGGAATGCGAGCCTCGTGCCAGCCGACACCGGTGTTGAGGATGGTGGCCCCTGCCGCTTCGACAGCCTGGGCCAGGCGGATCACTTCGTCCAGGGTGGAGCCGTCCTCCACGAGGTCGAGCATGGACAGGCGGTACACGATGATGAAGTCGGGGCCCACCGCCTCGCGCACGCGGCGCACGATTTCCACCGGGAAGCGCATGCGGTTCTCGTAGGAGCCGCCCCACTCGTCCGTCCTCTGGTTGGTGCGCGCCGCGATGAACTCGTTGATGAGGTAGCCTTCCGAACCCATCACTTCCACGCCGTCGTAGTCGGCTTCCTTTGCGAGGGCCGCGCAGCGCGCGAAGTCGTCGATGGTCCGCGCCACCTCCGCCGTCGTCAGCTCGCGGGGATCCATCATGCTGATCGGCGCGCGCAGCGGACTCGGTGCGACCAGGTCGGAATGGTAGGCGTAGCGCCCGAAGTGGAGGATCTGCATGGCGATCTTGCCGCCCTCGCGGTGCACCGCCTCGGTGACCACCTTGTGGCGGGCCGCTTCCTCGGAGTTCGTCAGGCGCGAGCCGCCGGGAAAAGGCGCGCCTTCGTCGTTGGGCGCGATGCCGCCGGTCACGATGAGGGCCACCCCGCCCCGGGCGCGTTCGGCGTAGAAGGCCGCCATCCTCTCGAAACCATTCTCGGCTTCCTCCAGGCCGACGTGCATCGAACCCATCAGCACGCGGTTGCGCAGGGTGGTGAAGCCGAGGTCGAGGGGCTGGAGGAGATGGGGATAGTGGCTCATGAAGGAGGCCTCGCGGGGGAAGGGAGTGGGCGGCCCGACGCCGCCGGACCCCGTCTAGCAGGTTGATGGAAAACCTTCGATCGACTGCCACGCCCGACGGGGGCCGCGCCCTATCTGGCGCGGGCCACCGTGGTGGAGATCGACATGGTTGCTCACCTCCCGTCCAGGTAGCGATCCCCGAACAGCCGGGCCAGCGGCTGCTCCGCCGCCTGCCGGCACCCGAGGTCCCACAGGATCTCCGACGGCGCCCGGCCGCGGGCCCGGATGCGGCCCGAGTGCAGGCCGTGCAGGTGGTGGGCAGCGCACACCGTCACGCGGTTGTCGCGTCCGTTGTCGCCGCCGAGGGAGCGGAACAGGATGTGATGGTCGTGCAGGTTGCGGCGCGAACTGCAGGCCGGCACCGCGCAGCGCCAGCCGTCGCGCTCGAAGACCGGGTCGCGGTGCCCCGGCGCCGACGTCCACTCGAGCAGTACCGTCGCCACCATCCTCTCGAAGGCCGCCCCGCGCGACTCGGCCCCCCTGCGAAGAGCCAGCATGGTGTCCTCCGCAAGAGCCGCGACCTCGCGCGGCACGAGGAAGTGGAGGTCGACCGGCGCGCGCATTTGCACTCGGCCGGCCTCCGGCGTCGCCGCGTCCCCGTGCGCGCGCATTTGCAGTCCCTGCTCGTCGAGGACCGGCGGCGTATCGGCGCGCAGGTCGTGGTCGAGGGGCGGGGGAGGCAAGGCATCGAAGCCTGAACCCGCGCCGGCCGCATCCGTGCCGGCCACCTCCGCGCGGCCGGCAGCCACGCCAGCCGCATCCGTGCTGGCCGCGTCGCGCCGGTCCAGGGCCCAGGCCACTTCGGCCTCGAGACGGCGAAGCGTGACCACACCAGCCCTGGCGATCCATTCGCGCCCGTGCCGCGAGCCCATCACCGGCAGCAGGGCGCGCGCCGCCAGCAACGAGAGGCGCCCATCGCGATAGGCCTCGGCGAACTCGCCGCAGTGGCGGGAAGTGGCCCTTTCGATGGCCACCAGGGTCCAGGCCTTGCGCGGGCAGAAGCCCAGGCGATCGGTGACGAAGTCGGCGAAGATCCTGAAGCCGAGCCCGCGATAGAGTCGGCTCTCCAGCGCCGTGTTCAGAAGCAGGCCGAGTTCCGCGTCGATGCGCTGCATGGCCAGGCCGACCTCGCGCAGCCGCTTGTCCAGAATGAAGGGATCGCGCGCCTCGCAACTGTCGAAGATGGCTTCGAGGCGCTCCTCCGTCGAGGAGCCGCGCCGGCAAGGGGCAAGGCAGTGCAGATCCTCGGTGCGGGCGATGTCGTCCATGTGCCGGGCGATCCGCTGGCCGGGCGTCTCCCCGTCGGCTTCGCAAGCGGGAGCGTCGCCGGGGCAACTGGGCCCGCCTGCATCCTCGGCTCGGCACGCTTCGAGAAAGGCAGCCAGTTGCGGGTCGTGATCCCGGAAGTTGGCCGGGTCCATGGCGGCTGCACCCGTGAAGCTGGGACGGCCAAGCGGCTCCCTGCCCGTCGTCGACGCGTCGACGTTCCCGGTATCGCTGCAGTGCCGCCTGTCTCCCGAGCCCGACGCCTCTGCGCCCTCGCCCGTGGAGCCGCGGTCGCCTGGATGCGGTGGAGCCTGTCCAGCCCGAGGCGAAGACCCACCGCCGACAGTTGGGCCGCAGTCACCTGAAAGCGGTTGCGCCTGTCCTGCTTGAGGCGAAGACGCGCCGCCGACAGTTGATCCACGGTCACCTGTCCGCTGCGCCGCCTGTCCCGCCCGAGGCAGCGGCGCACCGCTGGCCGCTTCCGCGACAACGTGTTCGAGAACCTGGGCCTGGCTGAGCACGGAGCCCACGCTGCGTTCGGCCACCTCGCAGGCGACGCGCCAGAGGCGACGTCCCTGGCGCGATACGCGGACCGAAAAGCGCACGGTCTCGTCTTCCGGATCCAGCGGCGGCGCCGACGAGGTGGAGTCGTCCACGGAGGAGGAAGAACGGCCCTCCCTCACGCGCTTTTCCAAGGTGCGGGTGTCGCAGCTCCTTGCGGCTTCAATCCAGGATTTCTCGGTGGCGACGCAGGCCACGGAGGCAATCAGGCGCACCCGGGTCCACGACAGTTCGGACTCGAGGAAGGCCGCGGCGGTCAGGGGCAGGCGCTCCAGAGCCCAGGCCACGTGGGCTTCCTCTTCCAGGGTACGAGGGGCCAGGCCGAGCCGTTCGCGGCTGTAGTCCCCGAAGCGCACGAAGCCGAGACGGGTCCAGCCCTTGCCGGCGAGGAGAACGCGGGCCAGTCCGGCGCGCAGGAAGCGCAGCCGCGAGGAGCGGCGAGTGAGCCGGAGGATGCGTTCCTCGAGGTTCGCGGCATTCGCCCCGCAAGCGTCTGCCCGCAAGTCTCCACTACTGCGCGAAGAAGGGCCCGCACCCCGACCATGCGCGGCGAACCCTTCGCGGGTTGCGGCGGCCGCGCTGCCGCGACGAACGAAGCGCGGCCGGTCCCCAGCTTCACTCCGGGGTGCTCGGCGAAGGGGAATCTGCATGGCGAACAAATAGCGAAAAACAAAGCCGGATGCAAGGGGAAAATAGGGAAAACCATGAAGCCGCCGCGTAAGAAAAAGCCCGCGCTCATCGCGAATTCCATCCCGGAAAGGGACACTGGGGCCTCCCGCGCCAAGACACTTGTTACCTCCGCGAACATCGCGGTCCTAACCGCCGGCCCGGCACCGATGCCCCTGCCTCTCCTGCTTCCAAAATCGCCAAAGTT
Organism: Binatia bacterium; assembly: GCA_046260515.1. Classification (GTDB taxonomy): domain Bacteria; phylum Desulfobacterota; class Binatia; order UBA1149; family CAITLU01; genus DATNBU01. The sequence continues at coordinate 3,988 of JBHEPB010000031.1, forward strand.
CACAACCCCGCGCGTCTGTTTCCAGAGCCCGCCTCCTTTCGCTGCCTTCCGTCGATCGTCCGCCCACTCTCACCCTGCTCCGTCACGGCCAGAGTGAGTCGAACCGCCAGGGCCGCTTCACCGGCTGGGCCGACGTGGAGTTGAGCGAACGCGGCAAGACGGAAGCAGCCCGCGCCGGACGCCTGCTGCTGCGCAATCTCCCGCCCGTCGATCGCTGCTTCACCTCGATGCTGAAACGGGCGACGGCCACGACGGAAATCGCGCTCGAGACGATGGGCCGCCGCAATCTCGCCGTCGAGCAGAGCTGGCGCCTCAACCAACGGCACTACGGCGCACTGCAGGGCCTGCGGGACCTGACGTTTCCCGTCCATTCCGGCTGTTCACGGAGATGCCCGGCGGATAAGTGTGGCGGCTGCGCCATGCGTTGCCCTGCCTGCCAACACGAGAACCGCGACGCGGCCAAATTCTGCGAGGACTGCGCCGCGCCCCTCCAGCGCAGCTGCACCGGCTGCGGCGCCGAGCTTCGCCCCACCGCCAGGTTCTGCGACGAGTGCGGCTCCCCCGTTGCCGGGCGCCCCGGGGCCGCAGCCGGCAAGGACTCGCCCCAGCGCGGGGACGTGAGACAAGGCACGCTTTCCGACGACGGCACTCGCAAGGTGGTCTCGATCATCTTCGCGGACCTGGCGGGGTCGACGGCCCTGCACGAGCGGCTCGACGCCGAATCGGCCCGGCTCTTCATGGAAGGCTACTACCGCGCGATGCGCGGCGCCGTCGAACGCCACGGCGGCAGGGTCGCCAAGCTGCTCGGCGACGGCGTGATGGCGGTGTTCGGGCTACCGCTGGTGGCCGAGGACGATGCCATCCGCGCCGTGCGCGCCGGCGTCGACATGCAGCGCGTCTTCCGCGAACTGGCCGAGTGGCACAGCAACCTCGTCGGAAAAGTCGGCCTGCGCGTCGCGGTCAACACCGGCGAGGTGGTGGCCAAGGACGAAACCGAACTGATCGGCGATCCGGTCAACGTGGCGGCGCGCCTTCAGGACCAGGCCCGTGACGGCGACGTGGTGATCGGGGAATCGACGCGCCGCCTCGTCTCGTCGCTGGTCACACTCGAACCGCTAGGCAGCCTGGCGCTGAAGGGCCGAGCCGAAGCGGTGACGGCCTACCGCGTGGTCTCGCTGGAGAAACCGGCCAGCGCGACGACCGCCGCCTTCGTCGGTCGCGACGCAGAGCTCGCCCGCCTCGCCGCGGTGCACCGCACGGCGGTCTCCGCGCCGGCCGCGCGCCTGGCCGTGCTGCTCGGCTCTCCCGGCCTCGGCAAGTCCCGCCTCATCGGCGAGTTCGTGCGCCGCAGCGCCGACGAGGCCACCGTCATCAGCGGGCACTGCGACGCCGCCGGCGGAACCAGCTTCGCGCCGATCTCGAGCGCCCTGCGCCGCTTCCTCGGCATCGACGACGGCGCCGACGCGGCCGCGCTGCGCGAAGCCGTCTCCGAGGCCGTCTCCGGCCCGGACTCCGACCGCAGCCGTGTCATCGATGGGATCGCCGCCCTCCTCGCCGGATCGCCGGCTTCCCCCGAGGAAACTTTCTTCGTCGTGCGCCGCCTGCTCGCGGCATTGGCTGCCACACGCCCCGTCGTGCTCGTCATCGACGACGTCCACTGGGCCGAACCCCTGCTCCTCGACCTCGTCGAGCACCTCGTCCAGTGGGGAAGCGGCGTGCCCCTGTTCGTGCTCGTCGGCGCCAGGCCCGAGCTTCGCGACGCGCGCTCGTCGCTGGCCACCCCCGGGACCCTCGTGGCCGAGGTCCTCACGCTGGCGGGCCTCGACGCGGGCGCCGCAATGCGCCTGGCGGCCAACCTGATCGGCGCAACGGATCTTCCAGCGGCCGTCGCCGCCAAGGTACTCGCCAGCAGCGAAGGCAATCCCCTGTTCGTCGGGGAGCTGGTGCGCATGCTGGTGCACGAAGGAGCCCTCAAGCGGGAGGGCGACCGCTGGATCGTCGGCGGCGCGCTGGCCGCCCTCGAAATGCCACCGACCATCCACGCCCTGCTGGCATCACGCATCGAACGCCTGCGCCCCGAGGATCGTGCCGTCCTCGAGCGCGCCGCCGTCGTCGGCCGCAACTTCTCGCGCAGCTCACTGGCCGCGTTGCTGCCGCGCGAAGTCACCGATCTCGACGCTCGCCTGGAGTCGCTGCGCCGAAGCGAGCTGATCGAACGCGACACCGGCTGGTTCCTCGGCGAGCCGGTGCTGCGCTTCCACCATCTCCTCATTCGCGATGCTGCCTACCGGCGCCTGCTGAAGGGCACGCGCGCCGAGCTCCACGGCCGGCTCGCCGAATGGATCGAGACCAGGGCGGCCGGCGCCGCCGAGCACGACGAGACCATCGGCTGGCACCTCGAGCAGGCCTACCAGCACCTGGGCGAGCTGGGGCCTCTCGACGACCGCGGCCGCGCCCTCGGCGACAAGGCTGCCACGCACCTGGCGGCGGCAGGGCGGCGCGCACTCGCCCGGGACGACCTCGCCCTGGCCGCGGGACTTCTCGGCCGCGCCCTGTCCTGCCTCAACCGAGCCGATCCGTCGCGCGCCGAGCTCGCTCTCGACTGGTGCGAGGCCCTGCTCGCCGCCGGCGACGTGACCGACGCTACGGCGGCCATCGCCGAGCTCGACCGGTTCGCCGCCGATTCGCCGCGGCTTCGCGCCTGGCACACGTGCTTCGCGGGCCAGCTCACTGCGCTGACGGCTCCGCAGTCCCTTCAGGAAACGGCCGACGCGGTGGCCGCGGCTGCCGAGGAGCTGGGTACTCTCGGCGACGATGCGGGCGAAGCGAAAGCCCACGCGGTGCACGCCCAGGCCTTGGCGCGACTCGGCCGCGTCGGAGCCTGCGAAGCCGCCCTCGACCGCGCCCTCGCCTCCGCCCGCAAAGCCGGAGACCGACGACGCGCCAACGCCGTGCTCGCCGGTGCTCCGGTGGCCGCGCTGTGGGGACCGAGCCCCGTCACTCGCGCCAGCGGGCGCTGCCTCGATGTGGTTCGCGTGCTGCGCATCACGCAGGGAGCACCAGCCGTCGAAGCCATCGCGCTCAGCTGCCAGGGCGTGCTCGAAGCCCTGCGCGGCCGCACGGATGCCGCCAAGCGCATGATCGCGCTGTCGCGGAAGATGGTGGAGGAACTCGGCATCTCGCATCGCCTGTACGAAGCGGACGTTTTCGCGGGACGCATCGACCTGCTGGAAGGCGACGCCGACGCCGCCGAGCACCGCCTGCGCGGCGCCTACGACGGACTGCGTGACCTCGGCCTCGGCATTGACGCGGCGCGCGCCGCGGCGCTGCTGGCCCGCGCCCTGCTCGCCCTCGGCCGCGTCGACGACGCCGAAACGCTCTCCCACGAGAGCGAGATTCTCGCCGGAGACGACCTGCAGGCGGCCATCGCCTGGCGCGGGGTGCGCGCCGAAGCGCTCGCCCGGCGCGGAGAACACGCCACCGCGATCGAGCTTGCCCAGGCCTCCGTCGCGATCGCCGCGGCGACCGATGCCCTGCTCGACCACGCCGACGCTCGCCTCGCGCTGGCCGCGGCGCTGCATGCATCTGGGCGAGCGGCCGAGGCCGACGCGGAAGAGAAGCGCGCGATCGAACTGTGGGAGGCCAAGGGCGCGACGCTGCTGGCCGAACGCGCGCGCGGCAGCGCTGCCACGACGGCCGTCCCCGCGGCGGAGCCGGACGCAAAAGAGGACCAGACGTCCGTCACCAGGAATCGACGGGTTCACGACAACGCTGCCATGCGCAACGCCACGGCGTTTTCCGCCGCGATCAGGACAGGGAACGCCTCGGCAGCAGCCGATCTGCTCGCGGACGACCTCGTGGTCGTGCACCACCCCACTGGAAGCACGTACGACAAGGCGGGCTTTCTCCGGGGCTTCCCCCGGAGCGGCGACGGCATCGCCGGCTTGGCGTTCGAGTCGACGCCCCTCGCGGGGCTCGGCGAAACCCTGGGACTGGTTCGAGCAACTCTCCGCGGGGACAGCCTCGAACGAAAGGACGGCGCTTCCTTCGGTGCCTTCGAGCTCAACATGTTCTTCGTCGTTGAGGTGGATGACGAAGGCCGGAGACGTCATCTCGAAGTCTTCGCCGCCGACCATCTCGACCACGCCATCGTTTGCCTCTACCAGCGGCGCGCCGCGCAGCTTGCCGAAGGGCCGGCGCGCGTCCGCGCCGAGGGTGTCGCGCGTTCGATAGGGTCGCTACTGGGAGAGCGCCAGAACTGGAGCGGCTTCGCTCCGGACCTCGTTTCCCACGATCATCGCCATACCGGTGCCGGAGAGCTCCTTGGGGTAGCGGCGCTGGTCGAGTCGTTCGCGGCCATGCGCGACCTGGCCACCGATCTCTTCTATCGAATCGACGACATCGTCCACCTGGACGACAACGCTATCTCCGCGATCGGCACCCATTTCGGCACCGACAAGCTCAGCGGCGGCACGTTCGAGAGGCCCCTCTGCATAGCGTGGAAGTTCCGCGAGGACGGCCTCATCCATCGCTGGGACACCTTCGAGCCGGAAGATATCGCCGCCGTCCATGCGCACCTCGACAAACTGCTGCTGGCGAAGCCTGCGCCGCTCTTGCCAGTGCGACCACGCGTCCGCGCGAACGCGGCCACCCGCAACGTCGGCCGTTTCGCCTCGACGTTCAGCGCCAACGACATCGACGCCTCGGCGGACCTTTACGCCGACGACGTCGTCAACGTGCATCACGCCACCGGGATCAGCTTCGGCAAGGACTCCATGGTGGAGAGCTGGAGGACCTTCGGTGTAGCGGCGAACCCCGCGTGCGAGAGCGAGGCGCTGGCCAGCTTCGGCGAGACGCTTTGCCTTGCCCGCCAGGCGATTCGCATCGAGGGTATTACGCGCGACGACTCGGTCTCGACGGGGCCGATCGAGCACGAGATGTTCCTGGTCGTCGACGTGAACGAACAGGGACGCCGGCGTCGCAACGAGCTGTTCGCGACGGATCACCTCGAGGATGCGATTGCGCGGATCTATGAACTTCGGGCGGAAACGCTCCCCGCGGGGTGCGATCGGGAACGCGCCGCGGCCACCGCGCGAACCGTGAGGCGCCTGCTGGTCGAGATCAACACCGATCGGACGCGCCTGGAGCCCATTTTCGGGCCCGGCGTCGTCTACCAGGACCACCGCCTCACGGGCGTGGGAAAACTGGTCGGCGCGGCTGTCGTGCTCGAGAGCTTCCGCGCCCTGCAGGAATTGACCACGGAGATGGTGCGGCGATACGAGAGCATCCTCCACCTGGGCGAGTCCTCCCTTGCGCTGCTTGGGGTCAACACCGGCAGGGACACTCGCGCGGGCGGAGATTTCGAACGTCCGTACGCGGTCGTCTGGAACTTCCAGGCAGACGGCCTGATCGCCAGCATGGACGTCTTCGAGCCGGAGGACGCCGCGAAGGCGCTCGCGCGGCTCGACGAGCTCGCACCGTGCGAAGCGGCGCCGGAACGCTTCGTCAACGAGGCTGCCGCTGCGGAGCGGGCAGATCCCCTGAAGGAGAGGGCGGTCGGCGCCGAGATTCTGCCGCTGTCGCCTTACGACAACCTGGCATCCCGTGCGTGGCGCCGGACGCTCAAAAACTGGCTCGTGACCGGATGGCGAGACGGTCCATCGCAGCTCGCCGACGAGTTTCGTTACTCGGATCGCCGACGCCTGTCGCAAGTCGAACTCGACGGCGACGAATTCGTCCGCTTTTCCATCGAACTGGCGAGCATGCCTTCGCGAAGACTCGACGCTCGCCTGCTCGCCACGCGGGGCGAGCGTCTGTGCCTGGTGCGCATGCGTCTCCAGGTCGAAGGTGAAGACGTTGGGCCGAGCGTGATCGAGCACCTCAACGTCCTCGAAGTGAATGCAATAGGCGCTCCCGTCGCAACGGTACGCTTCGATCTCGAGGACGTGGACGCGGCCTACGCCGAAATCCATTCCCGCTACCAGGCCGGGGAAGCCGCGGAGCATCCTCGCGCGACGGCGGGCATGAACCGGTACGGGGTCGCCAGGGACAATCGCCGGTGGGAGGACCTCGCTGCGCAGCTCCACCCGGACATGGTCACAACGGATCACCGCGTTCTCGGCTGGGGCACGCTCCGGGGTCGGGACGAGTTTGTGAAGACCCAGAAAACTCTGGTCGACCTTGCCCCCGACGCAAGGTACCAGATCGACCACGTCCGAAACTCGGAGCGCGGCCACCTGGCGGCCTCCGTGATCTGCGGCACCCGCGACGGCGGACGCTTCGAGCTCCCCAACAACGCCGTCATGGAGGTCGACCAGCAAGGCCTCATCTGCCGGTTCGACATCTACGACCGCGAAGACCACGGGCGGGCCTTCGCGCGCTTCCGCAGCATCGACGGGTCTGCGGGGTCCGGGCCGCTCGCCGCGTTCCCGATGACCAACGCGGCGACGGAGGCCATAGCGTGCTACCGGGCAGCCGTCGTTGCCGGCGATTGGGACGCCGTGCGAGCCATGCTGAGGACAGACGCCGCCTACGAGGACCGCCGCGGGCGCGTTCCGCTCTCCGGCGGAGTCGAGCACTGGCTCGAGGATGAGCGTCTCGCCGCGGAGGGCTTGTACGAGAGAACCCGCCGGACGAGTCGGGTGATTGGAGCTTTCGGCAAAAGGATCTGCGTCGAGAACCTGCGGTGGACCGCCGGGCCGGACGACGGCAAAGCCGAGGTCGAGATCCTTGCGGTGACCGAGGTGGACGAAGAGGGCCGCCTCGTCCGCTCGGTGGATTTCGGTCCCGAGCAGCGACGCGCCGCCCAGCGCGAGGCGATCGATCGCTGGGTCGCCATCGACCCCGACGCTCCGGCTCGGGCAACGATCTGGCCGGACACCTGCCAGGCCTTCGATCGCCACGACGCCAACGCCCTTCGAGTCCTGTTCGGATCGGGGCTCACGGTCGAGGATCACCGTCTGGCCGGAATCGGACGACTCGACAACACCGAAGCATACGTCGACAGCCTGAAGGTGCTCTGGGATCTCGCCCCCGACCAGAGCCTCGAAACGGGTTGGTTCATTCCGATTTACCATTGCCGTGGCTGGATCACCACGATCAAGCGCTCCGGCAACCTGCTGGACGGAGGCGCCTTCGAGAGCGCGTATCTGGGTGTCATGTCCGTCGACGCTGACGGCACTCTGCACCAGGAGTTCTTCGACCTCGAAGCGTTCGATGCCGCGCTCGCGTGTTACGAGCGCGCGCGAGGAGGCTCGGGAGACGAGACGCTGGTTGCCGGTCGCGAGACTAGCGCGACTGCCGTGCGCGACACGCAGGAGCCAGCGCCCGACCGCCAGCGACCCCCGCGCAACGCCGCGACCCTGGCGGACGCGAAACTCTTCAAAACTCACGCGGCGGGCGACTGGGGTGAGGTGCGCCGGCTTGCGGGCGACGATTTCCGCTTCGAGGATCGCGGCAAGCGCGCGCTGGTCGACGGAGATGTCGACACCTGGCTCAAATCGATGGAGTTCATCCGCTCCCAGCCCGGTGTGCGCTTCGAACATGAACTTCTCGCCACGCTCGGCGAACGCATTCTGATCGGGAAGATGCGCTGGATCGGAGAGTCGGAAGAAGCGGAGTTCCTCACCGACAAGCTGCGCCTGGTCGAAGTTGCCGCGGACGGAAGGCTCCGGCGGATCATCCTGTTCGACGGCGACGACCGGGCGGCAGCGTATGCCGAGGGGCTCGAACGTTTCGCGGCGGGGGAGGCCGCGGGTGCGGACGGCCCGGCGACTTACCCCGCTTTCGTGCGAGCTCTGCTCCGTTACGACTGGACGGCCTTGCGCGAGGTCCTCTCTTCGAACCTCGTGTTCGACGATCGACGACCGCTCAGCCTGGGAATCCTCGACGCCGACCAATGGATCGCATCGCTGCGCGTACAAGTGGACATGGCAACAGATCTCGCCAACGAAGCGAGTCGAGTGCTGGCCTGGAATTCTCATGGCTACGTCCTCTCCGTTCGCACCTACGGGAACCTGCGCGACGGAGGCCCCTTCGAGAACGTTTTCCTGTGCGTCTTCCTCGCCTCCGGCGGCAAGCTCACCCATGTGGAGCCTCACCCCATCGATGCCCACGAAGAGGCCGTCGCACGCTTCGAGGAACTGTGCGCCGCGTTCGACGGAGAATCCCGCCGAGGTCCCACGTCGCTTTCGCCGAATTCGGCGACGAAGGCGGGGACTCGATTCTTCGAGGTACTCGGCAGAGAAGGCGACGATCAAGCGGCGGCGCTGGTCTCGCCTGATTTCCGCTACCAGGATCGTGGCCGGCGCGCGCTGGTCGAAGGCGACGTTCACACCTGGATCCGGTCGATCCGCTTCCTGACCTCGCCGGCCCGCACGCGGTTCGAACAACTCGCCACGATCGGCGATCGCGTCGCGATCAGCCGCGTCACCTGGACCGGCCGCGCGGACGGCCCGGAGCTCGACAGGATCAGCCTTCTCGAAGTGGACGACGCCGGCCGCCTGAGCGGCGTTACGCTCTTCGATCTGGAGGACCGTCCCAAGGCGATGCTGCAAGGGCTCGAGCACTTTGCAGCAGGCGAAGCGGCCGGCGGCGACGGGCCGACGACCTACTGCGCCTGGGAGAGCGCTTTGCAGCGACGGGACTGGGACGCGTTGAGCGAATGCATGTCGCCGTCGCTGCGTTTCGTCGACCACCGGCCGCTCAGCCTCGGCGTCCTGAATGGGAACCAGTGGCGGGAATCGCTTCGCGTCGCTGTGGACCTGGCTTCCGAATACGCGTCCGACGTGCCGCAGGTGCTCGCGTGGAACAGCCGGGGCGTCCTGCTCTCCCTTCGCATCTACGGCACCCTGCGCGACGGCGGGGCCTTCGAGAACCTCCTGCTGGTGATCTTTGTCGCGTCGGGCAGAAAGCTGACGCACGCCGAGCCCTTCCCCATCGCCGCGGAGGAAGCGGCTGTCGCGCGCTTCGAGGAGCTGACGCGCGACCCGCTCGACATCGCACCGAACGCGGCGTCGCAAGCAGGGCTGCGGACCATGGAACTCTTCCTCGCCGCCGACTGGCAAGCGGTCCGGGACATGGCCAGCCCGGCCTTCCGCTACGACGACCGCAGCAGGCGCGCCCTCGTGAGCGGCGACGTGGATACCTGGATCGCGTCCATGCAGTTCGTGCGCGAGCAGCTGCCTGCGAGCACCGAACACAACCTGGTCGCCACCTTCGGAGATCGTGTCGAGCTGAGCCGTTTCCTCTTCCTCGCGAATGACGGTGGCGCCGCCATCGAGATCGAGCGCCTGCGCCTGGTCGAGGTGGACGAGCAAGGTCGACTGATCGCCGTCGTCTTCTTCGATCCGGAGGACCGCGCGGCGGCCTGCCTCGAAGGACTCCGGCGCTTCGCCGCAAGTGAAGCTGCCGAAATGATGCCGCTCGTCGCAAACTTCGAGGCCGTCGGCCGGCGGGATTGGGACGCGGCTCGCGAGGCCCTGTCCGTTGACGCGGTGTTTGACGACCGCCGCCCTCTCAGCTTCGGAACCATCGACCGCGAGCAGTGGATCGCGTCCCTCGTCGTCCAGGTGGAGATGGCGCCGGACGCTACGATGGAACCCTCGCGCGTGATCGCATGGAACCGCCATGGCCTCGTGCTGCTCACCCGTATCCACGGGAACCTGCGCGACAGCGGCCCTTTCGAGAACGTCTCCGTGGTCCTCTGCATGATGGACCACGGGCGACTCGTTCGCATCGAACCCTTCCTGACAAGCGAGACCGACAAGGCCCTCGCGCGCTTCGAGGAACTTTGCGCCGCGCGGAGCTCCGACGCCCCGGCTTGAGGAGAGCCGGCCCTGCACCGCCGGGGGCTGCCCCCTGCTCCGGCTTAACCGCCTAGTGCAGTCCCGCCACCGGCACGCTGACGCTGTAGAGCCCGGCCACGTTGCTCATGAAGCCCTCGTGGGCAGTGATGTAGAGCGTCGTCGCGTCGGCTCCGCCGAAGCCGCAGTTGGTCGGTGAATGCCCGACCGGGACGTAGCCCCAGGGCGTTCCATCCGGAGCGAAGACCTCCAGGGTCCCGAAGGCCGCGCTCGCTCCCCACTGCGACACGAAGAGGTTGCCGCGGCTGTCCATGCACATGCCGTCGGGCGTCACGAGTCCCGACGCAAAGGTCTGCTGGCCGCTCAGGCTGCCGTCGGGGTTGACGTCCCAGGACAGCACCTGGCCGGCGGCCGTGTCGCTCATGTAGAGCACGTCCTCGTCGGGCGAGAGCACCACGCCGTTGGGGCCGGCGGCCAGGCCGCCCATCCATGCGGCCGTGACCATGCCGCCCGGAGCCACGCGGAACAGACCGTTGAAGCCAAGTTCGACGGGCTGGCCGTGGTCACCGATACCGTACTGGGGATCGGTGAAGTAGATGGTCCCGTCCGAGCGCACCGCCAGGTCGTTGGGCGAGTGGTACTGGTCACCGCCGAAGTCGCCGGTCACGGTGGTGACGACATCCATCGAGTCGGTGCGGCTCACCCGTCGCGATGCGTGCTCGCAAGTGAGCAGGTCGCCGTTGATGTCGTTGGCCAGGCCATTGGCGGCGTTGCTGCCGGTTCGCTACTCGGCGATGGTTCCCGGCGGCGTCAACTCGTAGATCGTCTCCAGGTTGAGGTCGGTGAACAGCAGCACGCCGTCGTCGGGGCGCCAGCGCGGCCCCTCGGTGAACTCAAAAGGCGTTCCCAGGAAATTGTCGGCGACCAGGGCCGGCGCCGCCACGCCTGCCAGCGGATTGCAGAGCCGCGTCACTTCAATCTCGTCGACGAAGGTGTCGCCCTGGGGACCGGGGTCACCCACGGTGTAACGGCTCCAGGAATCCACGGCGAGACCGCCGGCCACGTTCTGGACCACGGGCTCGTCGTCGAGGATCTCCACCTGCCAGCCGGCGGGTTCCGGATCGCCCTCGGGCCACAGGCGCGCGTGCAGCCAGGTTTCGGTGGGGCTGGCCTGGTTCACGCGCAGGCGGGCGCGG
>JBHEPB010000085.1:0-10115 GCA_046260515.1 Binatia bacterium
GTGATGTCGCGGCCGGCGGTGCCCTCGACGATGCCGCCGTAGCCGGCTCCCGAGCGCGAGTTGAGCAGCAGGCTGGCGCGGATGGAGATGTCGCGACCGGCCTCGGCCTCGACGATACCGCCGTCGAAGTCGCCGCCCTCGGCGGCGATCCTCTCCTCCACCGCCACGTCGCGGGTCGCTTCGAGGATGATCGCGCCGCCCCGCCCGAGCTTGCCGCTGCGCGCGTTCACCCTCGCGGCGAGGATCACGTCGCCGGCGTCGGCCGTTACGAACAGGTCTCCGCCGTCTTCTTCCGCGCCGCGGCCCCTCAGTTGGACGGTGGCGGTGATCGTCGCGGAGTCGGCCGCGCGCAGCGCAAGGTTGGTGGGGGGGCGGCCGGAGCCGGCTACGCCGCCGCCGAGATGGAGATTGCCGTCGCCGAGGGTGCAGGCGCCGAAAGCGCAGTCGCCGTCCACGGCGCAGTTTGTGGCGGCGCCGGACTGGGTGAGGTCGTTGCAGGTGGTTTGGACGGGGCAGGTGCCGAGTTCGCAGTCGGCGTTGCTGCTGCAGCGCAGGAAGGTCGGGGAGCCCAGGCAGCGTTTGGTGAGGGAAGAACAGGGCCCGACCTGGCACTGGGAATCGCCGGTGCAGATCCTCGCGGCGCTTCCGGAGCAGCGCCGGGTGTCGCAGGCGCCGAACTGGCAGTTGTCGTCGTGGAGGCAGGGCAGCTGGGCGTCGCCGCCGTCGCAGCGGCGCCGGGCCTCCACGTGAACGCTGCGGAAGGTGGGCGGGGTGGTGCCGGCCGGGACGTACGACCGGATGGCCGGGCCGTCGCTGTCGGCATCGAAGGCGCCGCAGCGGATGCGGCTGGTCCCTCCGGCGAACTCAAAGGCTCCGTTGCCGACGATGCTCACGGCGCGCGTGCCGAAGTCGAGGACGGTGGCGGGCGCCACCTTCACCGGCGCGGAGACGATGCAGGGGTCGGCGTCGGCGGGGCACACGTCGGTGGCGGTTGACGCGTCCTGGGCCTGCACGGCGGAGGCTCCCGACAGAAGCGTAAGCAGGGTCAGCATGCTGAGGACGCTGAGGACGGTGCGGGGCCTGGGATCGATCATCGAGGGTTTCTCCGGGTAGCCGAATGAGGTGAGGGCGCGCAACTTGTCATCGACTGCCGGCTTCAAGCAAGCGCCTGCCGCCCCACTCACCTTGAGGCCTCCCCGGCCCCTGCCATAGTGCCCCGCGCTTTCGTCCCCGAGGACGAGGGCCAGGGAGACGACCCCGATGACCACGCGCACCACCGTCCTCGAAACTCTCGGGGACAACGGCGTCCTCCTGCTCACCCTCAACCGCCCCGAGGCCCGCAACGCCTTCAACCGGCAGATGTGGACGGAAGCGCGCGACGCCCTGCGCGACGCGCTGGCCGACGACGCCGTGCGCTGCGTGGTGGTCACGGGGGCAGGCGGCGCTTTCACGGCGGGGCAGGACATCAAGGAGATGTCCAGCATCGACACGTCGGACGCTGCCTCCGAAAACGGCTTCTCCGCCTTCATGGACGTGCTCTGCGAGTTCGACAAGCCGCTGGTGGCTGCGGTGGACGGCGTGGGCGTCGGCATCGGCATCACGCTGCTGCTGCACTGCGACTACGTGTACATTGCCGAGGGCTCGCGCCTGCGCGCGCCTTTCATCACGCTGGGCGTGGTGCCGGAGGCGGCGTCGAGTTTCCTGTTCCCGCTGGTGATCGGCTGGCGGAACGCCGTCGATCTTCTCTACGAATCCGCGTTCATCGACGCGGAGAAGGCAACGCGGCTCGGACTGGCCAACGAACTGTGCAAGCCGGAAGACGTGCTCTCGCGCGCGATGGAAAGGGCGGCCCAGCTTGCCGCCAAGCCCCTCGGCTCCTTGCGCGCCACCAAGCGGCTGCTGCTGGCCACGCGCGCCGATCAGGTGAAGGCGGCCAGGGCGAGGGAGGACGCGGCTTTCATCGGGCGCATCGGCAGCCCGGAGAACATGGAGGCGGTGATGGCCTTCCTCTCCAAGCGGGCGCCCGATTTCCGCCAGGTGCCACCCCACGACAAGGACGAGGGCTGAGGCCCGCGCGGCCGCGCCAGGAACCGTCGCGCGGAAATCGTCCAGCGCTCGAGGGGGCGCGCGCCGCCCCTACTTCGCCTTCAGCTGCCCTTCGTCGTTGCGCACCGCCTCGGCCCAGGAAGCCTGCCAGCAAAGCGGCGTTACGCCGTCGTCGGCGATCAGTTGCGCCGTGAGAGGCAGCGATGCCGGCAGCACCGCGTCGCCGAGCTTGGCGCCGCGACCGAGCACCTTGAGGCGCGTGCGACCAGGCTCGCCGGCCAGCAGCGACGCGGACGTGACGCCGCTCGGCGTGCCGGTCTTGTCCTTCATCTTGAAGCCCTTGGTGGACACGGCGCGCCAGCAGGGTTTGCCGTTGCAAAGGCCGCCGGTGGGAAGGTCGGCGCCGAGCAGCGGCTCTTCGGGAACGTCGCCGGCCCACAGGCACCACGACCAGGTAACGTCGTCGCCGGCCACCGGATCGCCGAAGTCGGCGAGGGTCGTCGCTTCGCCTCCCTTCATCACCCACTTCAGGCGGTCGAGGAGGCCGTTCTTCTTCTTCAGTTGCAGGCCGGAGCGGTCGGCCGTGCGGCAGTCCTCACGCGGGATCGAAGGACAGGAATGGTCGGGGCAGTTGAAGGTCTGCCATTCGGTCGCGTTGCCGACGGCATCGACCGCGCGCACGCGGATGCAGAGGGTTTCGGCCTCGCTCGTGCCTTCGAGGGCGAGGAATTCGAAGGTGGCCTGGTAGGCCGGCGACTCGTCGTTGTAGTGGATGGGCCGGATGCGCATGCCGTTGAAGAGGCCGGCCTGGAAGTCGCCGGGATCGGCCGCGTCCAGATGAAAGCCCGGATCGTAGTCCGGAGGCATCTCGTCCGCGTAGGGGCTTTCGTAAAGGCCGCCGGCCAGGAACTCCTCGTAGGCGATGCCGCTGCCGCTGTCCTTGTAGGTGTACTGGCGGCTGGTGAGGTTCATCGAGTAGAGGGGAGGGTCCACCAGGTAACCGCCGCCTTCGACGGTGGTGCCGACGGGCGTGGCGCCCGGCTGGACGATGGCAGAGAGGTCGCCGCCGGGCAGTCTCTCGTAGACTTCGACTTCCATGGTCTCCAGGTCGAGTTCGATCGACATCGGCGCCGTCACCGTGGCGGTGACGACCGGGTTCAAGGGATTGGAGACGTCCACCGAGTCGATTGCGAGTTCGAGGTTGCCGGCGCCGTCGTCGGGGTAGGGCAGGGCGCCGAGGGGATGCACGCATTCCTTCTGCCACGAGCTGGCAGCGTCGGTGGGAGGCGCGTCGCGGATCTCGAAGTGGAGGTGGGCGAAGCCGCTCGAGGATTCGCCGCTCTCGCCGATGTACTGCCCCTTGGTGACGATGTTGCCGGGCATCACCGTCCAGGCCGAGACGTGCAGGTACATGGAGGAGTAGCAGCCTCCGCCGGCGCCGCAGGAGCCGAAGCCGGGGCGGTAGTGGCGAATCTCGAGGACGGGATCTTCGAAGGAAGGATGGACTCCGGCCTTGATGATCTCGCCGTCGGCGACGGCGAACAGGGGCGTGCCGATCTCGGCGGGCAGATCGATGCCGCGGTGGAAGTCGTAGCGAAAGGCTTCGGAAGGAAGCTGGCGGGGCCCGAAGGTGGACGAGATGGGAGCGTCGTGGAAGGCGGGATCGCCGTGGCGCTCCGGCGGGCAGTCCATGCCCGGGGCCCAGCCCATGGGCGGATCGTCGGCGATGCGGCCGCACAAGGGCCACGCGAGATCGGGGTCGTAGACGCCGAGGCCCTGGGCGCCCGCCGGCGCCGCCCACGGCCCTGCGAGACAGGTGACGATGAGGGCTCGCGAAACGCGGTGTTGCAGTCTGGTCATGAGTCGGTCCTCCCTTCGACGTGGCGCGGCATCACGACGCTCAGCATCGTGGCCGCTGCCAGCACTATCCCGCATCCGATGGCATTGAACCAGAGGAAGCCGATGTTACTCGTCACGTAGAGGAAGAGCACCACCGCCTCGGCGGCCAGCGCCGCGACGAACACGGCGGTGCCGCCGACGCGGGGCAGGAAGATGGCCGCCAGGAAAATGCCGAGGATGCTGCCGTAGAAGAGGGACCCCACGATGTTGACGGCCTCGATGAGGTTGTCGAGCAGGGAAGCGAAACAGGCGAAGGCCACCGCCACCAGTCCCCAGGCCGCGGTCAGCACGCGGCTCATGCGCAGGTAGTGGAAGTCGGGAGCCGTCGTCACCCAGCTGCGGCGGTAGAAATCCACCAGGGTGGTGGTGCCGAGGGCGCTCAGTTCGCTGGCCGTCGAGCTCATGGCCGCCGAGATCACCACCGCGATCACCAGGCCCACCAGTCCGGCGGGCAGGTAGCGCAGCACGAAGCCGAGGAAGACGTAGTCGGTGTCGGAAACTTTGGCGGCCGCCGAGTCGGCGGCGATCACCGTCTTGACGCCGCGGCGCGCCGTTTCCATTCCGGCATGGGCAGCGCGCAGGTCGTCGGCCGCGCGCAGCTGGCCGGCGTCGCCGCTTCGGCGGGCTTCGAGGAAAGCCTCCACGGCGCGGCGCCTCGCGGCGTGGGCCTCGTCGTAGAGACCCTCGGCGGCCAGAAGCTCGTCTCGGTGCTCGCCGGCTGCGACCAGGTTGCGAGCCGGCTCGTTGAAGAAGGCCGGCGGCTTCTCGAACTGGTAGAACACGAAGACCAGCACGCCCGTCATCAGGATGAGGAACTGCATGGGCACCTTGAGCAGGCCGTTCATCAACAGGCCGAGGCGGCTCTGGGCCAGGGTCTGGCCGGACAGGTAGCGCTGGACCTGGCTCTGGTCGGTGCCGAAGTAGGCCAGGGCCAGGAAGGTGCCGCCGGTGATGCCCGACCAGAAGGTGTAGCGGCTGTCGGTGTCCAGGGAGAAGTCGAGGGCGTTCAGGCGCCCGAGGGCGCCGGCCACGTGCAGGGCGTCGCCGAACGACACGGCCGGGGGAAGCGAAGCGACGATGTAGGCGGCGGCCGCCGCCATGCCGAACAGCATCACCGTCATCTGCTGTTTCTGCGTCTGGCTTACCGCGCGCGTGCCGCCTGCCACCGTATAGAGGATCACGAGGCCGCCGGTGAGGATGCTGGTGAGTGTGAGCGGCCAGCCGAGCAGGGAAGAGAGCAGGATGGACGGCGCGTAGATGGTGATGCCGGCCGCCAGGCCCCTCTGCACCAGGAAGAGAAAGGCGGCGAGCTGGCGGGTCTTCAGGTCGAAGCGCTGCTCGAGGAACTCGTAGGCGGTGATGACGTGCAGGCGGTAGTAGGCCGGCAGCATCACCGCCGACAGGATCACCATGGCGATGGGCAGGCCGAAGTAGAACTGCACGAAGCGCAGCCCGTCTTCGTAGGCCTGGCCGGGCGTGGACAGGAAGGTGATGGCGCTGGCCTGGGTGGCCATGATGGAAAGGCCGATGGTGGGCCAGCGGTCGGCGTTGCCGCCGCGCAGGTAGTGGTCGCTGCTGGCGATGCCGCGCGTGCGCCAGATGCCGTAGGCGACGATGGCGGCCAGCGTGGCGGCCAGCACCAGCCAGTCGAGAAGCCTCACGCGCGGGGCCCCACGACGAGGCGTTCACGGGCAAGTCGGCGCGCGCCGGCCCTCACGTGTAGATCCTCATCAGCAGCCAGAGCAGGGCGATGTCGGCGGCGAGGACCGCGAGGACCAGCACGTAGGCCCGCTTCCACGTGCCGACGGCGCGCGGAAGACCGGTGCCGCTGTCGCCGTCAGTGCCGGACACCGGCCAGGTCGTCCACGCGCTGGGCGCGCGCCGTGCGCTGCGCTCCCGAAAGAGAAGGCGCCGGATCGCCGCCCGGCGGCGGCGCCAGCAGGTTGGCGAAGAGGCGGTAGGCCCCAGCCACGCCAGCGGGAAGCTGGCGGAAGAAGGACAGCCCCGTGTACACGAAGCGCCCCTTGCCGTGGGCTGCCACGAGGAGGCCGCCGTCGTCCCAGTCCTCGCCGGGATCGTGGAAGGACAGCGGGGCGCGATAGCGCGCGTCGCGATCGGCGGCGAAGTAGAGGCCGCGCTCCTGGACCCAGCCGTCGAAGTCGGCGGCCGTGATCGGGTTGGGATGGCGCAGCACCGGATCGGCTTCGTCGTCGAAACGGGGCGCCGCCGTTTCGTCGGTGACGCGGTCGCGGCCGATGGTGAAGGGCCAGGGGCCCATCGGCCCGTCCACGCTGCTGATGCGGTTGACGGTGTTGTACTGGGTGACGAGGGTTCCGCCGCTCTCCACGTAGTCCATCAGGCGCTGGTGATGGAAGCGCAGGCGGGAGTTCACGTTGTGGGCCCTCACGCCGACCACGATGGCCTGGAAGCGCGAGAGGTCGCCGCCGGCCAGCGTCTCGTCGTCGAGAGTCGTTACCAGGTAGCCCACTTCGGCCAGGCTCGCGGCCACGTCGTCGCCGGCGCCGGCGATGTAGCCGATGCTCGACACGCCGCGTTCGAGAGCGACAGGAACGAGGCGGACTTCGGCGGCGGGAAAGACGGTCTGGATGGGGATGTGGGGATACTCGATGCGCACGAGGCTGCGCGAGAAGCGGCGCCCGTTCACTTCGGCGACGGCGAGCAGGGTTCCGGCTGCGGCGGTGGCGGACGGCGTGACGCGAAAGCTGAATACGCTTTCGGCCTCGCGTTCGGCCAGGTCGAAAGCCGCGCTCGCCGGCTCGCTCGTCCAGCCCTCGGGAAGCTGGAGGCGAAGACGGCCGCGGGCCGAAGCCGCGCCGGCCTTGGCGGTAACGCGCACGGTGCGCGGTGAGGCGTCGGGAAAGAGCATCACTTTGCGGTCGAGGGTGACGGTGACGGCCGGATGGATCTCCAGCGGCCGGCGTCGTTCGCCCTGCACCGGGTCCACCCATTTGAAGTCCACCGCGCGCGTGAAACGCAGCAGTTCGTCGCCGACGCGCAGGTCGAAGACGGCGGTGAGGGCCGGCGCTCCCGCGGGATGGCCGATGAGGTCGGGCGAGGGCAGGCGGTAGCGGTCGCCGTCGGGCGCTTCGCGCAGCCACGGCGGGGTGGTGTCGGCGGCGTCGGCGGGAATCTTCACGCTGCGCTTCAGCACCAGGGGCTGGTTGTCGGCCAGCGCGCCGCCGGCCAGTTTGTGGCCGCCCACCTGCACCGAGACCAGCTCCATGGGAAAGGGCGAGCGGTCGATGGCGGTGGCCGTCACTTCCACGTTCTCGCCAGCCGCGCGCAGGTAGCCGTCGGCCGTCGCTTCCAGCCACAGGCCGGCGCACGCTGCGATCACCTCGTCCAGTTCGGCCAGCTTGTAGGTGCGGTGGTGGCTGTCGGACAGGGCGCGGATGCGGCGGCGCGCATCGAGGAGCAGCGGGATGATGGCGTGAGGCGCCTCGACGCGAAGTTCCCTGGAGGCGCGCTCCAGCACTTCGATGAGGGCGTCGTCGCCGCCGGCCCTCTTCCAGGAGAAGTCGATGCCGGCGAGGAAGTCGTCGGGGGGACGCTCGCCTTCGAGCACTTCGAAGTATTCGAGGATGGGGCCGCGCTGCTGTTCGGCGCCGAAGCCCTGACTCTTGTGCATGCTGCGGCTGAGGCCGGCGATCTCGCCGTAGGAAGCGCCGAGGAGGGGATTGTAGCCGCCCACGTCGGTGGGCAGATCCGCCGACCAGTCGGCGCCCTCGGGCTTGGACCAGGTGCTCTTGTTCCACAGCAGGCGCTGGGCCTTCCACGGCTCGAGGCCGGGCAGTTCCCTGGCGAAGCGGGCCGGGTCGGCGGCGGCCTGCACGCCTTCGCGAGCGAGGCGGGCCGAGGCCGAGTGGTGGCCGTGGGTTTTGGCGTCGGCTGCCGAGAAGCGCGCGATCACCACGTCGGGGCGGAAGCGGCGGATCGCGCGCACAACATCGGAGAGCACTTCGCCATGGCCCCAGCGGGCGAGGCTCTCGTCGGTGGACTTGGAGTAGCCGAAGTCCACGGCGCGGGTGAAGACCTGCTCGGCGCCGTCGAGGCGGCGGGCTTCCAGCAGTTCGGCCGTGCGCAGCAGTCCGAACATGGGGCCCTGCTCGGTGCCGATGAGATTCTGGCCGCCGTCGCCGCGCGTGAGCGACAGGTAGGCCGTGCGCAGGCCCTTGTCTGCCACCAGCCAGGAGAGCAGGCGCGTGTTCTCGTCGTCGGGATGGGCGGCCACGTAGAGCACGTTGCCCACGACGCGCAGGCGGGCCACGGCGAGGGCCAAGGAGCCGGCATCGCCGGCGACGGTCGCGATGGAACCGGCATCGCCGGCGACGGGTGAGATGGAGCCGGCATCGCCGGGGCGGGGCGCAGCGGAAGAGGAAGAAGCCGGAAGCCCGAGCACGGCGCCGGCGAGGAGGAAGGGGACCAACAGGCGACTCACTTCGATCGGGGATATCCCGACGGTGAGAGGGCGGCAACTCGCGGCCGGGCGCGGCTCTGGTACAAGCGAAGCGTGCATTCGCCGTCTCGTCCTGGTTCCGCTGCTGCCGGCACCGCCGCCGGCGCTCCCTCCGGCGCAGTGTCTCCTCGTCCCTTCGCTCCGGCCTGGCTGGGCGGCGACGCTGCGGCGGCGCGTTTCCTCGCGCGGGGCTTCGGCGACGCGGGGGAAAGAACGAAGTCGGTGGAGCGCGCGTCGCGGCGCGGCTGTCCTGCGGGACTCGTGGAGGCTCTCGCCCGCCAGCACCTCGATCTTCCGGCTTCCGGCGCCCGCGCGCGCAACCTTGAAGCCCTGGCCGCGGGCAAGGCGGCCGTGGTGGTGAGCGGCCAGCAGGTGGGGCTGTTCACGGGGCCGGCCTTCAGTTTTTACAAAGCGGCCGGCGTGGTGGCCGCCGCGCGCCGCCTCGAGGCCGAGAGCGGGCTGCCCTGCGTGCCGGTGTTCTGGCTCCAGACCGAGGACCACGACTGGGAGGAAATCGACCACTGCGTGGTGCTCGACCATCACGGCGCGGTGAGGCGCATCTCGGCCGGGGGCGGCGACGCGCCGCCGCGCGCGTCGGTTGCAGCGCGGCGTTTCGACGCGACGATCGCGGCGGCCCTGGCCGAACTGGAAGCGGCCGTCGGTCCGCGCCCCAACGGCGCCGAAGCGGTCGCGCTGATGGCGCGGCACTACCGCGCGGGCGCCTCGCCGGCCGCGGCGTTTCGCGGCGTGCTGGACGAACTGTTCGGCGGCGACGGCCTGCTTGTTCTCGACCCGCGCACACCGGAGATGGCCGCGCTGGCGGCGCCCGTGCTCGAACGTGCGCTCCTCGACGCCGAGAGCATTGGGGAGATGCTCGGCGCGCGCGCCCGCGACCTCGAAGGCGCCGGCTTTGCCGTGCAGGTGAAGGTTCTCGACGGGTCGCCGCTTTGCTTCTTTCATCCGGGCGGCGCGGAAGGCGATCGATTCCGCCTCGAAGCGTGCGAGGGGGGGTGGAGGCTGCGCGGCCATAGCCGCGACGCGGCGGCCCCGGACCTCGCGCGCGAAGAAGCCGCGCGCCTCGTGGTGAGCGATCCGCTGCGCTTCAGCAGCTCGGCGCTGCTGAGGCCCCTCGTTCAGGACTACCTGCTGCCGACGGCGGTGGTGCTCGGCGGGCCCGGCGAGATCGGCTACTTCGCCCAACTGGCGCCGCTGTACGACGCGATGGGGCACGCGCTCCCGCTGGAAATGCCGCTGGTGGCGCCGCGTCCGTCCTTTTGCGTGACGACGGCCGGCGATCGCCGCCGCCTCGAAGCCCTCGGCACCACCTTCGCGGCGCTGGCCGGCGACAGGGAAGAGGTGCTCGGCCGCCTGCCCGCGGCGACCTCCGCGCGGGTGGACGCCGACGGCGTGGAGGAAGCGCTGCTCGGCGGCTTCCTCTCCGAGCTCGAAGGCTTCGCGGGCGCCGCCATTGCCCTCGACGAGAACCTGCGCAAACCCGTGGACAAGGCCCGCGACAGCGTGCGCCATACCGTGCATCTGCTCGTGGAGCGCTACCGCAAGAGCGCTCTCCAGCACGATAGCGTGCTCGTCGAGCGCCTCGACCGACTGCGCGCCGCGCTGGCTCCCGGCGGCGTGCCGCAGGAAAGAGTGCACGGCCTGGCGTCGCTGGCCGCTGAGCACGGCGTGGCGGGCC
>JBHEPB010000095.1:0-4221 GCA_046260515.1 Binatia bacterium
CCTCGACCGCCACGAACTTCACGAGCTGCTCGCGCGGCGACCGCGCGTGGAACTCGACTTCGCCGAAGCCGTTGAATCCAGCGGCGAGGCCGGCCACCGCACCTGGCGCGTGGATGTCGCGCTCAACACGCGCATCACCGCCGCCCGCGTCCACGCCAAGTCCCAGCGCGGCGAGAGCGGCTTCGCGCCGGTGGTCGACGCCCTTGCGGGAGCGCGCAACGACGGCAACCGCGTCATCCTGCTCGCTTCGGATCCCACCCAGCTCGGGCGCATCGAACACCTGCTGACGCTGTCCGGCGTGGAGCGCATCGTGAAGGGCCAGACCTTCGCCAAGGCCATGGTCGGGCACGCGGGATCGATCTGGCTGGTGGAGGGCCATCTTCACGAGGGCTTCACCCTGGGGGCCGACCACCTGCTCGTTGTCAGCGACGAAGAGATGTTCGGGGAGCGGCGTTCGCGCCCGCGCCGCCGCCGCGCCGGCCGCGCCCGCATGCTGAGCGCCCTGGCCGAACTGCGCCCCGACGACTACGTGGTGCACGTGGACCACGGCGTGGGCCACTACCGGGGGCTCCGCCACATGAAGGCCGCGGGGATGGAGGGCGACTTTCTCCACATCGAGTACGCCGGCGGCGACCGCTACTACCTGCCCGTTGACCGCATCAACCTCGTCGAGAAGTACACGGGCGCGTCCGGCGCGGTGCCCACGCTCGACAAGATCGGCGGCGCCAGCTGGGAGCGCACCAAGCGCCGCGCCCGCGATTCCATCCTGGAGATGGCCCGCGAGCTGCTGGACCTGGAGGCCTTCCGCCAGGTGAGCAAGCGCGAGCCCTGGGCCACCCCCGGCGCGGACTTCGAAGAGTTCGAGGCCCGCTTTCCCTTCGAGGAAACCGAAGGCCAGCTCGGCGCCATCCGCGACATCCTGGCCGACCTCGCCCGCGATCGTCCCATGGACCGCGTGGTCTGCGGCGACGTGGGCTACGGCAAGACCGAAGTCGCGGTGCGCGCCGCCTACCTCGCAGCGATGGCCGGCAAACAGGTGGCTGTGCTGGTTCCGACGACGGTGCTGGCCCGCCAGCACCACGAGACGCTGAAGAAGCGCTTCGAGGGCTACCCGCTGAAGGTCGCCATGCTGTCGCGCTTCCACGGCAAGGCCGAGAACGCCGAGCTGGCCAAGGGGCTGGCCGACGGATCCGTGGACGTCGTCGTGGGAACGCACCGCATGCTCCAGGCCGACGTGGAGTTCGGGCGTCTCGGCCTGCTGGTGATCGACGAAGAGCACCGCTTCGGCGTCAAGGCCAAGGAGCACCTGAAGAAGCTGCGCCGCGAGATCGACGTGCTCACCATGACGGCCACGCCGATTCCCCGCACCCTCCAGCTTTCACTTTCCGGCGTTCGCGACCTCAGCCTCATCGAGACGCCGCCGGTGGACCGCCTGGCCATCCGCACCTACGTGGCCCGCCACGACGACGGCCTCATCCAGCAGGCCATCCGCCGCGAAATCGGCCGCGGCGGCCAGGTGTTCTACGTGCACAACCGCGTCAGCTCGATCGAGGCCACGGCCCATCGCCTCGGCGAACTGGTGCCGGGGGCCCGCTTCGGCATCGGCCACGGCCAGATGGACGAGGACGACCTCGAGAAGGTGATGGTGGATTTCTTCGAGCACCGTCTCGACGTGCTGGTGTGCACATCCATCATCGAATCGGGCCTCGACATCCCCAACGCCAACACCATCCTCGTCGATCGCGCCGACACCTTCGGCCTGGCCCAGCTCTACCAGATCCGCGGCCGCGTCGGCCGTTCCCATCGCCGCGCCTACGCCTACCTGCTGGTGCCGGGCGAGCGCATGAGCGAGGACGCGCGCAAGCGCCTGGCCGTGCTCCAGGACCTCGACGACCTCGGCGCGGGCTTTCGCCTCGCCGCCCACGACCTGGAGATCCGCGGCGCCGGCAACCTGCTGGGCAAGGCCCAGTCCGGGCACATCGGCGCCGTCGGCTTCGACATGTTCCTGCGCATGATGGAAGAAGCTACCCAGGAAGTGCGGGGCCTGGTGCCGACGGCCCAGGTGGAGCCAGAGATCGAACTGGGCGCCGAGGCCTTCCTGCCCGACTGGTACGTGACCGACATCGGCGAGAGGCTGCTGCTGTACAAGCGCCTGGCCGGAGCGCCGGACGCCGGCTCGGTGGACTCGCTGAAGGACGAGTTGGAGGACCGCTTCGGATCCCTGCCCAAGGAAGCCCGCAGCTTCGTGCGCATCATGCGCCTGCGCCCGGCCCTGAAGCGCCTCCTTGTGGTCTCGCTCAAGGCCAGCGATAACGTCGTGGCCCTGAGACTGGACTCGCGCTCGCCGGTCGCGGCCGAACTGCTGATGGCGATGGCGACCAAGCAGCCCAAGCGCTACCGCCTGCGCCCCGAGGGCGTGCTGATGATGACGCTGGCCCCCGGCGGCTGGGACAACCTGGTAGACGAGATCGAGAAGCTCCTCGAACGCATCGAGAAGGGCGACCACGGAGGAACGACGGATGATCGAAGCAGGCAGCAACCCTCGGCAGCACGGTCCTTCCGTCGTGCGGTGCGCTGAGGTGCGGGCCACCCTCTCGCGACGGAACGTGTCCTGGGCGGTGCTCGCACTGCTGCTGGCGGCGTCGCCGGCGATCGGGCAGCCCGCTCCCGCCTCGCCCGAGCCGGCGGCTCCCGCCGCGCCCGCGCCGATCCCGACCTCGACGCCCGTGGAAGGCCGCATCCTGGACGGCGTCGTGGCCGTGATCGACGGCGACCCGATCACGCTGCGCGAACTCAAGCGCTACGGCGTCACCGGCGCCCCCTTCCTTCCGCCCGACGTCCGCAACGACTACCGGGCCCTGCTCGAATCGATGATCGAGCACCGCCTCCTCAAGCTCGAGTACGGAAAGAACGGCATCGCGGCCAGCGACACCATGGTGGACCGCTATATCGACAGCGTCCTCGAGGACAACCAGCAGACCAGGGCCACGCTGGAAGCGGACATCCGCAAGGCGGGGATATCCTGGAAGGATTACTACGAGCGCATGCGCGACGAAGTGCAGCGTATCCAGCTCGTCAACCTGATGATCCGCTCCCGCGTCAATGTGCCGGAAGAAGAAGTGCGCGAGGCCTGGGAGAACGACCCCCGGTTCCTGGAATCCGAGAAGCTCGAGGTGGCGGCCATCTTCCTGCCGGCGCCTCGCCTCGGCGAGGAAGCCGACCGTGCCAAGGCCCAGGCCGCCGAGGTTCGCCGTGAGGCGGAGCGCAACTTCGAGGCGGCGGCGAAGAAACACTCCAAGGGACTCAACGCCGACGACGGCGGCAACCTCGGCGAGTTCACCCGCGGATCGATGGCTCCTCACTTCGAGAAGGCGCTAACTGGCCTCAAGAAAGGCCAGGTTTCGCAGCCGGTCGAAGGCCCCGGCGGCCTCTTCATCGTCAAGATCCTCGACGTCCGCTCGGCGGGCCGCCGTCCCTTCGACGAGGTCAAGGAGGAGTTGGGCAACCAGCTCTACGACAAGCGCCTGAGCGAGCGCTACGAGAAGTGGGTGACCGAGGACCTCCGTCGCGACCACCGGATCGACATCATGCTCGACAAGCTCGCCCTGATCGCGGCCGGTTCGTGAAGCCCCTCGTCGCCGTCAGTCTCGGCGACCCCGCCGGCATCGGACCCGAGATCGTCGTGGAAGCCGCTGCCCGGCCCGCCGTCCGCAAGGCCTGCCGCCTCGTCGTCTTCGGCGACGAAGGCGTGCTGGCGGTAGCCCGCAAGATCCGACGCATCACTCCCGGCGCGAAGAGCGCCATCGAAAGCGTCGAAGCGGTGACCTCGCTGAGGCTGGCGGGTTCCCTGCCTCGGCCGGGAAAGCGCTGCGGCGAAGCGGCGTTCCGCTACCTCGAGGCCGCGGCCCGCGCGACGGCCGAGGGCCGCTGCGACGCTCTGGCCACTGCTCCCCTCAACAAATACTGGCTGCACGCCGCGGGCCACCACTACGACGGCCACACCGAGTACCTTGCCGAAGTGGCCGGCGTGCCGGCCACCATGATGCTCGCCGGACCCCGTCTGCGCGTGGTGCTGGTGACCACCCACGTGGCGATGGCCAAGGTGCCGCGACTGCTCACGACCGACCGCATCGTCGCGGCAGGGCGAACCGCCGCCGACCACCTGCGACGCTTCCACGGCATCGCCAGGCCGCGCCTCGCCGTGGCCGCGCTCAATCCTCA
>JBHEPB010000121.1:0-16948 GCA_046260515.1 Binatia bacterium
CCCGGCGGTGCAGCCCAGGCAATGGTCGGCTACCGCCACCGGACCCTCCGCCAACAGCTGGAAGCTCTCCACGTCCCAGAGCGTCAAGGAGGAATGTCCGGCGCCGATTTCCAGCATCTGGTTGAAGTCGCAGTCGTAAAGCACACCGTCCCAGCCGATGCTGAGCAGGGAACGGCACATCACCTCAGCGACCGTGTGCGGGTTGAAGTTGTCGTCGAGGAGACGATAGTAGGCGTCTTCTTCCCCGCTACGCTTCAGTTGCCGGGCGAAGCGGCTGATCGGCATGTTGGTGATCGTGACCAGCCGATGGAACTCGATGCCGAACAGCCGTGCCAACTCGCTTCGATATTTCTCTTCGAGAGCCGCGGCTGGTGGAGGCAGCGTGGCCCCGACGGGATTGTAAACCAGGTCGAGCCTCAAATCGGAACCGCTGCGACCATAGCCGAGCGCGTTCAGGAGGCGCAGTCCCTCGATGCTTTTCGAGTAGGCTCCTTTCCCTCTCTGCGATTCGACATTCGCCGGCTCGTAACAGGGGAGGCTCGCCACGATCTCCACGTCCCTGTCCGCGAGGAACTCGCCAAGATCCTGCATCCCCGGCTCGAAGAGCACCGTCAGGTTGCAGCGGTCGAGGACCCGCAGGCCGAGGCGGCGGGCTCGGGAAACGAGGAAGCGGAAATCCGGATTCAGTTCGGGCGCACCTCCGGTCAGGTCCAGCAACCGGACGGCCGGGTCCTCCATCAGCAGATCCAGCAGCCGGTCGATGGTCCGTCGGTCCATCACCTCGGTACGGGTGGGGCCTGCCTCCACGTGGCAGTGCTGGCAAGCCATGTTGCAGAGCTTGCCCAGGTTGGCTTGTACGGTCGTGACTGTGCTTCGCCGAATCGCGGGAAGGCCGTGGCGCTCCAGGAGGCGGGAGAATCGATCCTCCCCGCACGCAACGGCCTCGCGGTGCCCGGAAGCGAAGACAGCCGAACGCATCAGCAACAGTTCCCGTTGCTCGGGAAGGAAACGCACGACGGGGGAGAGTCGACTGCAGCCGAAATCTTGGACTCGCGCGGATGGCGGAGCAGGGGGTCCGAACTGCAGGGGAACAGCGGCGCTTCGGCCAGAGGCACGGGGGCGGCCGGCGGAAGCTTGTCGAAATGTTCGCTGTAGGGTTCGCGACCCAGTGCGCGGTAGGTTCTCTCGCAGACCGCAGTGCGGTCGCCGCGTCGCAGGACGTGTCCGTCGTCGTCGGTCACCTGGCGGAAGGGGCCGCGATAGATCACGGCGTGCCCCTGGTCGAGGCAGGGGCCGTCGTCCCGCTTGTAGGCGACGACGGTCATGCTGCGGAATTCGATCCCGCCGACGGTTCGCCAAGGCTGCGCGCCTCGTTCGAGCACTTGAATTCCCACGAACCCGGCTGCTTCGAAGGCCCGGAGAAAGGCGTCTTCGCGCAGGGCCCCCGAGATGCATCCGCTCCACAGTTCGCCGTCGTGGATCATGTGCTCGGGGACATCTTCGTCGGAAACGATGTCGGAGATCACCGCTCGACCTCCGCAGCGCAGGACTCGGTAGACTTCGTCGAAGAGGCGGCGCTTTTCGGCAGGCTTCACAAGATTCAGGACACAGTTGGACAGGACGACGTCGATGCTCCCGTCGGACACCAGGGGACGGTTCCGCCGCATGGAGGCCATCTCCTCCTCCAGCCGGTCCAGGTCCGCCGGCGTCGCGACCGGGGTCTCCTGCAGCCGGCGGGCGAGCGCTTCCAGATCGAGGGCGAGATCCTGGATCCTGCCCTTGAGGAACTCGACATTGGCATAGCCGATGCGGGCGCCGACGGTTGACGCCGCGCCCCTGGCCAGGGCGAGCATGTCGTCGTTCATGTCGACGCCGAACACGCGCCCCGCGGGGCCCACCACCTGACTGGCGATGAAGCAGATTTTTCCCGACCCCGATCCGAGGTCGAGGGCGGTTTCGCCGCAGCGGAGGTAGCGGCTGGGATTTCCGCAGCCGTAGTCCCGTTCGAGGACCTCGCTGGGGATGGCCGCGAGCAATTCGCGGTCGTAGTCTACGGGACAGCACAGCGCCGGTTCGACGGCCTGTGCGGCCGCTGAGTAGCGCTCCGTGACGGCGGCTTCGAGGGCGGACTCGAGTCGTGGGGGCGTGCTTGTCATTGTCATTTCCCGTTGAGAGACCAGTCATAGGCGAGGAACTGGAGCTGGACATCGTCCGTTCCGATCTCGGGAGAGATCTTCGGGTCGACGTATCGCTGGAGGAACTGCTTCAGCGTTCCGGCCGGCTTCTCGAAGTCCGAACGGAACCACTGGAAGATGGAGGACAGGAGGAAGGTGCGCGTCGACGCGTCCCAGCGGTTCTTGGTGGAGTCGGCCAGAAAGGTCCGCGCCGACCGGTCGAGTTGGAAGTCCAGCGCGTCGGCGGTGTAGGCGTTCGACGCCAGCGCCGGACAGCTTTTGGAAGCGCAGACGATCGCAAAATGGATGCGCGGCTCCTCGAACTCGGCTCGCAGGATGTCGTCCTCGATGGTCTGCAGGGAGATCCACCCGTCGCGAAGGTTCGGCAGTTGGATGAATGCCTTCCGGAAGGCGGCTCCCGGCAGGAATCCGATGCTGCGAATGCTGTCGATCGGGTAGTGGTCGAGGATGAGACGGATCGTGAACGCGTTGTAAGCGTTGATCCAGAACGCCAGTTTCTGGTTCCTCGTCCACAGGGCGTGGTCGTCGGCGCACACCGTTCGCAACTCCGCCAGATAGCTGGTGAGCAGGCTTTCGTCGCCGTGGATTCTCTCGTAGTCGACCACGCCGTTCTGTACGTAGCGGTCGAGGAACAGGGTCCAGGAAGGGTGGTGGTGGTCGAAGGCGGGGCAGGCAGCGCTCTGGCCAAAAGCGGTGCCCGCCGAGACGAAGGAGGCGGCCAAGGCCAGAGCCAGGGCCCCCGTCTTCAGCAGCCGGAGGGGCCCGGAGGGCGATACAGGCGGACGGAAATGTCTCATCGTGTGGTTTTTCGCCCGGAGCCCGTGCTGGTTACACAGGGGGCCGCAGAAAGCGTGGATTTCAGCTCCGGCGCCTGGCCCTTCTAACCCCGCGCGCCGCGGACGTAAGCGGCCGTGAGTTCGTGTTTCGGGCTCTCGAAGATCTGACGGCAGCGACCGAACTCGATCAGCCGGCCGCTGCGCTCGCGCATCCAGAAGAAGGCCGCAAAGTTGGCCACGCGCCTGGCCTGGGCGAGGTTGTGGGTGACCAGCACCACCGTGTAGCGACCGGCCAGGCCGAGGATCAGTTCCTCGACCACTTCCGACGCGATGGGGTCGAGGGCCGAACAGGGCTCATCCATCAAAAGGATCGAAGGTTCCAGCGCCAGCGCCCGGGCGATGCAGAGGCGCTGCTGCTGTCCCCCCGAAAGCGAGACGGCCGATCGGTCGAGCCGGCCGTCCAGCTCGTCCCACAGCCCGACATCCCGCAGCACCCTTTCCGCGATGGCGTCACGATCGCTGCGATGGGCCACGCCGGCTTCGCGCAAGGGAAGATCCAGGTTGCGGCGGACCGACAATGGAAAGGGGTTGGGTTTCTGGAACACCATCCCGACCTTCCGCCGCAGGGCGAAGAGGTTCGTGGAAGGGGCGTGGATGTCGATTCCGTCGATGGCGATTCGACCCGAAACCGAACAGCCCGGGATGAGGTCCGTGAGACGGTTGAGGCTGCTCAGCAGCGTCGTTTTCCCGCAGCCGGACGGCCCGATCAGGGCAGTGACGCACCCCCGGTGCACGTCGAGGGAGACGTCCTGGAGGGCGCTCACGCCCTGATAGCGCACGCTCAGGCCTCGCACTTCGAGGCAGGGAGCCGGATCGCAGCAAGGGGGACCGGACTGCAGGTTTCCTACCGTGAAGGATCCGGTCGGCGTTGTTTCAGCCGGGTTTTCGATGTTCGGGAAAAATCCCCTGTTCACGATACGCGAAGCCTCCCTCGGGCCCAGAGGCCGGCCGTCCATTGGGCGCATCCATGAAGGACGAGCAGGGTCGCCATCAACACGAGGGCCGAGGCGAACGCCGCCTGCTCGCCGCCGACAACGTTCATCGACATGTCGTAGATGTGCACGGCCAGTGCCCTTCCCGAATCCAGCGGCGACGTCGGCATGCGGTCGACGTAGCCGCTGGTGAACAGCAGCGCGGCGGTCTCGGCCAGGGCTCTGCCCACACCGAGGATCACCCCGGTGGCGACGGCCGGCGCGATGGCGGGAAGCACGATGCGTCGCAGCGTGGCCGTTCTCCGCATGCCCAGCGCGGCCGCGCCGGACCACCATTCCACGGGAACGGCCCGCAGCGTGGCCTCCACTGTTCGGGTCAGAAGGGGCAGGATCATGCAGGCCAGGGTGAGACCGCCCGACAGGATGGAGAATCCGAGTCCGAGGTACACGCAGAAGAAGGCGTTCCCGAACAGGCCGAAGACGATCGAAGGCGTTCCGGCCAGGATGTCCAGGCTCGTGCGCATGGCGGAACGGTAGCGACTGTGCCGCGAAGTCGTCTCGGACAGCAGCAGGGCCGTGGCGACCCCGACCGGCAAAGCGGCTGCGAGTGCGATGGCAAGGATGGCTGCGGACGAAGCCAGGATGGGGGCGATCCCTCCGCTGCGACCGGAGTCCCTCGGCGGCGAGGAAAGGAAGTCCCACGACAGGTGGCCGGCGCCCAGTCGGGCGATGTCCCAGAGGATCCAGCCGAACATCCCCACCGAAGCCGCCGCCGCCAGAGCCGCCAGCGCCAGCTGAAAACAGTCGCGATGCCGATGGGGCCGGCCGGCGTCGCGAAGCGTCACGTCGTGCTCCTCGCTACGCGCGCGGCGCCCAGTGCGAGCACGGCGACGAAGCCGGTCAGGAGCAGGCCGGACGCGAACAGGGCGGCCCGATGAGTCCCGCTCGCGTAGGCGATCTCCAGGGCGATATTGGCCGTCAACGGTCGAACCGGATCCCAGACGGAGGTCGGGATCTGGACGACGTTGCCGCAGACCATGAGCACGGCCACGGTCTCGCCCAGAGCGCGACCCATGGCAAGGACGATTCCCGCCCGGATCCCCCGCCGCGCCGACGGAAGAGCGACCCCCAGGATAGTGCCGGAGGTGGACATGCCAAGGGCCGCCGCCGCCTGCAGTTCGCAGGAGGGGACGGCCGACAGCGCCGTGCTGGTGGTCAGCGCCACCGTCGGCAGGATCATGACGGCGAGAATGAGGATGCCGGCGACCAGGCTGGTACCGGGGGGGTGACCGGCGGCGATCAGCGGAACCACTTCGTCCAGGCCCCAGAGTCCGAACACGACCGAGGGTATGCCCGCCATGGTCACGAGCAGGGCGTTGAACAGGGAGGCCGGACCGTCGGGCAGGTGGAAACGCCCGAAGACGGCGGCCCCTATTCCCAGGGGAGCGGCCAGCAGGAGGGCGCCGGCAGCAACCCCCGCACTGGCAAGTAGCATCGGCATCAGGCTGTAGAAGCCCTGCATCGGGCTCCATCGCGGATCGCTGAAGATGCGACCGGGGCCGACGACGGACAGAAAGGGCCAGGACTCCGTCGCCAGAAAAAGAGCGATCAGCAGCACCACCGCCCCGCCGACACCGGCCAGGACGGGAAGAACGAGAGAGGACCAGAGGTCACTCTCCGACAGCGACGAAGTACTGCGACGCAACGAGATCCAGCACCTTATTCGATTGGGCGAACGCGAGGAAAGCGGAGACCGCCGGTCGCGGGCTCGCGGAAGTGACAAGGAGAAGGCTTCGCGCCACCGGGTAGCTCCCCGCCCGGACATTCTCTGCCGAGGCGGCAACGCCGGACATGGGCAGTAGTCGCAGGGGTGCACCGTGATCGATCTCGTAACGGGCAGAACCGATCGAGACGTAGCCGATGCCGCCCGGATTGGCGGCGACGGTCTTGATCCCCTGCTGGTTGTCCCCGATGACCACCTGCACGCGAAGTCGGTCGACGGTGAGATGGAAGTGCGCGAGGAAGATCTCGAGGGTCGCACGGCCCTCGGCTTTCCCGACGGCCGAAATGGGCCCCGGGGGCACTCCAAGCTGTCCCCAGTCGGTGACGGCGCCGGTGTAGATATTGACGATTTGCTGTTCGGTCAGTTCCTTCACGGGGTTGTCGCTGTGCACGATCATGCCGATCCCATCGAGGGCGACGGTGACCGCCTTCAGATCCTTCTCGCTGTCCTCGAGGGCCCGGGAGACCATGCCGATGTCGGCCAATCCTTCGCGGACGTCGTGGATGCCGCGGGAGGATCCGCCGGCCTGCACGTCGATCCGGACGCCGGGATGCTGCTCCTCGTATCGCCGGCCGATCTCGGCCATCAGCGGAGCCAGCGTGCTCGATCCGGTCACCACCAGCCTGTCGGCTGCCTCGGGGTTTCCTGCGGTTGCGACCTGGAAGGCGAACGCGACCGCCAGGCCCACGCCTCGCCGGGGTCGTCGAAGGGCGCCGGACGTGCGTCGGATCGGCGGGTGGCTCACCAAGACCTCGCCAGGCGTAGCCAGCCGCTGAGGACGCGACGTGCCGTCGGAGTCAGTCGCGTGCGCAGGTAGGCATTGGCCGCCGCCTTGATGCCCTCGGCTTGGGTGGGGTAGGGGTGGATCACCGCGGCGATCTTGGCAAGGCCGAGGCCGTTGGTCATGGCGAGAGTCACCTCGCTGATCATTTCGCCGGCGTGGGAGGCGACGACGGTCGCACCGAGGATACGGTCACTGCCCTTGCGCGTGTGGACCCGCACGAATCCCTCGGTCGCATCGTCGCAGACCGCGCGGTTCACTTTCGCCAACGGAACGTGGAAGGTTTCCACTTCGATCCCTCGCTCGCGCGCCTCGTGCTCGTACTCGCCGACGTGCGCGATCTCCGGGTCGGTGTAGGTGCACCACGGCATCGTGAGGCTGCTGAGTTTCTTTCGGCCGCCGAACAACGCGTTCTGCACGACCATTTTGGCCGCGGCGTCGGCGGCGTGGGTGAACTGCCAGCGCATGCAGCAGTCGCCGACGGCATACACGCGCCGGTTGGCGGTCCGCAGCGTGTCATCGATGCGGACGCCCTTGACGTCGAACTCGATTCCTGCCGCCTCCAGCCCGAGGTTTTCGATGTTCGGGCGACGGCCGGCACCGACGAGAATCTCGTCGACAACGAAGGCTTCGCTCCTCCCACCGACCAGGAAGCGCAGGGTCTTGCCGGTCTCTCCCGTTTCCACCTTCTGGAGCGTGGCGCCGAGGACGAGCCGTATTCCTTCTCGCTTCAGGACGCGTTCGAGCAGGGCGCCCGCGTCCGGGTCTTCGCGCGGGACGAGGCGGTCGAGCATCTCCAGGATCGTCACTTCGCAACCGAAGCGCCGCATCGCCTGGGCCAGCTCGCATCCGATGGGCCCGCCTCCGAGCACGGCCAGCCGTCGCGGTCGTTGCTTCAGGTCGAAGAAGGTCTCGTTGGTGAGGGCTGCAGCCTCGGCGAGGCCGGGGACGCCCGGGATCGAAGCGCGCGCGCCGGTGGCGATCACGGCCTTGCGGAAACGCAGCGGCTTCCCGTCCACCTCGAGGACCTGGGGGGCCGTGAAGCGCGCGGTGCCGCGGAAGACATCCACTCCCAGTTCGTCGCGGTAGCGGGCGGCGGCGTCTTCGTGGCTGATCTCCGCGCGGACTTCGCGCATGTATCGCATGGCTGCGAGGAACTCCCGGTCGAGGCTCTCCGCATCCTCGGCGATGCCCTGCACGAGGTCGCGGGCCGCATGGAGCAGCCGGGCACGGTGGAGAAGGGCTTTCGAGGGGACGCACCCATGGTTGAGGCAATCGCCTCCGAGGCGGTCCCTTTCCACGAGAGCCACCTTGCCGCCCAGGCCGGCTCCCACGGCGGCTGTCACCAGCCCTCCGGCCCCGGCTCCGATCACCACGAGGTCGTATCGCGGGGCGGGCTCCGGATTACTCCATGCAGCCGGCCGAACATTGCCCAGGAGCCGCGCGTCCGGATCCTCGCCTGCGGCGCCGACGCGGCGCGACGACGGCTCCGCCTCGTGCGGGTCTTCCGTATGGGCAAGGGGCGGGACGGAATGCATCTGGGCCGTTGCCGCCTCGGTAGCCGCCGGCTTGTTCTCTTCGCCTGCCGACGACCGGAGCGCACGACTCGCGATTCTCGAAACGAACGCAGTGACTGCTACGGTGGCCGCCAGCCTGAGGGCGAGGACCGCGTAGTACTCCGGGCCTTTGGCCGGTGTATCCGCGCCCGCCAGCAGGGCCACCTCGCCGGCCAGTTTCCCGTAGTACACGTAGAGGAACGTGCCCGGCAGCATTCCCACCGAGGCGAGCAGGAAATCGCCGAAGCGCACTCTCGTCAGTCCGAGCGCGTAGTTGAGGGCGGTGAACGGAAACGCCGGAGAAAGGCGCAAGAGGAACACGATCTTGCGTCCGTCGGCCGCGACGGCCCGATCGATCGCTGCGAAGCGGGGTTCCCTCTCGATCCGCCTCTCGACCGCCCCGCGGGCGACGTACCTGGCGAGCAGAAAGGCGAGAGCCGATCCGGTGGTTGCCGCCGCGAACACGTAGGCGACTCCGGGGCCGAGGCCGAAGATGGCTCCAGCCGCCAGCGTCAGCACCGATGCGGGAACGAAGGCGACCAGGGCGACGACGTATCCGCCCATGAAGACGATGGGGCCGAGGGCCCCGAGCTCCCCGATCCAGGCTACGAAGCGTGGGAGATGGGAGCCGGCCTCGCGTCCTGCCCACAGCAAGGTCACGGCCAGGGCGGTCAGCGCCGCTATGCGGAGGTAGGTCGCGGTTCGGGTTGTGTCGGAAGCAACAGCGGGATGCGGAGGATTCAGGTTCACTGGTCTTGCCTCGAATTGACGTTCGAACCCTAAGTCGCAGGAACGAGCCGTTCGTTACCGTGGACCCGGGAAGAAGTTGGTGCCGGCGGCATGCGATCGGGATCTCATCGTGCCCGACCAACGCAAGTAACTCTTGCGGCGCAGTCCCGTAGTAGTCGCTGCCGCAGGCGAGGCGGACGGAGAAGAGCATCGGTGGAACGTCACGGCGAAGCATCACCTCAACAAGCGGGCACCTCTGCACCGTTGGGAGCGTTTCTGGAAGAGCTCGCCGGCCGGCTCCCCCCGGTGAAGGCCGTGCGGCCGGCAAGGCTGACGATCGTGCTCCTGCTCCTGCAGGCGGTGGTGGTCCTGATCGCGGTCGCCCTGTCCCGACCCCGTCCCGACCTCGGCTTGCGACTGGTCGAACCGCTGTTCGTGTCGCTGGCCGCAACTCTCGCAGTCGCCGGTGCCGTCTCCGGTGCCTTCGCCGTGCTCGCGGGAATCCCCGGCCGGGTTCCCGGTCGGGCTGTCATCGTCCTGCTGTGGAGCTTACCCGTGGTGCTGGCGGCGGCTTCCGCAGTCCTGTCTCCCCGGGCCTCCGCCGGAGTCGGCATGGTGGACCTCCTGTCGCGCTGTTGGTCCTGCGTGGGGATCACGACCGGGGTGGCCGCGGTGGTGGGCGCGATTGCACTTCTGCTGATCCGGCCATTGGCGTCCCTGTGGGAGGTGAGGGCGGGGATCTTGGCAGGGCTGAGCGGCGGTTTTCTCGGCGCCCTCGTCACCGAACTCCATTGCGAGATCACAACGGCGGACCATGTGGCCCTGTCGCATTTCCTGCCCATCGCCGCGGTGGCCTGCGCGGGTCCTTTGATCAGCGCGATATTCCACGCATGGAGCGGCCGGGTCCCTTCAAGAGGGGTCCCCTGAACACTACCTCACAACTCCTGCGGTCGCCGCGTACCGGCCGTGCGCCGGAAGAGGGGCGGACTCGCCCGCCCGGCTCGTGTCCCAGGCGCTGGGCGACCGTGACTCCGTAGCAGGGTCCAGGGTGTAGGCTCGGATGATGAACTCTTTGACCATCGGAGAGGTCGCCACGGGTGGCCGATCTCGCACGCATTCAGACGGCGCTTCAGGAGCTTTCGGACGCCTGCCGCGGGACTGGAGCGACGAGTGAGTGTCCGATTCTGGACGCGCTTGAAGACAGGGAATTTGAGCATGGCGAACGTTGACCTCGTCTTTGATACCGAGTGCCCCAACGTCCCGGTGGCGCGGGCGAATCTTTTGCGGGCCTTCGCCGTCGCGGGAGTCCCGGCGAGATGGACCGAGCACCGCATCGGAGACCCGTCGTCTCCAGAGCACACGCGCGGGTACGGCTCGCCGACCGTACTTGTGGACGGCAAGGACGTGGCCGGCGTCGAGCCGGCGTCGGAGATGTGCTGCCGGATCTACGCCACCACGACGGGAATCGGCGGCGCTCCCGGGGTCGAGCAGATCGCTCGGGCGCTTTCCGCTTCGCCGGTCTGTTCCGCCATGGCGGTGTCTGGAGGGGTCGCCTTTCGACCGGCTTTTGCGACGGTTCCCGGCATTGTTCTCTCGTTCCTTCCCAATCTGGCCTGCCCGGCATGCTGGCCTGCGTATGCGGGCGTACTCACGTCGCTCGGACTGGGGTTTCTTCTGGATACGAGATGGCTCCTGCCGCTGACCGCGCTGTTCCTCCTGGTCGCGATAGCGGCACTGGCGTTTCACGCCGAACGACGGCGAGGGTGGGGGCCGTTCTTCGCAGGCCTGGTCGCTGCCTTGCTCGTGTTGGTCGGAAAGTTCGCACTCGAAAGCGTCCCGGCGATGGGTGCCGGGCTGGGCCTGCTCGTCGGGGCTTCGATCTGGAATTCCTGGCCGAGACGCGAAGCGCGCGCGTGCCCGTCCCGCATCGCTACTGCCGAGCGATCGCGATTGTAGCGACGGTCGGAGGAGCTCCCCGGCGGAGTCCGTACCGGTCGGCCACCCGATTCAGGGACAGGGTGGGCACTCGAGAGCGAGTGCGATTCCAACGGAGAATTGGAGAATCTGCAGCGCGTCGGCCGCGGTGATGCTACCGGACGCGTTGACATCACAGGCGCAAGGCTCGCAGGCAGCGCTTCCGACGGCGCTCCTCAGCGTCCTCAACGCGTCGGAGGCGAGCACTTGTCCATTGTCGTCGGCATCCCCGCAGGTCGCGACCGGATCGGCACGCACGATTCTCCAGACCTTTCCCGTGCTTCCGAAGGGTGTTCCCGTGGAACTGGTCAGGACGTACAGCTCGCCAGTGGCGTCCTGGCCGAATCCCAAGAGCGAGGCGCCGAGGCCGTCGCGGCCGGCCAGGTCGAACTCGACGACCGTCGAACCGGAGTCGAGCCGGAAGAGACGTCCGTCGTTGTCGAAGGTACGCGCGAAGTCTCCGAAGACGTAGCTCCCCGCCAGTTCGGGAATCGCAGAGCCCCGGTAGACGAAGCCGCCGATCACGGCCAAGCCTTCGTCGTGGTCGTACTCGGCCAGCGGTCGCAGGAGGTCGTCGGT
Source organism: Binatia bacterium (assembly GCA_046260515.1). Classification (GTDB taxonomy): domain Bacteria; phylum Desulfobacterota; class Binatia; order UBA1149; family CAITLU01; genus DATNBU01. Next base: position 11,366 of record JBHEPB010000121.1, read on the forward strand.
GTTTCCGGGGTCGTCCGCGGTCACGAATCCGTCGTCCTCGCCGTTCCCGTCGAAAAAAAAGGATCCCTCCATGCGCGGCCAGCCGTAGTTGCCGCCCGCAAGGACGACGTCAATCTCCTCGATGTCGTTCTGGCCCACGTCGGCCGCCATCAACTGTCCGCTTTGGGAATCGAAAGAGATCCGGAAAGGATTGCGGAACCCGTAGGCCCAGATCTCTGCGATGCGACCCGGGGTGCCGACGAAGGGGTTGTCGACCGGCACACCGTAGCGGCCATTGGCGGAGTTCGTGCCCAGGACGTCGATGCGCAGGATCGATCCCAGGATGTTACCTGGGTCCTGTCCGTTGCCGCCCGGGAGGTGCCCCGGCCCTTCGTCGTCGGCGGATCCGCCGTCGCCGAGTGAGACGTAGAGCATCCCGTCGGGACCGAATGCCAGGCCGCCCCCGTCGTGATTGAACTGGGGTTGGTCGATGCGCAGGAGCTCGCGTGCGCTGGTCGGGTCGACGACCGAGGCCGGGTCGAGGGGGGCGTTGACGGTCCACTCGAGGAGGACGCTCTGGTGATCGGCGACCTCGGCGTCGCCGAGGGTCGAGAAGTCGGCCTCACCATCAACCGGCTCCGACGTGTACGTATAGAGACGACCATTCTCGGCGTAGCCGGGATGAAAGGCGACGCCGAGCAGGCCGCGCTCGTCGAAGGTCCCTGGTCCGGCGATCCCGAGGTTGACCAGGCGCTTGGTGGCATCGAGGAAGACCGCTCGATCTCCGGACACGAGTTCGATCGACCAGAGGATTCCCACCTGGTCGCTGACGAATAGGCGCCCGGGATGCCCGGGCGCCGTGGTTCCCCAGTTGGGAGCCGTCAGCCCTTCCGCCGCCGGTTCGAGGCCCACCGTCAGGCTTCCGAGGGGGATCGGCGCCGGTAGCGGATTGTCCAAGGGGATCGGCGCCACATGGGTGCAGGAGGTGAAGTCATCGACGACCACGTGGCCGGAAGCCCCGTTGTGCACGACTTCCATGCGGTGGATGCGGGATGGGCCGGCGACCTGGAGGTCGATCTGTTGAAAAGCCGTGGAGCCCCCGAAGGTCGCCAAGGCGGCGTCCTCTTCGTCAAAGACGGTGATCACGCTGTCGACCGAGGAACTCGCGTCCCGGAACCATAAGCTGACCGCTCGGGTGGGCGATTCGAAGAGGACCGCACCGGTCTGCCCCGCCGGGATCATCCATGCGTTGCTACCTGTCCGGTAGAGCGATGGATTCCCGACGGTGCGCGCTTCTCCCCCGGTGAACTGTAGCGAATTCGGCGAAGTTCCCAACGTGAAACTGCCGTCCAGGTCGTTGAACTCGAAGCTTGTCGCGACGTCCTCGGCAGCGGCACTGGGGAGCCATGCGGTGGCAGACAAGAGCAGGTGGAAGGAGGCAGCGGCCACGTAAAGGAAGGGACGGATCCCCCCGACAGCGGCCTGTGTACGATCGGCCATGATCCGGTCCTCCTGTGCGTTCTTGGAAGTGGGCGCGACCCGTCGTCTGCGCATTCACTGGGACGTCCTACAGCGAGGGGGGTTACTGCTGCGACTCGTGTGGCGAATTTACAGGAGACCTGCGTAACCTTCGGGATCTCCGGTCGTCGATGCGTCGATGAGCATCGTTCGGCTGGAGCGGGCCGCGACCCGACGGCGGTGGTTCCTCGCCGTGTTCGCTCTCACTCCGAGTTTGCGAAGCACGGACGGTTGGCGCCGGGCGGCGTTGTTGTTCGCCGCGGCTGCGACCGTCCTGTACACGGCGGGACTCCTCCTTCTGCCTTTGGCGACACCGCAACCGGCCGATTCCGAGGAGCCCCTGCGGATATGGCTGGCCGTGCTCGGGGTCGTGGCCGGTGCGGCTTTCCTCGGTTTCCACGCCGCCTCGCTCGGACGGCCCACACCTCTTCGCCGGCTGGTCTGGCTACTTTTGGCCGGTCTCGCGGTTCGCATCGCCCTGCTGTTCGCCCCCGTGGTGCTGGAGACCGACCACTACCGTTACCTGTGGGACGGTGCCGTCGTCGCCCATGGGCTGGATCCCTACGGCTTCTCTCCGGAGGAGGTCCGGCTCGGCCAGGCGGACGTGCCGCTTGAACTGCGGCGTCTGGCCGACCAGGCAGCCCCCATCCTCGGACAGGTCAATCACCCATGGCTCACGACGATCTATCCCCCCCTGGCCCAGGCCGCTTTCGCCGCCGCGCACCTGCTGAGCCCCTACGACATCCGTGCGTGGCGCGTTCTGCTGCTGGTTGCGGATCTCGCGGCAGTGGCCCTGCTGCTTCTCCTGCTTCGCGAAGCGCGTCTGCCCGCCGCTTGGGTGGGACTCTACTGGCTGAACCCGCTGCCGCTGCGCGAGAGCTATGTGGCAGCCCACCTCGACCTCCTCGGCGTCCCCCTGGTCCTAACCTCACTTTGGCTGCTGCTGCGACGCCGTTGGCTGGGGTCGGCTGCCCTGATGGCGATGGCCACGGCCGTCAAACCGTGGCCCGTCGTCCTGCTTCCCCTGTTGCTGCGCCAAGCCGGCGGAGAGCGACGCGCCATCGCGGCGGCGCTGACATACGCTGTAGTGGGCCTGCTGCTCTGGCTTCCCATGCTGCCGGCCGGATTCGCGATCGGAAGCGGGTGGCAGGCCTACGCCGGCGGTTGGCAGGCGAACACCGGTGCTTTCGGCCTCCTCGTCGCGATTCTCGATCACCTCAGGCTGCCGCCCGGCGGCCCGGCCCCGGCGCTGGCCGCCCGGCTTCTCGTTGCGGGCATTCTCGTGGTCGTCACGCTGCGACTGTCGTGGAGCCGGTCGGTGGATGCCCGTGAATTTCTCGTCCGTGCGGGTACGGTCGTGGCGACAGTCTTTCTGCTGATCCCCAGCCCCTTTCCCTGGTACTACACCTGGGTCCTGCCGTTCCTCGTCTTCCGTCCCCTCGGGGCCCTCGCCGCCTACAGTGCGCTGCTGCCCCTCTACTACGTCCACCATCGATCGCCGTGGATCCTGGTCCTGGAGCACGGCCCGGTGTGGATCTCGCTCGGCGTCACGTGGTGGCGGTCCCGTTGCGATGCATCCTTCGCGACGGCGGCTTCTCAGGAGGTCCTCTGATGTGGCGAACGGATTCCGTAGGCGTCCTCATTCCGGCCCTGAACGAGGAAGAGGCCATCTTGAGAACGCTCCGCAGCCTTCCGGCCTGGGTTGACCGGGTCGTCGTCGTGGACAACGGTTCGACGGACGCCACCGCGTCGCTGGCGTCCAGCGCCGGCGCGACGGTGGTAGCGGAGCCGCAGCGCGGCTACGGCCGGGCCTGCCTGACGGGAATGCGGGCTCTGCGCGGGGTGGAGATCGTGGTGTTTCTCGACGCCGACTGCAGTGACGATCCCGCGGAGATGGACTTGCTGGTCCGTCCCATCGCCGAGGGCGATGCGGACTTCGTGCTGGGTTCCCGTACGCGCGGCGTCTGCGAACGCGGATCGCTCTCCTTGCAGCAGAGGATCGGCAATCGCATCGCATGCACCCTCCTTCGCTGGCGCTTTGGTGCGCGCTACAGTGATCTCGGCCCTTTTCGGGCCATCCGCCGCGAGGCCCTCGATGCCCTTTGCATGGATGATCAGGGGTTCGGATGGACCGTCCAGATGCAGGCACGGGCCCAGGCCAGGGGCCTGCGGGTTCGCGAAGTAGCGACGCGGTACCGGGTACGGGTTGGACGTTCGAAGATCTCCGGGACGTTGTCCGGATGTATCCGCGCCGGCATCGGCATTCTCGCGACGGTACTGCGCGAACCTCGCGACCAGCCACGCTGGCCCAGCGGCGAACGCGGGCTTCGCCCGATGCTGGAACGTCATGGGACGGGAGGTCCTGCAGGGTGACTGTCGTGGAGTTCTTCCGTGCCGGGGATGACGGCGAATCGACGGCCCCGCGCGACTCCCTTAGCCGTGGGAGTGGATCGAGGCCTTCAGGGCCTGGCCGGTCGGGTGAGGGCACAGAGACCGCAGCCAGTGTTCGGTGCTGTCTCTCGCTCCGTCGATGAGCGCCCCTGCTTGCGAGAAGTCCGCTGGCGAAGTCGGCACCGGGCAAAGGGGCGGCACCACCCTCAGGTCGACGATCGGTTCGAAGCGGGCGATGTCGATGGCCAGACGTTGCTGCAGGGCCAGGCTGAGGCCGTGAAGGGCCATGCCGAGCGAGCTCGTCGGTGGCCTGGGCAGAGCGCAGGCATAACCGGCGGGAAGCACCCAGATCGTGTCGGCGCCCAGATCGTGGGCGTGCGAGATGGGAGTGTTGTCCAGAATCCCGCCGTCCATGCAGGCCCGGCCCTGGACGGTCACCGGCGGAAACACCCCCGGAATCGCTGCGCTCGCGAGGATGGCCTCGACGGCCGGGCCTCTGGACAGCAGTACCTCCCTTCCGGCGAGCACGTCACAGGCCACCACGTGAAGGGGGATGGGAGAGTCTTCGAGGTTGCGGAAGGCGACGTACCGTTTGAGCAGTCGCCTCAGGCCGGAATCGCTGAGCATGGAAGATCGGTAGCCAAGGAAGCCGAGCAAGCCGTGGACCGGCTGGATGGGGAATACGTCGCCGCGCGAGAGCGAGCGCCAAAGCCGCGCGAGACCGTCGATGCTGTCGGCCGCCGGATCGCCGGCCACCCAAGAGGCATTCAGAGCGCCTACCGAGCAGCCGACGAGCAGGTCGGGACGGATCCCCGCGCGGGAGAGTGCCTGCAGCATGCCGACCTGCACGGCCCCGAGGCTTCCACCTCCGGATAGTACGAATGCCGTCGTCAATTCCCCGTTCCAACCTGACGAGGGAGACGCGATTCGTCCGCCGCGGTTACCTCCCTGTCGCAGGTGCGCCGGATTCGTCGCTCTGTCGCGGTCGGAGCCGGCCGACCGCCGCCGCCATCTCCATCTGAGCAGCCTGGTGACGTAGCAGGGTCTCCTCCAGCTCGAGGCGTGCGCGGGCCCGCGAGTTCTGGGCCTCGATCACCTCGATGCCCAGACCCGTTCCGGCCTCGAAGCGCGCCACTTCGGCCCGGTGGCTGCGCTCGGCGGCCGCGGCTGCGATGCGGGCCTCCGGGATCAGGTCGGCCAGGGCCCGCAGTTGCGCGCGCGCGCGGTCGACGTCGGCGAGAACACGGTCCCTCGCTTCTCCCTGTCTCCAGCGGGCGCGATCCGCTTCCGCCCGCGCCGTGCGCAGGCGACCGATTTCTTCGATACTGAAGGTGAAACGCAGGAAGACGTAGGAGAGCGTGGTCGGGTCGAGGTCGTCCACGTCGGTGCCGGTCAACCTCTGCTGGATGCCGGCATCCAGGTCCGGCGAGAGGATGTCCCACCATGCCGCCGAGAGGCGGTTGTCGGCGGCCTTCCGGGCCTCGTCTCGCGCCGCCAAGTCGGGCCGGGATCGAAGGGCCTGCTCGCGCAAGGCCGCGTCGTCCGCGTAGATTCCGGAAGCGACGTGAGCGCCGCCTTGTGCATCCACGGGCAGCAGCAGCCGGTCGGTCGGCCAGCGAAGGAGCAGAGCGAGGGTCACGCTGGCGCTTTCCCAGACCCCGCGGGCTCGGATGCGGCGCTGCCGCGCCCTGGCTG
>JBHEPB010000128.1:0-19431 GCA_046260515.1 Binatia bacterium
CCCGCCGCCGTTGTGGGCGAGGCCGATCCTGGCCCCTTCGACCTGCCGATCGCCGGTGCGCGCCTGGAGTTGTTCGGTGAGCTCCACGATCTGCGCGATGCCGGTGGCGCCCACCGGATGGCCCTTGCGAAGCAGTCCTCCCGAGGTGTTGACGGGCAGCCGGCCGCCCAGGCGTGTCGCGCCCTCGTCGATGAGGCGGGCGCCATCCCCCCTCGCGCACAGGCCGAGGTACTCGTAGGTCATCAGTTCGGCCGGCGCCGAGGCGTCGTGCAGTTCGATGACGTGGAGGTCGTCGGGGCCGAGGCCGGCCTCCTCGTAGGCCTGGCGCGAGCAAAGCTCGGCGAGTCCGTCCTCGTCGATGCCGCGATCCCAGCCCGAGCCGAGGACGCTGGTGATCACGCGCACCGGCGATCGGATCCCGAGTTCGCGCGCCTTCTTCTCGCTCACGAGGATGGCCGCAGCCGCGCCGTCGCCGATGGGCGAGCACATCGGCCGCGTCAGCGGCTCGGCCACCATCGGGGCGGCGAGCACCTGTTCCACCGTCAGGACTTCGCGGAACTGCGCGCGGGGGTTCAGGCTGCCGTGGTAGGAGTTCTTGGCGGAGATCGCGGCGAAGTGCTCGACCCTGGTGCCGTAACGCGCCATGTGGGCGCGGGCGGCGGACGCGTAGATGTCCATGAACATCGAGCGCTTCTCGCCGGCGCCCTCGGAGGCTTTCTCCGAGCCGCTCTTCTTCGCGCCCTGGGCCAGCATCGCCATCAGGTCGGCGAGGGCCTCCACATCGACGGCGCCGGTGAAGGCGCCGAAGGTGCGCCTCTTGTCCTCGTGGTAGAGCTTCTCGACGCCGAGGGCGAGCACGACGTCGTAGAAGCCCGCCGTGACCATGGCCGCGGCCTGTTGGAAGGCGGTCGAGGCGCTCGCGCAGGCGTTCTCGACATTGACCACGGGGATGCGCCCGATGCCCATGCCGCGCAGCACGACCTCACCGCGAATCGACTCCTGGCCGGTGATGAGCCCGGCCGCGGCGTTGCCGACGTACGCGGCCTGGAGGTCGTCGGCCGTGAGGCCGGCGTCGGTGAGGGCCGCTACCACGGCCTCGCCGCCGAGAGCCTTCAGTCCCTTGTCCATGTGCTTGCCGAAGGTGGTCATGCCCACCCCGGCGACGACGGCGTTCATCTTCACGGTTGCACCCCTGTGTCTCCTGGCCGCCTGCTCAGATCAGTCCCGTGCCCTTCAGGCCCATCGCCTGTTTCAGGTAGGCGAGTTCCTCTTCGCGGCCGGGCAGCGGCGCCGGCCGCGTGAACATATTGTCGCGGCGAAGTTCCTCGACGACCTCGGGGGCCCTCGGGAAGGACTTGCCGTACTCATTCAGGTGGAACAGCGATTCGAAGGGGCGCCGCGGCCGCTGCCCTCCAGCCTCCCAGTGCTCGGCCGGATAGCCGACGGTCTGCAGCAGCAGCACGCGGCAGGTTTCCGGCATGCCGAGGCCGGTGCGGATGGCCTCGCCGTTGGGGGTCCCGAGGCAGCAGGTGCCGAGCCCGAGGTCGAAGGCCATGAGCGTCGCCTGCGCGATGCCCTGTCCGCAATCGACCTCGTTCAGGCCCGGCTGCTTCAGTCCCTCGCGGATGCTGTCGAAGATGGGGATGACCTGGTTCTCGAGGGACTCCAGCCTCTTCTCCTTCGGCCCGAAGCCGAGCGCGCCCACGCCGACCAGTTCGCGGAGGCGGTCGCTTTGCTCGTCGATCGCGGCCGTGTCGAGGAACCACACGATGATCACGGGGGCCACGCGCAGCTGCCAGCCCACGATGGGCGCTTCGAGCGCGTCCAGCGTGGCCTGCGGGGCGCTGTCGCGGCACACGACGACGGCGCGCAGGCTCTGCACGTTGCCCCAGTGCGAGGCGACGCGGGCCGCCTCGAGCATCATCTGCAGCTTCCAAGGTTCGACGGGCATGTAGGGACGCACGAAGCGGATCGAGCGGCGCCTTCCGATGACTTCCCTCAGTTCCATGTCCTTCCTCCTGCCGGACCCGGCGGCCCGCCGGGTCAGAACTTGTCGGCGGCGTGGAGTCCGAGGACCTCGTTCACGCCGTCTTCGATCATGGACGCGCGCGCGTCGCGCATCAGTTTCTCCACCGGATACTCGCGGCTGAGGCCGTTGCCGCCGTGGATCTGGATGGCCTCGCTGGCCACCTCGAAGGCGGTCTCCGTGGACGTGACCTTCGAGGCGATGGCGTACTGCACGGCCGGCATCCCGCTGCCGCCGAACATCGGCGACTGCATGGTGTTGTAGAGCACCACGCGGCGGCTGAGGGCGCGGGCCGCCTCGACCTTGCGGAACATGTCGAAGAGCTTGGCGCGCACCGACTGGTGCGCGAAGATGGGAACTCCGCCCTGGATGCGCGTCTTGGCGTACTCGACGGCGTGCTCGAAGGCCGCGCGCGCGACGCCGGCGAACGTGGCCCCCATGAAGCCGTTGGCCGTGCACAGCGTGAGTTCCAGCATCATGGGGTACATGGCCGGCGGTACCACGAGGTTGCGCGCCGGGACGCACACGTCGTCGAAGAAGATCTCGCCCTGGGGAAGCGACCGCTGTCCCATCTTCTCGAGAGGCCGGCCGCGCGAGACGCCGGGGGAGCGGAGATCGACGAGAAGGACGCCGCAGCCGTGGGGGCCGTCGCCGTCGTCGATCGCCGTGTACAGCGCGGCCGACGAGGCGATGGTGCCGTTGGACACCCACGCGGCCTTTTGCCCGTGGATAACGTAGTCGTCCCCGCATCGCTCCGCCACGCAGTTGGGACGCCGCAGGGTGGGGCGGTCCTCGTCCTCGCTCCAGTCGAGCTCGTCGCTGCCGTGGTCGGGTTCCGTGATGGCCCAGCAGCCGATGCCGTTGGTGGGGAAAGCCTCCATCAATTCGGGATTCTGCGAAGCGCGGGCGAGCATCGCCGGGAACTCTGCGGCACCGAGACTGACGGCCAGGCCCGCGTCCCCCCATCCGAGCTCCTCGTTGACGATGCACGAGAGCCTCGCGACCTGGGCCGGTCCCATGTCGCCGGCGTCGCCGGAGAGGAGGCGCACACCGAGTTCGTCCCAGCGCCGGTGGACGTCCCACAGAACGGAGCCGTCGGCGATCACGTCCTCGCCGTCGAGACGGTCGAGCTGCCGTCCGGCGGGTCGCATCACGTCGGCGGCAAAGCGGTGGACCAGCTGGCGCACCGAGCGTTCGTCTTCAGTCAGGTCCAGGTCGAGGTCATGATCGAGCATGGCTCAAACCTCACGTCGGCCGGCGAATCACCGGGCAGGGCTGGTACCAGAAAGCACGATGTGGTACCGGTGGTACCAGATATGACCTCCGAGCGTCAAGCCTTATCCCGCTCCCCCCGCGTCGGGCCTCCGGCCAGGCGGGTCCCGGTTGCGGTCCCGGCCGGCGGCACCCGCGCCGAACAGCTCCTCGATCGCCTCGAGGCCATCTTCCTCGGCGAGGGTTTCCGGCGGCTCACGATCGGCGAGCTGGCCACCAGGCTTCGCTGCTCGCGCCGGAGCCTTTACGAGTTGGCCGCCACCAAGAGCGACCTGTTCGTTCTCATCCTCGACCGTGTCCTGGCACGTATCGAGGCGACCGGACGGTTGGCCGCGGCGGCCACGGAGTCCTTCGAGGACAGGGTCGCGGTGTTCATCGAGCCCGGCATCGCCGAACTGCGGGGAGCGAGCCCGGCCTTCTTCGCGGACATCGCCAGTCTGCCCGCCGCGCGGGACCGACTGGCGGCCCACCAGGATGCCCGCAAGGTCCAACTCGAGAAGATCGTGGCCGACGGCGTGCGGGCCCGCGCCTTCCGAAAAGTGCACCCCGGCGTTGCCGCCAGGGCGATGGTCGCTGCCTACCGCGCGGTCACCGAGGCCAGGTTCCTGGCCGGCGTCGATGTTTCGCTGACCGAGGCGATCCGCGAGGTGGAGGACCTTTTCCTCCACGGGCTGCTGCACCCGAAAGACCGAGAGGGAGGCTGACCTGGATGCCAACCAGCACGGGCAACTCAGGTGAAGGATTTCCTACGTGCTCCCACGCGGATGACATCCGTCATACCGCCGGAGGCTCGAATGGCTGATCAAGGCGTCATGGTCGATGTCCTGTCCTCGCAAGCCATCGCCCGTACCGAGATCGAAGCGGAGGTGGAGGCGAAGGACGAAGCCGACTCGCCGCCGCGCGCTTCGTGCGAGGAGGGGGCCGACTGGAACGTCGTCGAGCGCGCCTTCCTCACCAGAAGGAGCATCCGCAAGTTCAAGAAGGCCCAGGTGCCGGCCCACCTGGTCCGGCGCATGCTCGAGATCGGACGCTTCGCGCCGTCGCAGGGCAACTGCCAGCCCTACCGCTTCGCGGTGGTGCGCGAGCCCGACCTGCTGCGCGACATGGAAGAGACCTGCGTGGCCGAGTGCCGGAAGCTCGCATCGATGACGGACTATACCGCCTTCGAGCAGGGCAGCCTGAAGCGCTTCGCCGTCGCCACGGTCAGTCGACTCGTCTCGGTGGCCGATCCCAACGCGGCGCATCCGGTTCCCATGGTCGTTTTGAGGCAGATTGCCGACGGCAAGTTCACGGTCTTCCACCGGGCGCCCACGGTGATCCTGCTGCTGGTGGACAGGCACGGCGTCGGTATCCCGGAGATCGATATCGGCATCGTCGGGACCAACATCGTGATGGCCGCGGAAAGCCAGGGCCTCGGCACCTGCTGGGTCGGCTTCTCCAAACTGCTGAACCAGAGCCCGGCGTGGAAGGAACGCCTCGGGCTCGACGAACGCTTTCAGATCTCCGAGGCCATCTGTGTCGGCTACCCGGTCGGCAAGCCGTGGCAGAAGCTGATCGAGCGTGCGACGCACGAGATCCGGTGGTTCGAGGACGGCCGGAAGACGGTCGTGTACTGACGCGCGGGAGGAATCTCCATGTCGATTCTGAGCAGGCTGCTGTTCGCCGAATTCCCGGCCGTGGAGGACCCGCAGCAGTGCGAGTTCCAGCGGGTGGCCATCGACCAGGAAGCCTGCGACGGGTGCAAGATGTGCGTGATCGTCTGCCCGGCGCGCGTGCTCGAACTCGTTCGCGTGGACGGCAAACGCAAGGCGCGCACGCTGCCCGACATCCGCGGATGCATCAGTTGCAACAACTGCATGGCGGTCTGCGAGAACGACGCGATCCACGCCACGAGGCACTACCGGCTGACCGGGTACTACGAGACCAGGGGGATCGGCGAGTTCCAGCCGCCGCGCACCTCCTTCCCGGCCGACGCTGCCTCCTGCGGCGAACGCTGACCGCCCTGCGGGATTCCGCTGCAAGGGCCGCGTCTCCCGGGCCACCGCAGGGGGCCGAATGGCCTCTCGGGCGGTGTGGTGACGTCGGCGCCGGTTGCTTGCCTTGCGTCATACTAAGTAGTTAATTTCGCTGGGATCCTTGCTCCGCGCCGATGCCGTCGCCATGGTGGTGCGGTGACAACAAGGGGACGTTGTTCTCGTTCTATCGCGGCAGCCTTCTTCACCTTCCTGCTGACCCTGATCTGGACGCTTGATGCGGGCAACGCTGTTGCCGGCACTTGTGGCAATGGTGTCCTCGAAGCCGGAGAGGAGTGCGATCCGGGCAGCCCGCTCGGTTCTCGCGACTGCAACACCCTGTGCCGGCGCATCGAATTCGAACCTCCCGGCCTGCCCTTCGTGGTGTCGCAAGAGTCGGCGCCCGCCGAGGCCGCGCCTTCGGGCAGCGATGCGCTCGACGCGCCTCAGATCTTCGCGCCTAGGCTCCAGTGCCAGCCGCGCGGGGTCCGCGACGGCGCGCGAACACTCGACCCCGTGCGCGCGCGTTACCGCATTCATCTTTGCCAGACCTCCAAGGGCACCGACTCGTTCACTACCCAGCAGGTCCGCGACGTGATGGCGCACGCCGCCGCCGACTTCGCCCGCGGCGGGATCCTGCTCGAAGAAGAAGCCCTCGTGCGCTTCTCCGACAACGACTGCGACGTACCCCTCGGGGGCAAGGACTGGACGTCGGCCCTGGTCGCGAACACTCCGCCCGGCGTCATCGCGATCGGCTTCGTCAAGGCGATCTCCAATCCCTCGAGCCAGTTCGGCATCGGCGGCTACTGCGATTTCTTCGGCCCCCTGTGCGTGAACGCCGGAGCCTTCGACACGCTCGTCATCCACGAACTGGGACATTTCTTCGGGTTGGCCCACACCTTCGAATGCGCCTACGGCGCGGGTACCGAAGAGGGCTGCGCCGGCGACGGCGACATGATCTGCGACACGCCTCCGGACCGGGGCCCCTCCGGCGTGAACGGCATCGCGTGGTGCGAGGACGATTCCCTGCTGAACGGCTCCTGCAAGGGGTCCTGCGGCGACAAGGTCTGCACCGACGGCAGCCGCCCCGACGGCTACAACTGGATGAGCTACTACGACTGCATGCCCGGGCGCTTCTCCGCCGAGCAGCAGGACTTCATGCGCTGCACCCTCGACCACGAGCTGCTCTCCTACAACGCCGACGGACCGGCTTCGACGACCACGACGACGCTGCGAGACTTGGTATGCGGCGACGCGAACGAGGACGGCAAACTGTCGGCGGCCGACGCGCTGGTGGTGCTGCGCGCCGGCGTGGGGACCACCGCGTGCCCCGGTTGGCTGTGCGACTTCGACGGTTCGGGGCTGGTGACCGCGTCCGATGCCCTGGGGATCCTGAAGGCCGCTGTCGGATCGGGACTGCCGGCGCAGTGTCCGGCGAACTGACGCGCGGGGCGCCGGCCCCCCGGCCGGGAAGACCGCGGGAGCTGCCTCGCGTAGGATGGGCCTCATGGCCGACCCCCGTTTCGATCCGCCCCCTGCCGGAAAACCCGGTCCCCGCGTAAGGCCGAGGGATGCCGCCACGCTCATCCTCGTGCGCCGCGACGGGCCGGCGCCGCGCATCCTCATGGGGCAGCGCTCTCGGGGGCACGTCTTCATGCCTGACAAGTGGGTGTTCCCGGGGGGACGCGTCGATCCTGCCGACGTCCGGGCTCCGGCCGCGACGGAGCTCCCCGAAGAGGTGGAGCGCCGCCTCGCGGCCGACAACGTCAGGCGACGGGCGCGGGCTTTCGCCCTGGCCGCCGTGCGCGAAACCTTCGAGGAAACCGGCCTCGTGGTCGGCAAAGCCGGCGCCCTGGCCGGCCGCGTGCCGGCCTCCTGGTCCGAATACGCCGCCCACGGCGCCGCGCCGGACCTGTCGCGCTTCGCGTTCGTCGCCCGTGCCGTCACGCCTCCGCATCGGCCGAGGCGCTTTGACGCGCGCTTCTTCTACGCCCACGCCGAAGAGGTGCTCCTCGACGACCGCCCCCACGCCAGCGGCGACGAACTGCTGCACGTGGAATGGTTCACGCTCGACCAGGCCGAGGAGCTCGACCTCCCTTCGGTCACCCGCTTCGTCATCGGCGAGGTGAGGCGACGCGTGGCGGGCGAGGTCGGCGAGCCGCCCTTCCTGCGCTGGCAGCGGTCGGCGAAATCCTGAGTCCCGAAGGAGCCAGACGCATCCCCCGAGCGGGGAAAAGTGCACCGCGCGCCGATCAAAGTCGCTCGACCATCTGGAAGGCTCTTCCCGAGGAGTGCTAAGAGGGGCGAGGCGACGGCGGTCCCCCGGTCGTCGTCGCCCTTCGACCCCAACAGAAACCCAGGGCGGCCGCCAACGAAGCAGATGGGCCGCTCTCCGCAGGCTGCCTACACGTTGAAGCGGAAGTGCATGACGTCGCCGTCCTGGACGACGTATTCCTTGCCTTCCACGCGGAAGACGCCGGCGGTGCGGCAGCCGGCCTCGCCCTTGTGGGCGACGTAGTCGGCGAAGGCCATCACCTCGGCGCGGATGAAGCCCTTCTCGAAGTCGGTGTGGATGACGGAGGCCGCTTTCGGCGCTTTCCAGCCCGTCTCGATGGTCCAGGCCCGCACTTCCTTCTCGCCGGCGGTGAAGTAGCTGACGAGGCCGAGGATGTTGTAGCCCTCGCGGATCACCTGCTCGATGCCGCTTTCGGTCACGCCGTAGGAGGCGAGGAACTCGGCGCGTTCGGCGTCGTCCATGCCGACGAGTTCGGCCTCCACCTTGGCCGAGATCTTGATCACGTGGGCGCGTCGAGGCGCAGCCCAGGCCCGCAGCGCGGCGACGTGGGCGTTGTCGGCGGCCAGCGAGTCCTCGTCCACGTTGGCGCAGAAGATGACGGGCTTGGCCGTGATCAGGTGCACTTCGTCGAAGAGCTCGATTCCAGCCGGCGTTTCGCGCTCGGGAAACGAGATGGCCGGCTTGCCGGCGCCGAGGTGGGCTAGCAGCGTCTTGGCGAACTCGATCTGGACGGCGGCGTCCTTGTCGTTCTTGGCCTTGCGCGACAGGCGTTCGATGCGGGTCTCGACGGCCTGGATGTCGGCCAGGATGAGCTCGGTCTCGATCACCTCGACGTCGCGGACGGGATCCACCGTGCCGTCCACGTGGACGACGTCCGGATCGTCGAAGCAGCGCACCACGTGCACGATGGCCGCCGTCTCGCGGATGTGGCCGAGGAACTGGTTGCCCAGGCCCTCGCCGGTGCTGGCCCCGCGCACGAGGCCGGCGATGTCCACAAACTCGACCGTGGCCGCCAGGATGCGCTGGGGCTCGACGATGCGGGCCAGGTCGGCCAGGCGGGGGTCGGGCACCGGCACCACGGCCTTGTTCGGCTCGATGGTGCAGAAGGGGTAGTTGGCCGCCTCGGCGTTCTGGGCCTTGGTCAGCGCGTTGAAAAGGGTGGACTTGCCCACGTTGGGAAGACCGACGATGCCGATGCTCAGTGCCACTTTAGTTCTCCGGAGCCGGCTTCGTTATCGGTTGCCCGGTACGCGGGCAAGGTGATGGCGTGTCCGACGGGGGTTCCCGTGAGCGGGGCAGGGGCGGCCGGGGGACATTCGTCGCCCTGACCGGGAAAGAATCGCCCGGGTGGGGGTGCCCCGCGGTTCGGCTCGGCAGCCCGGCGGCGCCCCGATATACCCGGAATGTAAAATTCGTCTCACTTCCTTGGCGATTTTCCCCCGAATTCCCCATCTCCTTTAAAAACCCTACTTTCTGCGCATTCGGGGCGGGGCTAGTATTGCGTTAGCGAGAGATACGTCCTTGCACGAATGCACGATATGGACCCGTGCCGGCGAGGCCCCATTTTTGGGCCAGAACCTTCTCGCAGGGTGAGGGAACGTGATGAGACTTCAGCCGAGAATCCAAGGATACATCCTGACCGTTGCCGCAGCCGTCCTGGTTTCCGGGGCCGTATCGGCCCAGCCCGATGCCGTGGAGGTTGCGCTTTCCTTCCCTTCGGCCGGCGGTACCGCCGCTGCCGACCTGCCCTTCGGAGCCGCGGAACTGGCGATGGCCTTCCCCTCGGCCGGGGGCACCGCGGCCGCGGGCCCCTCGGTCCCGGCCTCCCTCGACGCCGCCAAGGCCCGCGCGGCGATCGAAGGGGCCAATGCCCGCTGGCTCAGCGCCTTTCGCAGCGGCGATTCCAAGTCGCTGGCCAGCATCTACGCGCCCGACGCCAGCCTGTTCCCGCCCACCAACACCAACCTCGAGGGTCGCGACAGCATCGTCGAGTACTTCGGGGCCCAGCGTTCGGCCGGCATGGGCGATGCCAGCCTGAGGACCCTGGATGTGGTCTGCGTGGGCGACGTGGCCTATGAAGTCGGCCTCTACGGCTTCGAGTTCGACGGCGGCGAGGGCCGCGTCTCCGGCGACACCGGCCGCTACTTCGCCATCTGGAAGGCCCAGGAGGACGGAAGCTGGCGCTACCAGGTGGGCATCTGGAGCAGCAACCGCGACGCCACGGTGGCCGCGACCCGCCACTGACGCGAGTGGCCCGGCGGCCGACGGCGGCTTCGCTGCTTGCCTCCCTTCGTCTATGCTCCCGGCACGGGGCGCCAGCGGCGCGCCGGCCGGGAACATGACATCCAATCCCTCTGCTTCTCCCTTCGACTCCGCCCGCTCCCTCTATCCCCTGCTGGCCAGTGCTTCCGCGCGCATCGAGCAGGAGCGCCGCCTCCCGGACGACGTCGTCGCCGCGCTGAAGGAGTCGCGGCTCTTTCGACTTTGCGTGCCGGCACGCTACGCGGGCCTCGAGGCTTCGCCGACGGACATGGTCTCCTCCATCGCCGAGGTGGCCCGCGCCGACGGCTCGGCCGCCTGGTGCATTGCCATCGGCGCCACCAGCGGCCTGCTGGCCGCCTACCTTTCCGATGACGATGCCCGCGAGATCTACGGCGCCGACCCCACGAGCGTCTCCGGCGGTGTCTTCGCGCCGCGGGGCCAAGCGGTGGCCGAAGACGGGTCCTTCCGGATGACGGGACGCTGGTCCTTCGCCAGCGGCATCTCGCATTGTTCCTGGCTGATGGGCGGGTGCGTCGTCGTCGAGGACGGCAAGCCCGTGATGCTCGCGGGAGGCCTTCCGGACTCGCGGCTGCTGCTGTTCCCGGCCGGCGAGGCCAAGGTGCACGATACCTGGACCGTCTCGGGCCTTTGCGGAACGGGCAGTCACGACATGGAAGTGGACGACCTGCTGGTGCCGCGCTCGCGCGCGGTTTCCCTGATGACGGACCGCCCCCGGGTCGAGTCGCCCTTGTACCGTTTCCCGGTCTTCGGTTGCCTCGCCATCGGCATCGCTGCCGTCTCCCTCGGCCTCGCGCGCCGCGCCATCGACGAACTGGTGGAACTTGCCGGCGGCAAGACGCCCACGGGCAGCCGCAAGCGCCTGGCCGACCGCGGCTTCGTGCAGATCCAGGTGGCCGAGGCCGAAGCGGCCGAACGCAGTGCCCGCGCCTTCCTGCTGGACACGGTCGCGGCGACCTTCGAGGAAGCCGAGCGCGAGGGCTCGATCGGGCTCCGGCAGAGAGCGCTGCTGAGACTGGCAGCCTGCCACGCCGTGACGCTTTCGAAGCGGGCCGTGGACCTGATGTACGACGCCGGCGGCGGCACGTCGATCTACAGGACTTCGCCGCTTCAGCGCTGCTTTCGCGATGTCCACACCGCCTCCCAGCACCTCATGGTGTCCTCCTCCACGCTCGAGCTGGCCGGCCGCGTGCTCGCCGGCGTGGACGTGGACGCCTCGCAGCTCTGAGGGCAGGGCGGGGCATCTTCGCGGCACTCGCGCGATTTCGCGACGACGATCCACCGGAGACCTCGACATGCACGACATCACCCGCAGCGTATTCCGCACCCTCCGCTTCGAGCGCGACGGCGACGTCCTCGTCGTCACCATCGATCGCCCCGACAGCGAGCTGAACGCGGTCAACGACGACCTGCACGAGGACCTGACCAAGCTCTTCCGCGAGCTGAAGAGAGAGACGACGGCCCGCGCCGTGCTGCTCACGGGCAGCGGCAAAGCCTTCAGTGCGGGCGGGGACTTCGCGTGGTTCCCCCAGCTTCAGGGGCCGGGCCGCATGGATGCCCTGAGGCGCGATGCCAAGCAGCTCATCTGGGACCTCCTCGACGTCGAGCTGCCCATCGTCGCGGCAATCAACGGCCACGCCATGGGACTTGGGGCCTCCATTGCCCTGCTCTGCGACGTGATCTTCATGGCCGACACCGCCAGCATCGGCGACCCCCACGTGCGCGTGGGCATCGTGGCCGGTGACGGCGGCACTGCCATCTGGCCCCTGGCCGTGGGACCTGCCCTGGCCAAACAGTACCTGCTCACGGGGGACCCGGTGCCGGCCGCCGACGCCGAGAGGATGGGGCTCGTCAACCGAGCGGTGCCTGCGGCCGACCTTCAGCGGACGGCGCTCGAGTTCGCGCAGCGCCTTGCCGCCGGAGCCCCCCTGGCCGTGCGCTACACGAAGCTCGCCGTGAACAAGCTCGTCAAGGATGCCCTCAACATCTCTTTCGACGCGGCCACCGCCCTCGAACTTGTGACCTTCCGCAGCGAAGACCACCAGGAGGCCCTCGCCGCCCTTCGCGAGAAGCGCAAACCCCGCTTCACGGGGCGCTGAACACTTGCGTAGCCCGTAGTGGGGCCTGCCACAGGCTGCGGCACGCGGTGCGCGTTGTACGAAGCCCCTTGCGAACGACGACGGGGCGCTGGCGAGAGCCGTGAGGCCCGTCCGCGTTTGCGACCGCCCCGAGCGGCGCAATAATGCCCCGGCAACCACGGGGAAAGACGAATGAACAGCGGCAAATTGGCGATCCTGGTCGGAGGCGGTCCCGCCCCCGGTATCAACTGCGTGATCGGTGCGGCCACGATCCGGGCCCGACTGTCCGGAGTCGAGGTCTGCGGCATCCGCGACGGCTTCGAGCACATCATGCAGGGGGACCACTCGGCGGTGGTTCCTCTCGAAATCACTGACGTCAGCCGCATCCACTTCCGGGGCGGGTCCATCCTGGGCATCGCTCGCGCCAACCCGACCAAGTCGCCCGAGCTGCTGGAGACGACCGTGCAGTCGCTTCTCGCCCTCGGCGTGGACAAGCTGCTGACCATCGGCGGCGACGACACCGCGTACTCGGCTTTGCGCCTCGAGGCCGCCGCGGCCGGGCGCCTGCGCGTGGCCCACGTTCCCAAGACCATCGACAACGACCTCGACCTTCCGCCCGACATCGACACCTTTGGTTTCCAGACCGCCCGCGCCGTCGGCGCCGAACTGGTCAAGAACCTGATGGTGGACGCCTACACCACGCACCGCTGGTATTTCGTGATCGCCATGGGACGCAAGGCCGGCCACCTGGCCCTCGGCATCGGCAAGGCGGCCGGCTCCACTCTCACCCTGATTCCGGAGGAGTTCGGTTCGGCCAGTTTTCCGCTGTCCACCCTGGTGGACACCCTGGCCGGCGCCATCCTGAAGCGCGCGGCCGAAGGGCGCCGCCACGGCGTGGCGGTGATCGCCGAGGGCGTGGTGCTGGGCGTGAGACCCGAGGACCTCGAGGGTCTCGACAACGTCGAGCGCGATGAACACGGCCACGTCCGCATCGCCGAGGTGGACATCGGCGACCTGCTGAAGCGCGCCGTCCGCAAGCGCCTGACCGACCTTGGCCAGAAGATGACCATCGTCTCCAAGGATATCGGCTACGAACTGCGCTGCGCCGACCCCATCCCCTACGACATGGAGTACACGCGCGACCTCGGCTACTGCGCCGCCAAGTTCCTCCTCGAAGGCGGCAATGCCGCCATGATGTCGATGCAGGGCGGCAACTTCGTGGCGGTGCCGTTCGCGTCGATGCTGGACGCGAAAACCGGGCGCGCCAGGGTGCGCTTGGTGGACGTTTCGTCCACCCGCTACGCGATCGCGCGCCGCTACATGATCCGGCTTCGCAGCGACGACTTCGAGGACGAGGCCGGGCTGGCCAGCCTGGCGTCCACGGTGGGGCTCTCCGCGGACGCCTTCCGCAAGGAGTTCGGCTACCTCGTGGAGTCGGAACCCGATCCCCTCGTGCTGGTGCAGCCCTGAACACAGCGACTCGACCCGGTTCGCCGACGCGCCCGGCCATGGCGGCCGCCCTCGGCGCGTTGCTTCTCGGCCTGGTTCCCGCGGGATGCGGCGACGGTTCGTCCGCGGTGACGGGCCAGGCCCGTCCTCCCGTCCTCGTCCGCACGGCCCTGGCCGACAGGACGTCGGTTCCCTTCGTCGCTCGGGTCCCGGGCCTCGTGATGGCCAGCGAAACCGTCGAGGTCCACGCGCGCCTGGATTCCCAGGTGATGGCCGTCCACTTCCGCGAAGGCGACATGGTGCACGCCGGCCAGCTGCTGTTCACGCTCGACGACCGGGCCATGCGCGCCGACCTGAGGCGCCAGGAGGCCACCCTGGCCACGGTCGAGGCCGAACTGCAGAACGCGCGCCGCCAGTTCGAGCGAGCCCGCAAGCTGGCGGCCGGCGGTTTCGAATCCGGCTCGGTGCTGGACAAGACCCGGGCCGATTTCGAATCCGGCGAGGCCCGCACCGGCGCCACCCAGGCCGAGATCGAGCGCCTTCGCGTGATGCTCGGCTACACGTCGATCACGGCCGCCATTGACGGCCGCGTGGGAGCCGTGGCGGCCACGGTGGGCAACAACGTCAAGGGGAACGACGCCGGGGTTCCACTGGTCGTGATCAACCGCGTCTCGCCCATCCGCGTGCAGATCGGGCTGCCCCAGCAGATTCTGGCCCCGCTTCGCGAACTGATGGCCCGCGGACCGGTGGAGACGACGGTGATCCGCGACGGCGTCGAACTTCCCGAGCGCGGCACGATCGAATTCATCGACAACGCCATCAACCGCACCACCGGCAACTTCGAGAGCCGCGCCAGGTTCGACAACGCCAACGAGGCGCTGTGGCCGGGCATGATCGTCGAGATCCTGGTGCGCCTCGGCGAGGACAACGACGTGGTGGCGATCCCCGGAGTGGCCGTGCAGCGCGGCTCGGCAGGCGACTTCGTCTTCGTGATCGAGCAGGGAACGGCCCGGCGCCGTCCGGTGTCCGTGCGCCGCTACGGCGAGGGCCTGGCCATCCTGTCCGAAGGCCTCCAGGGCGGCGAGACGGTGGCGGTGGACGGCATGCTTTCCCTGTCCGACGGCAGTCCGGTCGAGGTGGTCGCCGCCGGTGCGTCGAAGGAGGCAAAGGCCGCGGAGTCCGCGCCGAAATGACGCTGTCGGATTTCTGCATCCGGCGCCCGGTCTTCACCATCCTTCTGATGGCCGCCCTCCTCGTCGGGGGCATCGCAGGCTACCGCGGGCTCGCCGTCAGCGCCCTGCCGCGCGTGGACTTCCCCACCATCTCGGTGACCGCGGCCCTTTCCGGCGCCAGCCCCGAGACGATGGCGTCGTCGGTGGCCACACCCCTCGAAAGGGAGTTCTCGACCATCGCGGGCATCACCTCGATGACATCGACGAGTTTCCTCGGTCGCACCGAGGTCACCATCCAGTTCGACCTCGATCGCGACCTGGACGGCGCGGCCCTCGACGTGCAGTCGGCCATCTCGGCCACCCTGCGCAAGCTGCCCTCCCAGATGACGGCGCCGCCGTCGTTCCGCAAGGTCAATCCCGCCGACCAGCCCATTCTCTTCGTGGCCCTGTCGTCGGAAACGATGCCGCTGTCCGAGGTGGACGAGGTGGCCGACACGATGCTGGCCCAGCGCATCTCGACGCTCACCGGCGTGGCCCAGGTGATGATCTTCGGCACCCAGAAGTACGCGGTGCGCATCCGTGCGGACGCCAACCGCCTTCTGGCCCAGGGCCTTGGTTTCGACGACCTCCAGAAGGCCCTGGCCGCGGCGGCCTCCAACGCGCCGGTGGGGCTGATCAGCGGCCAGTCCCAGCTCTTCAACATCGATATCAGCGATTCGCCGAAAGACGCTGCCTCCTTCGGCGACGTGATCGTCGCCTGGCGCGAGGGCGCCCCGCTGCGGCTGCGCGACGTGGCCACGGTGACCGACTCGGTGGAGGACGAACGCTCCATCGGCCGCATGAACGGCCTGCCGGCCATCGTGATCGCCATCCAGCGCCAGCCCGATGCCAACACCATCGCCGTGGTGGACTCCGTCCAGGAACTCCTCGACACCGTGCGCGACGACATCCCGGCCGCCATCCGCATGACGCGGATGCTCGATCGTTCGGTGTCGGTCGAGGCAGCGGTGCACGACGTCCAGCTGACCCTCGTGCTCACGATCCTGCTGGTGATCGGCGTCATCTACGCCTTCCTGCGCGACGTGAGGGCGACGCTGATCTCGGCCGTCGCCGTCCCCCTCTGCATCATCGGTACCTGGGCCGGCATGAGCCTGCTCGACTTCAGCGTCAACAACGTCTCCCTGCTGGCCCTCACCCTGTGCGTCGGCTTCGTCGTGGACGACGCCATCGTGATGCTCGAGAACTGCGTCCGCCACATGGAGGGCGGGATGTCGGCAATGGAAGCGGCCCTGAAGGGAGCCCGCGAGATCCAGTTCACGATCCTTTCGATCACGTTTTCCCTGGTGGCCGTGTTCATCCCCATCCTCTTCATGGGCGGCGTGGTCGGCCGCATCTTCCACGAGTTCGCGGTAACCATCAGCATGGCCATCCTGCTGTCGGCCTTCGTGGCGCTGACGCTGACACCGATGATGTGCAGCCGACTGCTGAAGGCGGCCCCGGAGGACGCGGAACACGGGCACGCCGCGGCCGCCGTCGGCGGCTTCCGCGCCATGACCCGTCTCTACGAACGCAGCCTCGACTGGACCTTGGGGCACCGCCGCTCGATGCTCGCCCTCACGCTGGCTACGCTCCTCGGCAGCATCTGGGGATTCTACGCGGTGCCCAAGGGATTCTTTCCCCTGGAAGACATCGGCTTCATCTTCGGGCAGACCGAGGCGGCCCAGGACATCTCCTTCGACGCCATCGTCGCCAAGGCCGAACGGGTGAGCGACCTCGTGCGGGCCGACCCGGCCGTGGAGTCGATGTTCTTCGGCATCGGCGGCGGACGCGGCGCCAGCAACACCGCCCGCATGTTCATCAGCCTGAAGCCGCCCGAGGAGCGCGACTCGATCTTCGCCGTGATCGGCAGGCTGCGGGCTGCGGTGCGCGAGGTGGAGGGCGTCAACGTCTTCCTCCAGCCCGTGCAGAACCTGTCGGTGGGGACGCGACTATCGAAGAGCCTCTACCAGTACACCCTGCAGTGCACGGACTTCCCCCTGCTCGTCACCTGGTCGGAGAAGTTCCGCGAGGCGATGGTCGCCGACGCCCGCTTCCGCGACGTGACGTCCGACCTGCAGCTGAAGAGCCTCAAGGCCTGCGTGGACATCGACCGCGCCAAGGCCGCTGCCCTTGGCATCACCGACGACGACATCCGGCGCGCCCTCTACTCGTCCTTCGGCGACGCCCAGGTGGCCACGCTGTACACGCCGTCCAACCAGTACGCGATCATCCTCGAGCGTGACGCGGGCAGCGAGCCCACCCCCGAAGACCTCGGGGCGACTCCCGTCCAGGGCACCGGCCCGTTGTCGGTCTCCCTGTCCTCGATCGCGACGGTGACGCGCGACATCGGGCCCCTGTCGGTCAACCACCAGGGCCAGTTGCCTTCGGTGACCATCTCGTTCGACCTCGGCCAGGGCGCGGCCCTCAGCGACGCCTCGAAGGCGATCGACGAGATCACCCGTGACCTCGGCCTGCCTTCGAGCATCAACGGCGGCTTCGCCGGATCGGCCCAGGTCTTCGAGGAGTCGGCCGAAGGTCAGCCGGCGCTGGTACTGCTGGCCGTCCTCGTCATCTACATCATCCTTGGGATGCTCTACGAGAGCTTCATTCATCCGATCACGATCCTCTCCGGCCTGCCCTCGGCCGGCATCGGCGCCCTTCTGGCCCTCTGGATTCTCGACATGGATCTGAGCGTGATCGCTTTCGTCGGCGTGATCCTGCTGATCGGCATCGTCAAAAAGAACGCGATCATGATGGTGGACTTCGCGATCGCGGCGCGAGCCGAGGGCGAGGATTCGCTCACCGCCATCCGCACGGCCTGCCTGCTGCGCTTCCGACCCATCATGATGACGACGATGGCGGCTTTCTTCGGAACCTTGCCGATCGCGCTGGGAATTGGCGCCGGCGCCGAGCTTCGCCAGCCGCTGGGCGTGGCCGTGGTGGGCGGCCTGGTGGTCTCGCAGTTCCTCACGCTCTACATCACGCCGGTCGTCTACCTCTACCTGGAGAGCTGGTCGTCCTCGCGGCGCGGGGTGCTGCCGCTGTCCTCGTAAATCACGGCGCGAGAGGATGAAGCCGCTCACCGATCGCCTGGCGGAGGGTTTCCTCGCCCTCACCCTGCCGAAGACCGAGTGGACGCACACGGCCCACCTGCGCGTGGGGCTCTGGCACCTGCTGCGCCATTCGTGCGACGAGGCCCTGGCGATGCTGCGCACGGGCATCCGCGCCCTCAACGAGAGCCACGGCGTGGCCAACACCGAAACGGGGGGCTATCACGAAACCATCACGCGCTTCTACGTGTGGCGGATCGCGACTTTCCTCGATACGGCCGGCCGCGAGCGGCCGGTGGACGAACTGGCCGAGGAACTGGTGCGGGTCCACGGCGACAAGGAACTACCGCTGCGCTATTGGAGCAGGGAGAGGTTGTTCTCGGCCGAGGCACGTCGAAACTGGGTGGAGCCCGACCTTCGTCCCCTGGGCGACGCCGGCGGATCGGTTCCCCGGCCGGCCTCGGCGACGGCCTGACCATCTGGTCGGACTTCCCTTGTCGGACCTCCAGCATTTCGGGGAGGGGATCTGCTTCGTGCCGCTTGCGTCGCCGGACGCGCAGGAGGTGGCCTGCGTGCTGGCCGACACCACGGCTCGGGTGGTTCGGGCCTACTCCTGCGCCGGGTCTTCGCGGTCGATGCGCTTCGGTGCCAGCGGTGCGATGCGCATCGTGGCCGCGGTTCGCGAGCCGCGCGCGGTTGCAGCCTTTTTCGCCTGCATTGGCAAGGGAGCAGGACGACCACCGCCGGCCTGATCCGCACGACGCGGCAGCGGGGGCCTGCCTGACTGCCCTGGTGGACAAGGAAAGCGGTCGCGCGAAGGCGGCCCGACGAAGTCGATCGGATCGATTCCGCGGCGCACTGGTGTGTCCGCAGTCACGTCGAAAGTGGAGAATGATCGCTCCGGAACCTTGGAATGCCCCGTGCCAGGGTGGGAACTCTCGTTGCGGCGTAGCCAGGGGCGCTGGGGAGGGTGCGCGAAGTTTACAGATTGGTTATCGGACGTTCCCCGGAGGGGAGACAGGCTCTTGAACTTCCTTCCGCCAAGGCGGTGGACGCGAGGGATTCGGCCGCGGGGCGGGCGGGAACCTCTTGCTCAGGTCCGAACCCTACGGAGACGATCCGGTCCGCCTCGTTCCTGATCGGGCTTCCGTGCTGGTACGCAAATCCGTACAAGAGGTGCCCCGAGGGGCGTCAAAACCCATAGCGATGCACGCCAGAAGCTGGCCGGCACGATCGGTCGTGAGTCGGACGAGGCGTCCCGTCGGTCGTCGTGCGAGCCCCAAATCCCATGAAAGGGTAGCCGCCGTCACAACCGCACAACTTTGCTTGTCGGGTGACCCAGGTCACAGGCCGGCCGGAGCGAATCTGTTACCGTAGGACAGGAACGAAGCTTCTTGTCCGACCATCGTCGGTAGCTGGAGGCCTTCGCAATACCGAAGGAGGGGATCCATTGAACCTTTTCAGCAGACTGTCTCTGGCCGGGGTGTGCTTCGCGCTGGTCGCAGCCGAAATCGCCCAGGCCGCACCGCCAGCCAACGACAACTTCGCGAGCGCCATCACGATCGGCGGCACGCCCTACACGGACTCGAAGAGCACGACAGAAGCCACCAATGAAGGCGGGGAACTGGCCTCCCCCTGCGCCGGAAGCTCCTACAGCATCTGGTACAAGTACACCGCGCCGAGCACCGGATCGGTCATCGCGGACACCATCGGCAGCAACTTCGACACGGTTCTGACGGCGTTCACCGGCGGCACGC
>JBHEPB010000145.1:0-4121 GCA_046260515.1 Binatia bacterium
CCGCCCCAACAGCGAGGACGAGATCGACGTCTTCTTCGTCGAGTTGTCGGCCATCATCCGCCGCTACCTGGAAGACCGCTTCGAACTTCGCGCGCCCGAGCTCACCACCGAGGAGTTCCTCACCGTGGCCAGCGCCTCGCCGGACCTCGACGAAGCCCACCAGGGCTTCCTCCAGAGCTTCCTGCGCCGCGCCGACATGGTGAAGTTCGCGCGCTTCATTCCTCCTCCGGACGACATCGAAGCCGCGCTGGCGGCTGCCTCGCGTTTCCTCGAAGAGACCCGCCAGCCTCACAACGCGGAGCACGAGCACACGCCGGGCGCCGCCCAGCCGGGAGCCGTGCATGCCTGACGTGGAACTGCGCGACCCCCTGCTCCTCGCCTTCGCGCTGCTGGCGCCGCTGGTCTATGCGCTGGCCTCGCGCCTGCCGTCGGTGGTCACCGTGTCCACCCTCTCGCACATGGACGGCGCGCCGCGCTCCCTGCGCGAGCGCCTCGCCAAGCTGCCCGCCCTGCTGCTGGCCGCGGCCACCGTGCTGCTCGCGGTGGCGCTGGCGGGGCCCCGCACCGGCGACACCAGCACCCACGTCCACCGCGAGGGCATCGCCATCGTGATGGCGGTGGACCGCTCCGGATCGATGAACGCCCGCGACTTCGTGGCCGGCGACGCCAGCGTGAGCCGCCTCGACGCCGTGAAGAACGTCTTCCACCAGTTCGTCGAGGGCGGCCACAGCGGCAACGGCCGCCCCGACGACCTCATCGGGCTCGTCGTCTTCGGCACCTATGCCGACGGCGTCTGCCCGCTGACCCTCGACCACGCCAACCTGCTGGCCATCCTGGACGACGTGAAGATCGCCACCGAGGCCACCGAAGCCGCCACCGCCCTCGGCGAAGGCCTCGGCCTGGCCGTCGAGCGCCTGCGCGAGCACAAGGCCAAGTCGAAGGTGGTGATCCTGCTGACCGACGGCGTCAGCAACGCCGGCGAGATCGATTCCATGCAGGCGGCCAAGCTCGCCGCCGACAACGGCATCAAGGTGTACACCATCGCCGCGGGCACCCGCGGCCTGGCCCCGATTCCCGTCCAGGGCGCCGACGGGCGCGAGTACCTGCGGCGCGTCTACGTGGAGATGGACGAGGAGACGATGCGCCGCATCGCCGACGCCACCGGCGGCCGCTACTTCCACGCCCGCAACGCCGACGGCCTGACCGAGGTCTACCGCGAGATCGACCGCCTCGAGCGCACCGAGATCACCGAGGTGCGCTATCTCCAGTACCGCGAGCACTTCCCCCTGCTGGTCGAGGCGAGCATGGGCCTGCTGCTGCTGGCCGCGATGGCTTCGGCCACGTTCCTGCGGAGGCTGCCGTGAGCGCCCGCCTCCTGCGAAGCACCGCCGCCACACCGAAGCGGAGGCTGCCGTGACCGAGTTCCGTTTCGCGGAGCCGGCCTGGTCCATGCTGCTGTGGGGCGTCCTCGCTTTCACGGCGTTGCTGGTGTGGCTGGACTCGCGCGCCGGCACCGCGCTGTCGCGCTTCCTCTCGCCGCTCATGCAGGGCCGCCTGGCCGAAACGCCGTCCACGGCGCGGCGCCGCACTTCGATCGCCCTGCTCGGTCTCTCGCTGGCCATGGCGGTGGTGGCCCTCATGCGGCCCCAGTGGGGAGTGCAGGTGCTGGCCACGCCGCGCGTCGGCGCCGAGATCATGGTCTGCCTCGACGTTTCCAACTCGATGCTGGCCGAGGACGTGGCGCCCAACCGCCTGGAACGTGCCAAGGCCGAAATCCGCGACCTGCTCACTTACCTGCGCGGCGACAGCGTCGGCCTCATCGCCTTCGCCGGCCGCGCCTCGGTGCTGGCGCCGATCACGCCCGACTTCAGCTTCCTGCGCCTGGTGCTCGATTCGGCCGGCCCGCGCAGCGTGTCCCGCGGCGGCACGCGCCTGGAGGAACCCATCCGCAAAGCCGTGGCCGGCTTCGCGGCCGGCGCCACGGTGTCGCGTTCCATCATCCTCATCACCGACGGCGAGGACCACGACTCTTTCCCCCTGGAGGCCGCCAAGGAAGCCGCCGAACGCGGCATCAAGGTGCTGGCCATCGGCTTCGGCGACGAGGGCGGCAGCCCCGTGCAGGTGAGCGACCCGAAGACCGGCGCGAAGAAAACCCTGCGCGACGCTGACGGCAAGGAAGTGATCACGCGCCTGGACGGCGAGACGCTGAGGCAGATCGCGCTGGCCACCGGCGGCGCCTACGTGCCGGCCGGCACCGGCGTCCTCGACCTTCAGTCCATCTACGAGACGCATATCGCCGGCCTCACGCGCGGCAGCCTCGACGGCGAGAGCCGCATCGTGCGCGGCGAGGCCTACCAGGTGGCGGTGCTCGCTTCCCTGCTGCTGCTCGTCGCCTCGGTGGTGGTGGCCGCCGGACGCAGCGCCAGGAAGCGCGGCGCGGCGGTGGCCGCCGCCCTGCTGCTGCCCTGGCTGGCGACGGCCGGGACCCCGAACCGCGCGATCGCGGCGACAGTCGTCCACGCGCAGGAAGGAGGAGCAGGCGGCGACGCGGCTGCGGCCGGCGAGGCAGCCCAGGAAGCCGCGGCTGCGACCGGCGAAGCGCCGCAGGCAGACGCGGCGGCGGGCGAAGCCGCGCCCGCCGCAACGACCGGCGCAACGGAAGCTCCGCCCAGGCCTCCCCGCGAGGTCTACAACGAAGCCCTCGAGAAGCTGGCCGCCGGCGAGTTCGACGCCGCCGAGAAGCTCTTCGAGGACGCCAGGTCGCGGGCGGCCTTCGACGGCATCCTGCGCCGCAACGCCACCTACGACCTCGGCATCCTCGACGCGCGCCGCGCCGACTCGAAGATCGAGGGCGCGCCCGAAGAAGCCCTCGGCGACCTCGAACGCGCGGCCTCCTGGTTCCGCGAGACCGTCTCCCTGGATCCGAAGGACGACGACGCCCGCCACAACCTCGAGCTGGTGCTGCGCCGCGCCCTGGTGCTGGCCGACGCCATCGCGCGGAAGAAGCAGAAGGGCCTGCTCGAAGACATCACCGCCCTCATGGAAGAGCAGCGCGCCTTCCTCGCGACACTGAGAGAGGCCGTGCAGGCGGCAGAAGCCGCCGGCGCGGCCGCCGATCCCGAGCAAGGCCGCCAGGCCTTCCGAGAGCTGGCCACCAGGCAGCTGGCCCTGTCCTCCACCGCCGAGGACGTCTCCGAACGCGCCGTGCGCGAACAGGCCCTGCTGCGCGCCAAGCCCGCCGACCAGCAGGCTCCCGAGGAAGCGATGATGGCCGTGCAGCTGGACGGCGTCCTCGAAGCCCTGCACCAGGCCCGCGAGCAGATGGGCCAGGCCCGCGGCCGCCTGCGCCGCATCGAGGGCAACGGTGCCTACCGCGCAGCCTCCACCACCCTCACCAACCTGAAGCGCGCCCGCGACCGCCTTCTCGATCCGGTGAAGGTCCTCGACATCCTCATCGCCGACGCCGTCGAGCTGACCCGCCTCGGCGGCACGAAGGCCGCCCTCGACGCCGGCAGCACGGAGATCCCTCCCCAGAAATGGCTCACCAGCGACCACCTGGCCGACACCGCCGGCGAGCTGCGCGAGAGAGTGGAAGAGCTCAACTACAATCTGGTGGCTGCCCTAAGCCAGAGCGACGCAGCGGTCCAGGGTGGCCAGGTTCCCGAGGGCAAGGACGCCGCCCTTCTCGAACGCGTGCGCGAAGCCGAGCCCCTGGTCGCCGAGGGCGCCGCCGCGCTGGCCACCGCCAAAGCCGAACTCGAACAGGGACGCGTGCGCGAGGCCCTGCCGCCCCAGTACGAGGCCGTCACCAAACTGGCCAAGGCCCGCGAAAGTTTCCTCGACCTCCCGCGCCTCATCGAGCTGCTTCACCAGGACCAGGCGCGCGTGGACGGCATCGTCTCCCCGAAACAGGAAGTCGCCGCCGCCGAGAAAGCCGAGTACGCGGCCATGGCCGCCGACCTCCAGAACGCCAACACCGCCCGCGTCCCGCGCGTGGAACGATCGCTGAAGGAAGCGATCGCGGCCGCCGACGAAGCCGCGGCCGCGAAGAAAGCGCAGGAAGAAGCAGCCGCCGCGCAGGATCCGGGCGGACAGGCCGCGGCCCCGCCGGCCGCCGAAGG
>JBHEPB010000158.1:0-11470 GCA_046260515.1 Binatia bacterium
CCGCGCGAGCGCCACTCGGCGACGGCCTTGTCGCTGAGGCCGTCGGTGAAGATCGCGGTGTCGGCCACCGGGGCCATCAGGGCCACGCGGCTGACGAGGTGGGGAGCCTGGGCGGCGGCCAGAAGAGCCACGAGGCCGCCCAGGCTGGAGCCGACCAGCGTGCACTCGCTGGCTCCGAACTCGTGCATGAAGTCGAGAGCGCCCAGGGCATCGTCCACCTCGCCGCTCACGGTCAGGTCCTCATAATCGCCCTCGGAGTCGCCGACGTAGGAAAAGTCGAAGCGCAGCACGTTGTAGCCGGCCGGCGCGAAGCGCTCGACAATGGCCGTCTGTTTGGTGCCGCCGCGCGTGGATTCCATGCCGTGGCAGAGCACCAGCCAGCGTCCGCTTCCTCCGCCGATGCGATGGATGTCGCCGACCAGCAGGTTGCCGCGCCGCGAGGGGAACTCGACGCGCTCGCAGGACACCGCGGGCGTTTCGGTTCTCTTCGGTGCTGCAGGCTGCGCGCTCATCACTCGCCGTGATACCATGCCGACCACGGTGTCAGAAGCCTTCGATCCACTTCTCGACCTTTTCGAGCGATCCCTCTCGGCCGAATCGGGGCTGGCCCCGAACTCGCGCCGAGCCTACCTCTCCGATGTCCGCCAGTTCCTCGATTTCCTCGTCGAGCACGGCGACATCCGGGCTCCCACCGCCCCGACCGGGGCGGCTCCGGACCGGCGCCGTCCGGGCGGCGTGGACGTCTCGGGGGTCGGCGTGGCCGCTGTCCGCTCCTGGATCGCCGCCAGGCTGCGCGAGGGCGCCCGCTCGAGCACGGCCCGCAAGCTGGCCGCCCTGCGGGCCTTCTTTCGCTGGCTGGCCCGCGAGGAAGCGGCCGACAACCCCTGCGAGGCGGTCACGGCTCCCAAAGTTCCGCGCCGCCTGCCCGTGCATCTGCCGGTGGACGACCTGGCCAGGCTCCTCGGCGCTCCGGATCGTGGCGCGCCGGCGGGCCTGCGCGACCGGGCCATTCTCGAGCTCCTCTACTCCTCGGGCCTGAGGGCCGCCGAATGCGCGGGCCTCGACTGGAGCGCCATCCACGAGGAACTGGCCGTGGCCCGGGTCCTCGGCAAGGGGCGCAAGGAAAGGGTGGTGCCGGTGGGAGCCGATGCCCTGGCGGCCCTTCGCGAGTACCGGGCGGCGTGGACCCTTCCGCGACGCGACACCAGGGCCGTCTTCCTCAACACGGGCGGCACGCGCCTGACCACCCGCAGCATCGGCCGCATCGTCGAGAAGCACCTCGTGGCGGCCGGCATCGTCGCCCACGCCACGCCCCACTCCCTGCGCCACTCCTTCGCCACGCACCTTCTCGAGAGCGGCGCCGACCTGAGGGCCATCCAGGAGATGCTCGGCCACGCCTCCATCGCCACCACACAGCGCTACACCCACATCGAACTGGCCCACCTCTCCTCGGTCTACGACAAGGCCCACCCCCGGGCCTGACCGCCCCCGCCCTTCTCGACGACGCGAGCTCCCGGGGCGCGAGAGGCCCCGACCGGGCCAACCTGCTGGAAGCGAGGGGATTCTCGCGCTATATGCTCGCCTGTTCGGGACAGCTCCCAAGGCTTCTATGGATCGGCGGGTGGGCTTTCCGGGCCTTCGCCTTCTCGTCGCAGCCGGCGACTGGCGCCGGTGCCCGGCAGCGGCGTGGCCTTGCCAGCCGGCTTCCTGGCCGCGACCTGCCCCGGAAAGGTGATTTCAGTTGCAAGAGCTCATCGCCAAAGCCGACGTCCTTCTCGAGGCCCTGCCCTACATGCGGCGCTTCGCCGGCCGCGTCGTCGTCATCAAGTACGGCGGCCACGCCATGCTCGACGAGCAGCTCAAGTCGGGCTTCGCCGAGGACGTCGTCCTGCTCAAGTCCCTGGGCCTGAGGCCCGTGATCGTCCACGGCGGCGGTCCCCAGATCGAAGAGGCCCTGAGCCGCCACGGCATCCGGTCGAGCTTCGTGCGCGGCATGCGCGTGACCGACGAAGCGACGATGGAGATCGTCGAGATGGTTCTCGGCGGCCAGATCAACAAGGGCATCGTGGCGATGATCCATCGCCACGGCGGCAAGGCGGTGGGCCTGACCGGCAAGGACGGGCGGCTGCTGCTGGCCGAGAAACACCTGGTGCGCGTCGAGGAGAAGGGCAAGAAGCCCGAGCTCGTGGACGTGGGCATGGTGGGCCGCATCATCGCGATCAACCCGGAGATCCTCGACCACATCGACAGCACCGACTTCATCCCGGTGATTGCGCCGATTGCCACCGACGCCATGGGCCGCACCTACAACGTGAACGCCGACGTGGCGGCCGCGGAAATTGCGCGCGGCCTGAAGGCGGAGAAGCTCATCCTGCTGACCGACGTGGCGGGCATCAAGAACGCGAAGGGCGAAGTGCAGTCGCTGCTGTCTTCGGCCGAGGCCAAGAAGCAGGTGAAGGCGGGCTCCATCGCCGCGGGCATGGTTCCCAAGGTGGAGTGCGCCATCGAGGCCCTCGAGGGTGGTGTCGGCCAGGTGCACATCATCGACGGGCGGGTGCGACACGCGGTGCTTCTGGAGATCTTCACCGACAAGGGCGTGGGCACCGAGGTGTTGCTGCAACTGCCGAAGACGGCGCCGAAGAAGACCGCGCCCGCGAAGGCAGGGAAAGGCGCTTCGGGAGTTTCCGTGAAGAAGTCTCCTGCGAAGAATCCTGCCGCGAAGGCGGCGCGTAAATGAAACCCCAGGCCACCAACATGGACGGAGAGGAGAAGGTCGCGGCCTCCTCCTCGATCCGCGAAGCCACCGACCGCTGCACGACGGGCAACTACGCCCGCTATCCGGTGGCCTTCACCCACGGCGAGGGATGCCGGCTCTTCGACGAGGACGGCCGCGAGTACCTCGACCTGTTTTCGGGGCTGGCGGTCTCGTCGCTGGGGCACGCCCACCCGGCGTTGGTCGCGGCCATCCGTGAGCAGGCCGGCAAGCTCATCCACACCTCCAACCTCTACTACCACGAGCCCGGCGCACGCCTGGCGGAGAAGCTCGTCGAGCTGACGTTCGCCGACAGGGTCTTCTTCTGCAACAGCGGAGCCGAGGCCAACGAAGCCGCCATCAAGATGGCCCGGCGCGCCTCGGGCGGGAAGTACAAGATCGTCGCGGCCCACGGGTCCTTTCACGGTCGCACCTACGGAGCGCTTGCCGCCACCGGGCAGCCCGGCCTGCAGGAAGGCTTCGGGCCGATGCTCGAGGGCTTCGTGCACGTGGAGCCGGGCAACGCCGACGCGGTGGCCGCGGCGGTGAGCGACGACACGGCGGCGGTAATCGTCGAGCCCATCCTCGGCGAAGGCGGGGTGGTGGTGCCGCCGGCGGGTTACCTGGCCGCGCTGCGCGACATCTGCGACCGCTCCGGCGCCAGGCTCATCCTGGACGAAGTGCAGACCGGTAACGGCCGCACCGGCAAGCTCTTCGCCCATGAGCACGACGGCATCCGGCCCGACATCGTCACCACGGCCAAGGGCCTCGGCGGCGGCCTGCCCATCGGCGCCGTGCTGGCCCGCGAGGACGCGGCGGCGGCTTTCGTTCCCGGCTCCCACGGCACCACCTTCGGCGCCAATCCCGTTTGCTGCGCGGCGGCGCTGGCGGTGCTCGGCGAGCTGACCGACGGCGGCGTCACGGCCAACGCGGCGAAGGTCGGCGAATACTTCGTCGCTGCGCTGCGAAGCGCCCTGGCCGGGCGCGAGGACGTGGTCGAAGTGAGGGGCCGAGGCCTGCTGCTCGGCGTCGAGTTCCGGCGCGAGACCAAGCCCATCGTCGCCGCCCTGCTCGCGCGCGGCGTGGTCGCCAACGCAACGGCGGGGACCGTGCTGAGACTGATTCCCCCGCTCATCCTCACGGAAGCGGAAGTGGACGAGGGCGTGGCCGCCCTGCTGGAGGTGCTCGGATGAAACGCGACCTGGTCACGCTGCGCGACGTCTCCAAGACGGAACTGCTGCACCTGATCGCGCTGGCGCGGCGCCTGAAGGCCGACGTGCGCGCGCGGCGGCCCCACGCCTGGCTGCCCGGGCGCACTCTGGCGATGATCTTTGAGAAGCCGAGCCTGCGAACGCGGGTGACCTTCGAGACCGGGATGTACCACCTGGGCGGCGGCGCCATCTATCTCGCGCCCGGCGACATCCAGCTCGGCAAGCGCGAGCCGGTGGGCGACATCGCGGCCAACCTGTCGCGCTGGGTGGACCTCATCGTGGCCCGCACCTACTCCCATGAGTCGGTGGTGGAGCTGGCGCAGCGCTCGACGGTGCCCGTCATCAACGGCCTGAGCGACCTCTACCATCCCTGCCAGATCCTGGCCGACCTGATGACGCTGACCGAGCTGCGCGGGTCGATCGAGGGCCAGCGCATCGCCTTCATCGGCGACGGCAACAACATGGTGCACTCCTGGGTGCTGGCCGCCGCCAAGGTCGGCTTCGACTTCGTGCTGGCCTGCCCCAAGGGCTACGAACCGGACGCCGACATCCTGGCCGAGGCCCAGGCGGCGGCTCCAGGACGCATCCACGTGACGCACGACGTAGCCGAGGCCGCGCGCGGCGCCGATGTGCTCTACACCGACGTGTGGACGAGCATGGGCCAGGAAGACGAGGCCGAGAGGCGCCGCAAGGTCTTCGCGAGGTTCCAGATCAACAAGGAACTGGTCGCGCTGGCCGCGCCCGAGGCCCTGGTGATGCACTGCCTGCCGGCCCACCGCGGCGAGGAGATCACCGCCGACATCATTGACGGGCCGCGAGCCGTGGTGCTCGAACAGGCCGAGAACAGGCTGCACATCCAGAAGGCCATCCTGGCCTGGCTGGCCGGTGCCGCCGAAGCGCAATAAAAACCCGGGACAGGTACAGGTTTCGCTTCGCGAAACCTGTACCTGTCCCGGGTTTCTACAAGGAAGAACAGAGTGAGCAACGTGAAAGCCCCGAAGAAGATCGCCCTCGCCTACAGCGGCGGGCTGGACACCTCCGTTATCCTCAAGTGGCTCATCGAGGAGTACGGCTGCGAGGTGGTGGCCTACATCGCCGACGTCGGCCAGAACGAGGACCTGGAGGCGGCCCGCCAGAAGGCCTTCCGCACCGGCGCGGTGGACGCCTTCGTGGAGGACCTGCGCGAGGAGTTCGTCCGCGACTTCGTGTTCCCCATGCTGCGCGCCGGCGCGGTGTACGAAGGCACCTACCTGCTCGGCACCTCGATCGCGCGCCCGGTGATCGCCAAGCGCCACATCGAGGTAGCCCGCCGCACCGGCAGCGACGCCGTCTCCCACGGCGCCACCGGCAAGGGCAACGACCAGGTGCGCTTCGAACTCACCTTCGCCGCCCTGGCCCCCGACCTCCAGGTGATCGCGCCCTGGCGATTCTGGAACCTCAACTCGCGCGCCAAGCTCTTCGACTTCGCCGAGAAGCACGGCATCCCCCTGCCCGTCACCCGCGACAAGGGCTACAGCATGGACCGCAACGTGCTGCACATCAGCTTCGAGGGCATCGAGCTGGAAGACCCCTGGTCGATGCCCCGCGAGGACATGTTCGTGCTGAGCGTCGCGCCGGAGCAGGCGCCCGACAAGGCCGCCTACGTCGAGATCGAGTACCGCGGCGGCGACCCGGTGGCCCTGGACGGCGAGGAACTCTCGCCCTTCGACCTGCTGGCCAAACTCAACAAGATCGCCGGAGCCCACGGCGTGGGCCGCGCCGACATCGTGGAGAACCGCTACGTGGGCATGAAGTCGCGCGGCGTGTACGAGACCCCCGGCGGCACCGTGCTGACGATCGCCCACCGCGCCATCGAGAGCCTCACGCTCGACCGCGAGGTGATGCATCTTCGCGACAGCCTCATCCCGCGCTACGCCGAGATGGTCTACTACGGCTACTGGTTCGCGCCCGAGCGCGAGATGCTGCAGGCCGCCGTCGACGAGTCCCAGAAGTGCGTCAACGGCACCGTGCGCATGAAGCTCTACAAGGGCTCGGCCACCGTGGCCGGCCGCAAGTCGGACGATTCGCTCTACGTTCCCGCGCTCGCGACCTTCGAGGAAGACGAAGTCTACACCCAGGCCGACGCGACGGGCTTCATCCGCCTGTCGGGTCTCCGGCTGAAGGTGCGCAACATGGTGCGCGCCCGCAAAGGCTAGGAACGTGGCAGGCGTGAGCAAGGGCAAAGGCGAGCCGCGCAAGGCCAAGGCCAAAGTGCCGCCCCACGGCGGCCACTCGGCGCTGGCCAAACCCCACAAGCACTCCGCGGGGCCGGCCGCCGGCGATGCGCAGGGCAAAGCCGCCAATCGCTCGTGGGGAGGCCGTTTCGGTGCCGCGCCCGACCGCAGCACCCAGGCCTTCACGGCGTCCATCGGCTTCGACCAGCGCCTGTGGTCCTACGACATTCGCGGCAGCATCGCGCACGCCACCATGCTCGCCTCCGCCGGCCTGCTGACGGCCGCCGAGAAGAACGCCATCGTGAAGGGCCTCGGCGAGATCCGCGGCGAGATCGAAGCCGGCAAGTTCCGCTTCGACGTGGCCGACGAAGACGTGCACATGGCCATCGAGCGCCGCCTCATCGAGAAGACGGGGACCGCCGGCGCCAAGCTCCACACCGCCCGCTCGCGCAACGACCAGGTGGTGACCGACGTGCGCCTCTACGTGAAGGACGCGCTCGCGAGCATCGACGCCGCCATCGACGACCTGCAGCGGGCCCTGCTGGAAACAGGCCTGGCCCATCCGACGGCGGTGATGCCCGGCTACACCCACATGCAGAGGGCCCAGCCCATCCTGCTGGCCCACCACCTGCTCGCCTACTACGACATGCTCGGCCGCGACCGCGAGAGGCTCTGCGACGCCCACGCCCGCGTGGACATCCTGCCCTTGGGGGCGGGCGCCCTGGCCGGCACCACGCTCCCCATCGACCGCGCGCGCACCGCGAAAGAACTGGGCTTCGCGCGCGTGGCCTCCAACAGCATCGACGCCGTGGCGGCCCGCGACTTCGTGCTCGAGCCCCTGGCCGACGTGGCCATCCTGTTCACGCACCTGTCGCGCCTGGCCGGCGAGATCGTGCTGTGGGCCACCAGCGAGTACGGCTTCGTCAAACTCCACGACGCCTATTCCACCGGCAGCTCCATGATGCCCCAGAAGAAGAACCCCGACATCGCCGAACTGGTGCGCGGCAAGTCGGGCCGCGTCTTCGGCAACCTGGTGAGCCTTCTCACCACCGCCAAGGGCCTGCCCCTGGCCTACAACAGCGACCTCCAGGAGGACAAGGAGCCGCTGTTCGACAGCGTTGACACGGCCGTGCCCTGCCTGACGGTGCTCGCCGCCATGCTGCGCTCCCTCACCTTCGACGAGGCGGCGATGCGCCGCGCCGCCTCGGACCCCTTCCTGCTGGCCACCGATCTCGCCGAGATCCTCGTCGCTCGCGGCGTGCCCTTTCGCGAAGCCCACGAAGTGGTGGGCCGCATCGTGCGCCACTGTCTCGACGAGAACGTGGACCTGACCGCCCTCAACAGCGCCCAGCTCGAGCGCTTCTCGCCGGCTCTCGGCGCCGCGGCCGACCGCAAGGAGGGCGCGACCGTCGCCTCCCTGCTCACCCTGGAACAGGCCGTGGCCAGGAGGACTTCCGAGGGAGGCACGTCCGGCCGCCTCGTCGGCGCGCGGCTGAAGACCCTGGCGAAGAAACACGGCATCGGCGGCGCCGCCGTCCGGCCAGCCCGCAAAGCCGCCGCGAAACCGGCGAAGAAAGCCGCGAAGAAGCGCAAATGAGGACGAGGACTCTCCTCGCCCGGCCGCTAACCGCGCGCGCCCTCGCCCTGCTGGCAGCCCTGGCCATCGGCGTTTCCGCCTGCGGGCTGCGTACCGATCCCCGTCCCCCCGAGGACACTGCGCCCGTGATCCCGGGCATCGTCCGCCGGACCACCGAGGGCGAGGCCGTGGTGCTGCGCTGGAAGCGCGCCGCGTCGAGCGCCGACGGGATGAAGCTGGAAGATCTCGCGGCTTTCGTCGTCGAGAAGCGCAGCGG
Source organism: Binatia bacterium (assembly GCA_046260515.1). Lineage (GTDB taxonomy): Bacteria > Desulfobacterota > Binatia > UBA1149 > CAITLU01 > DATNBU01. Next base: position 8,030 of record JBHEPB010000158.1, read on the forward strand.
CGAAGACCAGCCCTGGCAGCGCGCCGCCACCATCGACGTGACCGACCAGGAAAAGTTCCGCCGCCGTAACGACTACTCCTGGCGCGAGGAGGACGCTGCCGCCGCCGGCGCTTCCTACCGTGTCTTCGCCGTGTGCGCGGACGGACAGGAAGGACCGGCCGTCGCGGCCACTGACCAAGCCGATGCGACGGCCGATGCGACGGCCGATGCGCAGCCCGATGCGACGGCCGAGGAGCAGCCAGCTGGACAGGACGCAGCCGAAAGCGCCACCGAAGACGCCCCGGCTCCGGGATCGCGAAACGCCGATACGCCTCCGGCCCCGTAACCGCGCGGCCGGCGACGCCCTTCTTCAGTCCACGATCGCCGCGTGCACCAGGTCCGAGAGGCGCTGGTGGCGCGGCGTGCTGCGTGTCTCCGGCATCAGCCCTGCCGACAGGTACACGTAGACGAGCTCGCGCTCGGGGTCGATCCAGAAGCAGTTGGAGCCGGCGCCGAAGCCGCCGTAGGCGCCGGCCGACGTGGCCAGCCCGAAGGGCGTCGGGTACCACGCGCCCTCGCCCCTCACGAAGAAGCCGTAGCCGAGGTAAGCGGGGAACACCGGCCAGCCGTGGGAGGCGCGCGCGTAGTCCCACAGGCCGTTGGGAACGTCGCCGGTCTGGTTCGTCGTCATCAGCCGGATCGTCGAGGGAGCGAGGATGCGCACGCCGTCGAGCTCACCGCCGCGACGGAAGCATTCGGCGAAGCGGAAGAAGTCGTGGGTGGTCGTGAGGCAGCCGCCGGCGGGCAGCTCGAAGCGCTCATCGAGCAGCGCCGCCGAGGCTTCGAGCAGGTCGGGGTCGAACATGTCGGGCGTGCGGTCGCGCACCACCACCGGAACGCGGCGCGACTCGAGGTCCTCGCGGGCCCCGAGCGAAGTGTCGAACAGGCCGAGGGGTTCGAAGAGCTCCGCTGCGATCATCTCGCGATAGCTGCGCGGTCCGCCGTCCACGCGGCGGACGATCGTAGCCAGCACCGAGTGCGCGATCAGCGCCGAGTAGTTGACCCGCGAGCCGGGCAGGCCCTCCGGTATCAGGCCGCAGGCCGCTTCCGTCATGGCCTCGATGTTGCCGATGAGATCCGGCGGCATCGGCGGCAGCCCGAAGGGCAGGCCGGCCTTGTGGACCATGAGGTCGCCCACCGTCACGTTCTGCTTGCCCTTCTGGCCGAAGGCCGGGATCACGTCGGCCACGCGGGTGTGCAGCGAAAGCTGGCCCCTCTCCACGCGCATCATCACCATCGTGTTGGTGAGCTGCTTGGCGATCGACATCGAGAAGAAGACGTCGTCGGCCGTAGCCGGACGGGCCGTTGCCCTTTCGGCGAAGCCGAACGCCTCGTGAAAGGCGATGCGGCCGCGGCGGGCCACCAGCAGCACGCAGCCGTCGTAGTCCATGGCGTCCACGTCGGCGCGGATGGCGGCGCGCAAGCGGTCGAGCCGTTCCTCGTCGAAACCGAGTTCGGTGGCGGTGGTGTGCAAAGGATCCTCCCTGGCCGGCGGGGGCGTCGCTTCTCACGTCGGCGGCGCCGGCCGCGAGCAATGTGGCAGGGCTTTTTTCATGGAGCAACGCGAAAGCGCCCCGGCGGGGGCGAGGACGTTCGCGGCCTTCTTGCACGCGCCCGCGTGATGCGACAGGAACGGACCCCATGAGACGCAAGGCCAGGACGCAACGGCGATGACGACCAGGAATCCCATGGCCGTGGTCTTTCCCGGCCAGGGTGCACAGAAACTCGGCATGGGCCGCGACTTCGTCGAGCGCTACGCCGAAAGCCGCGTGATCTTCGAGAGGGCGTCGGCGGCCGCCGGCTACGACATGGCCCGCCTCTGCTTCGAGGACGCCGAAAGGCTGGCCCTCACCGAATTCCAGCAGCCTGCCATCCTCACCGTCGAGATCGCGATGCTCGAGGCCCTGCGCGCCCGGCACGGCTGGGCTCCCGTGCTGTTCGGCGGCCACAGCCTCGGCGAGTACACGGCGCTGGTGGCAGCCGGCGTCCTCGGCCTGGAAGATGCCGTGGGCCTGGTCGCCCTGCGCGGCCGCCTCATGCAGCAAGCGGTGCCGGCCGGAGCGGGAGCGATGACGGCGGTGATCCACGCCGACCTCGACGTGAACTGGCTGCGCCGCATGGCGGCGCCTTTTCACGTGGACGTGGCCAACCACAACGCTCTGGACCAGGCGGCCGTGAGCGGCCTGGCCGCCGACGTCGCGGCCGCCGTCGCGGCCGTGAAGGCTGCACCCGAGGTGAAGGCCAGGGCCATCGCGCTGCGGGTGTCCGCCCCCTTCCACTCGCGCCACATGAAGAGCGTAGAAGCGCCGCTTGCCGAGGCCTTGCGCAAGGTGCCGGCCATCGACGCCACCCGCGCCGTGCACGTGCTTTCGAACGCCACCGGCGCCTTCCACACCGGTTCGCGTCCCGACCTGGAGCGCCGCCTCGTCGAGCAGGTCTCGGCCACCGTGCGCTGGGTGGACTGCATGCGCGAGCTCCTCGACCGCAATGCCGAGGTGCTCGAGGTGGGCCCGGGCCGGCCCCTGCGCGGCTTTTTCGCCTCCCTCGACGTGGAGATCCGCTCGGTGACCAGCGTCGCGACCGTCGTCGAAGCCGGGAGCTGACCATCCCCGAACCTTCCTCACCGTTGATCGTGGTCGTGGGAGCCGGCGCCGCCGGGCTCATGGCCGCCATCCACGCCGCCGAGGCAGCGGCGACGCCGCACGCGGGCGCGATCGAAGGGAACGCCGGCCCCCGCGTCCTCGTCGTGGAAAGCTCGCGCGACGGCGGCCGCAAGATCCTCATCAGCGGCGGGGGCCGCTGCAACGTGCTCCCCGGCGAGCTCGACGAGTCGCTGTTCGTCACCGATTCCTCGCCCAACACCATGAAGAAGATGCTGCGCTCCTGGCCCCTGGCCGAGCAGAGGCGCTTCTTCGAGGAAGACCTCGGCGTGCCGCTGAGGCTCGAGGAGTCCTCTGGCAAGCTCTTCCCGGCCAGCAACCGGGCCCGCGACGTGCGCGACGCGCTGCTGGCCGCCGCCCGCGCGCGCGGCGTGGGGTTCCGTTTCGGCACGAGCGTGGTCGGGATCGATCCGCTCGCGGAAGACCTCGACGCGTCCGCGTCGCGTTGGCGCCTGCGCACCGGCGACGGCTCGACCATCGAGGCCGATGCGGTCGTGCTGGCCACCGGAGGCCTGTCGGTGCCGAACACCGGGAGCGACGGAACCGGCTTGCTGCTGGCGCGCGGCCTCGGCCACCAGATCGTCGAACCCTACGCGGCGCTCACGCCGCTGGTGGACGATCCGCCCCGCTTCCGCGAGCTGGCCGGCATCTCGCTGGACGTGACGCTGACGGCGACCGGGCCGCGCGCCCCCCTGCGTCGCAGCGGCGGCTTCCTCTTCACGCATCGCGGCTACAGCGGCCC
>JBHEPB010000175.1:0-3802 GCA_046260515.1 Binatia bacterium
CCGCCCAGGGTGAAGTGCACCTGCATCATCGGCTGGGCCACCGCCAGCACCAGCATGAAAGGGCCGAGCACCTCGATGATGGCGGCGTCGCTGGTGAACATCCGCGCCAGCGGCTCGCGGGCCACCGCGCCGACCAGGCCGAGCACGGCGGCGGTGAACAGCGCGATGCGCGCCGCCAGCCAGCCGGTGCGTTCGGCGCCGTCGGGATCGCCCGCTCCGAGCGCGTGCCCGACCAGCGTGGCTGTGGCCGCGCCGAAGCCGGTGCCGGGAATCCACGAGAAGGCCATGATGCGCACGCCGACGGTGTAGGCCGCGATCGCGACCGGCCCGTAGGCGCTCAGCGTCGCGAAGTAGCCGAGCAGGGCCAGGTTGAGCACCACCCTCTCGCCCACGCCCGGCATCGCCACGCGCACCACCTCGCGCAGCAGGCCGCGTCCGGCCGCGAAGTCGGGAGCCCGCAGCGCCATCGGCCCGTCCGCGGGCTGGGCGCGCACCACGAACCAGAACAGCACCACCGCCACCACCTGGGAGATCAGGGTCGCGATGCCCGCTCCCACCAGTTCGAGACGGGGCGCGCCGAAGTACCCGAAGATGAGCGCCACGTTGAGCAGCATCTTCACGGCGGTCACCAGCAGCGCCACCAGCATGGGCGTGCGGCTGTCGCGGTTGGCGCGCAGCCCGTGCTCGAGCGTGAGCGAGACGGCGAGCAGCATCGACGAGGCGAAGAGCAGCCTCATGTAGGGAACGGTCAGCTCGACGACCTCCGGAGCGGCGTTGAGCCAGCCGAGCACGGTGCGCGGCGCCGCGAGCACCACCACGGCCACCACCGCGGCCGTGGCCAGGCCCACGGCCAGGGACGCGGCCAGCGCCGCCCTCGCCCTGGCCGGATCGCCGGCACCGATGGCCCTGGCCATCAGCGCCACGCAGGCAAAGCCCACCGCGAACAGGGCCGACTGGGACATGAAGTAGAGCTGGGTGGCGTAGCCGACGGCCGCCACGTCCATGGCGCCAAGGCGGCCGACCATCGCGATGTCGATGAGGCCGACGGCGCTGACCATCACCTGCGACATCATGATGGGCAGGGCGAGCTTCCAGATCTCGCGGCCGGTGGCGTGGCCCGCTCCGCTGGCCCGGCGCAGGAAGGAAGGCGCGGCGGCAGCGGCCAGGCCTTCCTCGGGATCCATCGGCGGAGCCTCGACGTCGGCCTGGTTTTCCTCGACGAGCCCCCCGTCGTCGGGAACCCCGGGACTGTCTCCATTCGGCGTTGGCACGGCTCGCGGGCGATATCCGGCGGAGCATGGGCGTTCAATCGCCGCGAACCGGGAAGACGGGCCGGAGCCGGCGCAACGCACGCCGCCCCGCGCCGCACCGGCGCGCCCATGCTACAACGGTCCCTCGTCGTGGACCTGCGCAACTTCACCGGCCGTTTCGAACGCGGCGAGACCTTCCTGCGTGCGAAGTCGGCCCTGGTCGATACCGCCGGCCTCAGCGTCCACATCAAGTTCACCAAGGCCCGCGGGCGCGACATCAACGGCTATTACCGCTGGGAGGACCGGCGCATGGTGCTGGCCGTCAAGCAGCGCCTGCGCTACCCGCGCAGCGCGGCCTACGGCGTCGGCACCCGGCCGCGCGACAGCCGTCGCCTGGGCGGGGTGCCCTACAGCCTGGTCTGGCACGAGGAACGCTTCGATTCGGAAGAGGACCTGCTCGTCTTCGTGGCCGGTCACGAGTTCTGGCACTTCCTCTGCCACAGCGGCCAGCGAAAGCGCGACCACGAGACCAGGGCCAACTGCCACGGCTTTGTCTGGCTACGCGAGTTCCGCGCGTGGGCGGGGCCGGGGTGTCCGGTGGCCGACATTCCCCTGCTTCCGCCTCGCCCCGACCTGAACCCGGTGGAACCCGCGGCGGTCGAGGAAGAGCCGCGTTGGTTCACAGCCCTGCCGGTCACGCCTCCTCGCCGCGCTGCCGCCTCCCCGCCGCGATCGCCGTCGCGCGCGGTGCTGGACGCCGCCCGCCAGCTTCTGCTCTTTCGCTGAGAAGAACCCGGCACCCGCGCAGCGAGGCAATCCTCCGCGATCATGCTAACGGGGGCCGATGAAAACGCTCGAGACGGACGAGGGCCGGGCCGGCCTGCAGGCCCTCCTGGAAAAGAGCGCCGAAGTCGCGGGACCAGCCCTGGCCGACTCGGTGGGCTTTGCCCCGCGGCGCATGAGCGCGGCCGAACTGTATGAGTTCTGGCGCGGCATCCGCCTGGTGGCGATGACGACGGTGGGCCCCGGCGGGCGGCCGCACACCGCGCCGGTCCACGCCGAACTGCACGGTCCCGTGCTCAGGGTACTCGTGTACGAGGATGCGACGCGGCGCCGGGATCTCGCTGCGAACAACCGCGTCTCGTTCACCACCTGGAACGCCGACGGCGCCGTGGCCATCCTCTACGGTCGCGCAAGCGAGATCGAGGGCAGCCTGCGGGCGGCGCGCCCGTCGCAAGCCGGACGCGAGCGCCGTGTGGTGGAAGTCGAAGTGACGCTGACGCGCGTGTACGCGATGGGCGGCAACCCGGTCGTCGAAGGCGGCCGCTGACCGCCGGCAACGCCGCACGTGAAGCCCGTTCCCCTGGCCTCGCGAACCGGCCTCTACTGTCCTGAGCCGGGAGGCGGGCAGTTCGCGGTATCGGGCTGGATCGGGCAGGGATCGCAGGCGTCCCCGTCGCCGTCGCTGTCGCCATCGGCCTGCGCACCGCCGTCCATCGGACGCACCGGATTGAAAACCGCCGGACAGTTGTCGCCGGCATCGGCAATGCCGTCGCCGTCGCTGTCCGTGTCGCCGGGAATGCCGCTGTAAATGGTCGAGCCCGAAACCGCGACGCTTCGTGCCGGCGTGCAGGAGCGTTCGTTCAGCGGTGTACCGCAGAACACGGGTCCGTAGGCCGCCGCGCCGGCCGCGGTCTGCAGCTCGGCCAGCGTTTTTCCGATCTCCGGCTGCAGGCAGAGGACTTTCGACTCGGTGCAAACGCCGAGCGTGTCGCAGGCTTCCCTGCCCGGCAGCGCGGACAGCACGTTCTCGTCGCCGTAGAGAATCGTGCCTCCCCGCATCAACAGAACGAGGTCCACCGATTCCGCATGGACCACGGCGCCGTAGCCGTCGTGCCCGCCGCTGCGGAAGATGCTGATGTCTGCCACTTTCCCAGCGGCCAGCGTGCCGAGGACGTCGTCGGTGGCCGTCTCGACCGCGGCGTTCGAGGTCACCATCTTCCAGAGTTCTTCGTCCGGGAAGTAGCCGTCCAGGTGGATCCGGTTGAAGGATTCGGCGCATCGCAGCTCACGCAGCAGGTTCATCGAACCCGTCACCATCCAGTCCGTGCCGAGCGCGATGTTCACGCCGAGCCGATGGGCGGCCGCTGCGGGTACGGTATTGCCGTACAGCGAGATGTCGGATCGCGGCGACCAGACGAGGCCCGTGCCGTTCTCGGCAAGACGGGCGTAGTCGGTCGCCGACATACCGATCCCGTTCACGAAGCTCGTCTTGTCGATGGTGATGTCGTTCGGCGGATTGGCCCCCCCGAGGCAGACGGCCTCGTTGAGAGCCCGGGGATCGATGCCCTCGGCCACGTGCGGCAGGTAGGCGTCGGCCGAGGCGATGGAGGCCGGCGTCACCATGCTGGCGCTGTAGTTGCAGCTCGGAGCGATCTCGCTGACGCCGTCCGAGTCGCCGAGCGGAAAGGTGTCGATCCGAACGGGAGCAAGGCCGAGCGGTTCTGTATCGCTCGTGCGGTCGAGGTTGCGGACCAGGCCGGTGCGGGATC
>JBHEPB010000196.1:0-9122 GCA_046260515.1 Binatia bacterium
CTCGGCACTTGCGACGTCACCAGGGAGTTCTGCGGCGACGACCACGGCCCCTGTCCGCCGGTCGCCTCGGTTCCCATCCCGCTGCTGCAGACGTGCAAGCGTTTCGCCGACAACTGCCGCGACCAGGAGTACTGCCAGCCCGGACTCGACCTGTGTCCGGAGAGGGTGCCCGCCGGCAACTCGCGGGCCTGCCGCGAGGCGCGGCGCAACTCCTGCACGATCGACACCTGCCAGGACTGATCGCAACGCTGCCGGGGGCGTCACCGCTCTTCCCCAGGGGAGAGCGGTGACGCCCCCGGCGGCCAACCGGGCGGACGCGTCGGGCTCGGCCGGACACGCCTTCGTCCACGCGAGGCTCGCCGACCGGGCGGAACCGTCCCTGAATCGTTGTCAGGTCCGCTCGGCCCCTTCGCGGCCGCCGCAGCGACGCGAGGAAGGCCGGGGCCCGAGCGACACCCAGGCCCCCGGCACCGGCAAGTGAAGGGGCGCTGCGACCCGGAGAAAGGGCGCAGGTTCCTGCGCTTCCCCTACGCCGTTCCTGCAGGATCTTGCGCGGTTCTTTCCCTGTGGCGCCGGAATTCCAGCGCTTTCCGGCTGGCACCGCGGTTGCACTGCTGCCCCCGTCCGAACACCAACCACGGGGGTATTCCATGTCCGCACTTCGTCGCTCCGCGTCTCAGCAAGCCTCTACCCGCCAGACCACCGCCTGGACACCCGGGAATGTGGCAACAGCCCTGGTCCTCCACCTGCTCACGGCGCTCGTCTTCCTGACCCCCTTCGCCACCGGCGTCGCCGCGGCGGCCACGCCCTGCGACGGCGCCACGCAATCGGGACAGTGCGGATGGTACGACGCCACCTCGCTGCCTCCCTTCGTCCAGGACGCCATCCTCGCCAAGCAGGGCGTTCCGGGCGGCGGCAACGTCCTCGTGCTCACCTCCGGCGACCCGGCCGACCAGGACACCGAGATCAGCACCGACATGGGACGGCCCGGATGCGGCACCAATCCCGACGGCTGGGAGACCTACGACTGCCTCCTGCTGGGCTCCTTCGTGCCGCCCGAGGACAGCATCGTGCTGGCCCTCTCCTCGGAGTGGTTCGAGTGGTACCAGAGCATCTTCACGGACTGGATGACCACCAGCGGAGCCGGCGTGCCCACGGTGGACGTGTCGATCAACAGCTGGATCGACAACAAGGTGGACATCATCCCCTACGGCCCCTGGGAAACCGGAGTGGTGATCCTGACCAGCCTTGCGGCGGACAAGATGGTGGACTTCCGCGTCGCCGACTCGGGCGACCACATCTACGACACGGCCATCGTCGTGGTGCCCGCCACCTGGTTCAGCGACCTCGACGGCTCGAACGGCGATCCGACCATCCTCTGCGGCAACGGCAAACTCGAGCCCGGCGAGGACTGCGACGACGGCAACAACGTGGCCGACGACGACTGCTCCTCCCTCTGCCTCGGCACCCAGGCCCCGCCCTCCTCGCCGCCTCCGGCGGCGACCTGCGGCAACCTGTCCTACACCTGGCCGAACGGCACCGCCCTGCCCTACACCTGCGGCTCCGACCTCTGCCAGGGTTTCCGCTGCGTGGTGGGCAACACCATCAGCCCCGCCTGTTACACCGCCGGGCAGTGCGCCGAGGCTTGCGCGGGCGACTGCGTGGACGTCCAGACGGCCAATCTCGACTGTTCGACCATGTGCACCGTGCAGCCGCCGGCCACCGAGCCGCCGCCGGTCCTGCCGGAGGCTTGCGACGACCTCGTCTACGCGTGGCCGGACGGCACCACCATGCCCTACACCTGCGAGGACTCCTGCCAGGGCCAGCGCTGCGTGATCGGCAGCACCATCAGCCCCGAGTGCTACGACGCGGGCGAGTGCGATTCCGCCACCTGCCCGAACGGGGAGTGCGTGGACACGCCCACCGACGACTGCGCTTCGCTGTGCGAGAAGGGCGCCCAGCCGGCGACCTGCACACCGGAGGAGATCGGCCAGGTCCGTCCCGCCGTTGTCCAGAGCGGCCCCTGCCTGGGCAACCTCGAGATCTGCAAGAGCACCCTCCTGTGGCGCCTTGCCGACAGCGCCTTCGTGCCCGAGGACGAGGACTGCAACGGCATCGACGACGACTGCAACGGCGTGGTCGACGACATGTTCGTCACCTGCGGCGACCCGGGCCTGTGCCAGAACACGGTGAACACCTGCGATCCGGCCAACCCCTTGGTGCCGGTGGTGTGCGTGACCCTGACCCCGCCCTCGCTGGTCGAGATCTGCAACAACGGCCTCGATGACGACTGCGACGGAGACTCCGACGACGGCTGCGAGTGCGGCGACGACGAGTGCATGCCGGGCGAGGACCACGGGAACTGTCCGAACGACTGCGCGGCCCCGGCCAACGGCGTGGCCTGCGACGACGGCAATTACTGCACCGACGGCGACACCTGGCAGGGCGGCAACTGCGTGCCCGGGGCGCCCGTGGCCTGCGACGGCGGCAACGCCTGCCTCGAGGCCGGCAGCTGCGATCCCGCCAAGGGATGCTCGGCCACCAAGGTGGACTGCGACGACGCGGTCGACTGCACCGAGGACACTTGCGACGCGGTGACCGGTTGCGCCAACGCCCCGTCCGCCTTCGCGTGCGACGACGCGGATCCGTGCACGATCGACACCTGCGACGTCGCGAGCGGCTGCCTGCACCTGCCCGACCCGAGTTGCGGGGGCCAGGACTCCGACGGCGACGGCTTCACCGGCGTCGGCGACGGCGGCACCGACTGCGACGACGGCAACGCCGCGGTCCACCCCGGCGCCGCGGAGACATGCAACGGCACCGACGACGATTGCGACGGCCTCGAGGACGATGGCTTCGACGTGGGTACGGCCTGCCAGAGCCTGGCCAACGAGTGCGGCAACACGGTAGCGGGCGCCAACGCCTGCACCGCCGACGGCCTGGCCGTCGAGTGCGACGCGGTGATGCCGCCGGCCGCCGACTCCAACGGCAACGGCGTGGCCGACTGCATCGAGACGGCCCGCGCCGACCTCGGCGTCACCGTCGAGCAGCGCACCGCGACCCCGAAAGCCGGCAAGCGCCTGCGCTACCGCCTCCAGGTCACCAACCATGGCCCCGACACGGTGACGCCCTCGGGCACCGTCACGGCTTCCGTCACGGGCGAGGTCAGCGGGCTGAAACTGCCGAAGTTCTGCAGCGGAACCACGGCAGCCATCACCTGCACCACGCCGGTGATGGCCGCAGGGCGCAAGAAGAACATGGCCATCGTCGTGATCCCGGCGGCGGGCGCGACCGTGACGGTGAACGCGAGTGTGACCAGCCCCGTCCTGGACCCCAACGCCGCCAACCAGAGCGCCTCGTTGGTAACGATGGTTCCCTAGCCCACCCGGGCGCGCCGCCGGCGAGCGATCGCCGGCGGCGCGTCTCCCCTGGAGTTCGCGGCTAGGCCCTTTCGCGACGCCCGGTCCCGCACTCGGCCAGCACCCTGGCCACTTCGTCACAGAGGGCGTCAACCACGTCGGGCTTGAAGATCAGCGCCTTCACGCCGGCCGCCGCCGCCTCCGCGCGCATGGTCTCGGTGATGTATCCCGAAGTGATGGCCACCGGCAGGTCGGCGCGGATTTCGTGCACCTCGCGGGCTACGTCGAGGCCGGACATCTTCGGCATGTTGTAGTCGGTGAGGACGAGGTCGAAGCGGTCCGGGTCGGCGCGCAGTTCCTCGAGGGCAGCGTCGGCTTCCACGTGCCCCACCACCTCGTAGCCCCGCCGGCTGAGCAGGCGCTGGATGAGGGAGAGCAGCCCCTCGTCGTCATCCACGTAGAGAATGACGCGCTCGGCCCCCTCGCGGCCGCCGGTCGCGGCCTCCTTGGCCGGAGGTGGAGCGGGAGCCTCGGCGGCCTCGGCCGCCAGCGCCGGGAAGTACAGGTCGAAGCGGGTTCCCACCCCGGGCGCGCTCTCCACCACGATGACGCCGTCGTGATCCCTCATGATGCCGTGCACCACAGGCAGGCCGAGACCCGTCCCTTCGCCGACCGGCTTGGTGGTGAAGAAGGGTTCGAAGATGCGCCGGCGCGTGGCCTCGTCCATGCCGTGGCCCTTGTCGGTCACCGACAGGCGCAGCCAGGGCCCGGGGCGCAGATCGGGATGAAGGCGGACGGCATCTTCTCCCAGCCTCACGAGGTCGATTGCGATCTCGATGCTGCCGGGACGACCTGTCATGGCGTGGACGGCGTTGGTGCCGAGGTTGAGGAGAACCTGCTGGAGCTGCAACGGATCGGCGTGGATCAGCGGCACGCCCTCTCCTCCCCGCAGGTGCAGTACGGCTCGGGAGGGCAATGTCGCCGCCAGCAGGCGCACCGATTCCTCCGCGATGGGCAGCAAGGCGACGGGGCGGCGGACGGACTTTTCGCGACGACTGAAGGACAGGATCTGGCGGATGAGTTCCTTGGCCCTCAGGCCCGCGCGGCGGATCTCGTCGAGACTTTGGAGGGCATGCGTGTTGCCCTCCACGTCCATCCTCGCCAACTCGGCGTTGCCGAGAATGGCGCCGAGGATGTTGTTGAAGTCGTGGGCGATGCCGCCGGCGAGGGTGCCGATGGCTTCCATCTTCTGGGCCTCGCGCAGCTGGCTCTCGAGGGACCGGCGGGCTTCCTCGGCGGCCTTCAGCGCGGTGATGTCCTGGGTCACGGCGATCACGCTGGACGGCGCGCCGTCCAGCGCGGGGACCAGCGACACGCTGACGCGGGCCCACACCACTCCTCCGTCCTTGCGCAGGTAACGCTTCTCGATGTCGAAGCGGTCGATCTCGCGCGTAACCAGGCTACTGGCCAGTTCAAGGCTTGCGGGAAGGTCGTCCGGATGCGTGAGCGTGGTGGCGTCCAGGCCACGAAGTTCCTCCTCGGTGTAGCCGACCATCTCGCAGAAGGCGCGATTGGCCTGCAGGAAGAAGCCTTCGCCGTTGAGGGAGCTGATGGCGATGCCGGCCGCGGCCGCCGCAAACGTGGAGCTTACCCGCGCCTCGCTGGCGAGAAGGGCCGCGTGGGCCCGTTCGCGCTCGACGGCGATGCCGATCAGGTGGGCCACGGTGGCGACGAGGTCGAGTTCCGCCACATCGGGCGCCCGCGACACCGGCAGGAAAACGGTGAAGGTGCCGAGCACCTGGGTGTCGGCCGCGAAGAAAGGCACGGCCCATCCGGCGCGAAGGCCGGCTGCAGCGGTCACCTCACGGTAGGCGGCCGTGAGAGGATCCGCGTCCATGTCGGTGACAATCACCGTGCGTCGTTCATGGGCTGCCGTGCCGCAGGTTCCCGAGGCGGGCCCGACCGGCGTCCTCGCGATCGCCTGGCGCACGTCGGCGCGCAGGCTCGATCCCGCAACCAGGCGCAGGCCGCCGCCGTCGTCTTCGATCCTGGAAATCGCGCACACGGCTCCGTGGACCTGGGCCTCCACCAGGCGGGTGGAGGCCTCAAACACCTCCTCCAGGCGACGCCCGGCGGCGATGCGCACGAGAATGCCGGTCTGCTCCAGCTTGAGGTTCTCCAGTTGCTGGCGCTCCAGTTCCGCGGCAGCCCGGGAAGCGAAGATCCTCAAGGTGGACGTGGCGAACGCGACGTCGGTGAGGGGTTCGCGGAACAGGGCGACGACGACGCCCAGGGGCGCGCCGCGGGAGTTGTCGAGTCGACGTCCCACCCAGGCCTCGATGCCGAGAGTCGCGAGTTCGGGAGCTCCGGGAAAGCGTTCGGCGACCCCGACGGCAAAGACGACTTCTTCCAGCGAAACGAGCTCCGCGATGGGCCGGCCCGTCTCCACCTGGTCGCCGGTCTGGATCACGTTGCCGTCCACGATGGCAGCCACCGGATGGGCCCGCCGCGGCTCTCCCGGAAGGAAGGTTGCGACGAAGCCCGCGTCGGCCCCGAGGGCCTCGCACATGCTGCGGACCAGTTGCAGGAAGAACTCCTCTTTGGTGGCCGAGGAGACCATCGAAGCCATCTTCGAGACCGCCACCTGCATGCGTTCGCGATCGCGTCGGGAGCGCAGGCTGATGACCCCGAAGGCAAGGTCGTCGGTCATGTTTTGCAGCAGCGCAATCTCGTCCTCGGGAAGGGGTCGTGTCTCGGCGGTGTACAAGCCGAGAACTCCGAACGTGTCCCCACGATCCCGAAGCGGAAGGCTCACGATGCCGTGATACCCGCGGGCCCGCGCCCTGTGGTGCCAGGGAGTCTGGGGCGGCGTGATCGCCAGGTCTTCCAGGACCTGCGGACTCCCGCTGCGCACCGCCCTTCCGGCCGGCCCCCGGCCGCCCGGAAGATCGTCGGACCAGGAGAGGGTGACCTCCGAAAGATAGCCGTCCTCGAAGCCCGCGTGGGCCACGGGACGGATCGAGCGGGTCTCGTCGTCCTCGGCGTAGCCCACCCAGGCCATGCGGTAGCCGCCGATCTCCACGGCGATGCGGCAGACTTCGGTGAGCAGCGTCTTCTCGTCGGTGGCGCGGATCAGCGACTCGCTGCACTCGCTGCGCATGCGAAGGGCGCGGTTGAGGCGGGCCAACTCGAGTTCGGACTGGCGACGATCGCTGAGATCGGTCATGCCGCCGACCATGCGCACGGCCTTCCCCTTCGCGTCGCGGATGACGAACCCGCGGTCGAGTACCCAGGCCCAGGTGCCGTCCTTGCGGGCGAAGCGGTACTCGTGCTTCCACTCGTCGCCGGGTCCCTCGATCACCTCATCGATGGTGGCGAGCGCGCGATCGTGGTCGTCGGGATGTATGCGCGTCGTCCAGGAGCTGGAGTCGGGTTCCAGTTCGGCCAGGGGATGCCCGAACAGGGTTTCCATGCCCTCGCTCCACCAGGCCGTGTCGGATTCGAGGTTCCAGTCCCAGATGGCGTCGCTCGTGGCGCGGGCCACTCCGCGAAAGCGCTCGACGCCGAGGCGCAGGGCTTCCCTCTCGCGGCGGCGGTCGGTGACGTCGCGCATGCTGACGGCAAGGCCCTCGGCCGTAGGGTGCACCCTCACCTCGAGCCACACGTCGAGGGGAAGGTAGGGCGCTTCGAACTCGACGACGCGGCGCTCCTCCAGGGCGCGACGATAGTTCTCGTGGAAGACCTCGCCGGCAGGGCCCGGGTAGGCCTCCCCGACCTTCTTGCCGAGCAGGTCCTCGCGCTCACGGCGCAGGAGCTTCTCGCACGCACGGTTGAGGTAGGTGATGCGCCACTGGCGATCCACGGTGAAGAAGGCATCGGCGAGGCTCTCGAGCACGCTGTTGAGGCGGGCGGACGCTTCGCGGATGGCGCCCTCGGCCTTCTTCCTGTCGGAGATGTCCTGGAACGCGCCCTGCACACGAACCACGCGGCCGTCTCCATCGCGCACCGGCTCTCCGATCGAACGCACCCAGACGCGACGACCCGAGGGAGTGAGGATTTCGTACTCCTCATCGAAGGACTGGCCCTCGAGCACGCAGGTCGTCACCGCATCGATGATGCGATCGCGGTGCTCGGGAGCGTAGGACTCGGCGGCTTCGGCCGGTGACACGACACGCCGGTCGCCGGCCTCCTGGATCGCGGCCGAAGTCTCGGACCAGGTGACCTGCTGGCTTTTCACGTCGAGGGACCAGGCCCCGAGCCGCGCCGCGCGGCCGGCGATGCGGAGCAGGCTCTCGCTCTCGCGCAGCTTTTGAAGCGTCTGTTCGCGGTCGGTGACGTCCTGGACGATGCCGGAGAGCGTCTGCGGCTGCCCGTCCTCGCCGAAGCGGACCTCGCCGCGCTGGCGGACGTGCCGGATCTCGCCGTCGGGCCGCACGATGCGATGCTCCACGTCCAGGGGGGCGCCCTCGCGAACCGTGCGGAGCCGGGCTTCGTCGAAGCGGCCCACGTCCTCGGGGTGGACAAAGGTGCGGAGGGTATCGTAGCTCGGAACGAACGCGGCGGGATCGGTGCCGAAGATCCGGTGCACCTCCCCGGACCAGGACAGGAGGTCGTCGGCGAAACGGTAGTCCCAGCTGCCCACGTTGGCGAAGCGCTGGGACTCCCGCAGGTCGTGAAGGACCCTTTCGAGCTCCTCGACGCGATCCCGCAGGTCGCTTTCGCTCCCCCCCGACGGTCTTTGCGACCGGGAGCCAGTCATCCGGGGATCATGCCTGCCCGCGAAGGCCGTGACCAGCCAGATACTGCCGAGAGCGAGCGCCCCCCGCCCCCCGGCGGTGCTCCGCGGCCGCGCCCCGCCGGCCGGGACTGCTGCACCCCGGGTGGATGGAGGTTTGCCCGAGCGCAAGGCCACTGGCACGGGCGTTGCTGACATGTAACCGTCAACCACCTCGTGGAGGTGAGCGCCTTGGCCAAGGGGGGCCACAACTCCGCGGCGACGCCTGTCGTCGAAAAGTGAAGGAGCAGCAAGGTGCGTATGCCCGAAGGACGCTTCCTCAATCGTCGCCAGGCCGGGCGCCTGCTGGCCGAAAGCCTGGGCGCCTACCGGCGTGCCGCGGCGACCGTCGTGCTGGGCCTGCCGCGCGGCGGCGTGGTGCCGGCCGCCGAGATCGCCAGGATCCTCGAACTTCCACTCGACGTGCTGCTGTCGCGCAAGCTTCGTGCTCCCGGCAACCCCGAACTCGCCATCGGCGCCGTGGCTGAAGGCGGGGAGGCTTACCGCTACGAAAGCTCCTGCGAAGCGACCGGCGCATCGGATGCCTGGATCGCACGCGAAACCGCCGAGCAGAGGGCGGAGATCGACAGGCGGCGCCGCTTGCTGCGCGGAGGCGCCGCCGTCCACCTCGAACCGGGATCCACCGTGATCCTGGTGGACGACGGCGTCGCCACCGGTTCGACCGCAGTCGCCGCCATCCACGCCCTTCGCCAACAGGGAGTCGGCCGCATCGTGCTCGCCACCGCCGTGGCGCCCCTCGACACGGCCGATCACCTGCGTGCGGAGGTTGACGAACTCGTGGTGCTGAAGACCCCGGAGCCGTTCTGGTCCGTGGGCGGGTTCTATGAGGACTTCGAGCAGGTCTCCGACGAGGAGGTCCGCCTGCTCCTCGACGAGGCCCACCAGCGCCGCCCCGCGGCGGCTTCGGCGTCGGAAACGGGAGAACGATGAACACGCGCGCGGCCAACGACGAGAACGAAGTCCACGAG
>JBHEPB010000215.1:0-24570 GCA_046260515.1 Binatia bacterium
GGCCCCTCTGCAAGCCCCGCCGGTAGTGAACAACTCGCGATCGATCTCGGCCCCGAGCGCAGCGCGGAAGCTCTCGGCCGCTTCGAGGTCGTCGGCCAGATTTTCGAAGGCTACTTCGTCTGCGAAGGCGACGGCGAGGTGCTTCTGGTGGACCAGCACGCCGGCCACGAGAGGGTGCTCTTCGAGAGGCTGATGCAGGCCTTCGCCGAGCGCGACGTGGCCCGCCAGGCCCTGCTGATCCCGGAGCGCGTGCACGTCGGTCGCGAAGGCGTGGAAGCCTGCGCTGCGGCGACCGCCGAATTGGAGGCCCTCGGCTGGGAGGTCGAAGCCTTCGGCGACGAGGACGTGGTGGTGCGCGCGGTGCCGGCGATGGCCGGCGCCACCGACGCGCGCGCCCTCGTGGAAGCGGTGGCCGTCGACCTCGTCGAGGCGGGACGCGCGCGCAGCGCCGAGAGGCTGGCCGAGAGGATCATGGCAACCGTCGCCTGCCACTCGGCCGTGAGGGTGGGCAAGCGCCTCGGCGTCGAGGCCGCCAGGGCCCTGCTGCGCGAGATGGCCACCGTGTCGTATCACGCCACCTGTCCCCACGGCCGCCCGGTCGCGCGCCGCCTGGTCCGGGGACAAGTCGAGAGAATGTTCGGCCGCTGAAAACCCGGGACAGGTACAGGTTTTCCAGGAAAACCTGTACCTGTCCCGGGTTTCCGGGTTTCAACAAGCAGGGAGTGCAACGTGGTGAAGAAAGTATCGGGACGAGGGGTGCGAGGGGGGCTGGCCGCGGCGGCGGCGATGCTGGCCGTGTCGTGTTCGGCGACGACTCCGGGCGGCGAGCCGCTGGCGGCCGTGCATCCGATGCGTGCGGACAAGCTGCAGGAGGCGATGCGCGGCTTTGACGAAGCGGTGCGCAACAACGTGCCGGCCGAGACCGACGAGTACGACCGCTGGAAAGGGGTGTATCCCGCGATGGCGGATGCCGCGGCGGCGCTCAAGGAATCGGCCAGGCAGCTGGCCGGCGAGCCTCCGGCCGGCCTCGAACTGCCCGACCGGGGGCGCTACCAAATGCTCGGCCGCTCCCTGGCCGACGCGGCCGAAAGCCTCGAGCAGGCCGCCGCGCGCGGCGATGCGGACGCCGTCGCTCTCGCCCGCGGCCAGGTGGCCTTCGCCTGCCGCGACTGCCACGCGCGCTTTCTCCCCGATTCCCCCGGAGTGCCGGATGCCTTTCGCTAGCAGGCTACGGAAAATCCTTTCGCGGAACCGCTGCACGAGTGGCGCCGGCGTGTTTCTGCGCGGGTGAACGTGAAGGACCAGACGGGCGGCCTCGTGCGCCTTCCGCCGCGCGTGCTGGTGATCGCCGGGCCGACGGCCTGCGGCAAGAGCGATCTGGCCTTCGAGCTTGCCAGGGCCCTCGGCGCGGAGATCGTCGGCGCCGATTCGCGCCAGGTCTACCGCTACATGGACATCGGCACCGCCAAGCCGGGCACGGCGCAGCGCCACGCGGTTCGCCATCACCTGATTGACGTGGTCGATCCCGACGAAGACTACGACGTGGCGGCCTGGCGGAGCGCGGCGATGGCCGCGCTCGCGGACATCCACGCGAGGGGCCGCTTGCCCATCGTCTGCGGCGGCACCGGCCTCTACCTTCGCAGCCTCGTGCGCGGCCTGTTCGCCGGCCCGCCCGCCGATGCCGGGCGCCGCGCCCGCCTGGAAGCCGAGGAGGCCGGGAACCCGGGCTCCCTGCACGTGCGGCTCGCCGAAGTGGACCCGGTCACGGCGAGGCGCATCCACGCGAACGACCTGCTGCGCACGGTGCGCGCCCTGGAAGTCCACGAGGCCACCGGAAGGCCCCTGTCGGCCTGGCTGGGCGAGCACGGACTGTCGGAGAAGCCCTTCGAGTCGCTCACGCTCGAGATCGACGTGGATCGGGAAACCCTTCGCTCGCGCATCGAGGCCCGGAGCGTGGCCATGGTGGACGAGGGCATTGTCGAGGAGCTTTCGAGCCTGTACGCACGGGGCTATCCGCCGGGCACGCGGGTATTCGACGCCATCGGCTACCGCGAGGCTGCCCTTTGCCTCGAGGGCAGGCTCGACCGCAGCGGGCTGGCCACCGCGATCGCCGTCTCCACCTCGCAGTACGCCAAGCGCCAGCGCACCTGGCTGAGAGGCCAGATGGGGACGGTGAAGGTCCCGCCCGGCGACACGAGCGCTTCGCTTCGCCTTGCGAGAGAGTTCTTTTCCTGATGTTTTCCGGCTTCCCGCGGGCACGACCACGCAACGGCGTGCCGCGCTGTCCGTAGGGAGGAGTCCAGGCGTGGCTGCGAAGAAAAAGGGTCTTCCCGAACTGCGCACGGCGATCGACGACGTTGATCGACGCCTCCTCGAACTGCTCACCCGCCGGGCCGAGCTGGCCAAGGCCGTGGGTGAGGCCAAAAGCGTCGGCGACCGCGGCGTGCTGGACGCCGGCCGCGAGAAACAGATCCTCGCTGCCATCCGCCGCGCCAACCGCGGGCCCCTGCGCGACGACTCGGTGGAGGCCATCTACCGGGAGATCATCTCGGCCTGCCGCGCCGTACAGCGCCCGACCACCGTCGCCTTCTTCGGTCCCGAGGGCACCTACACCCACGAGGCCGCTATCGCCCAGTTCGGCAGCAGCGCCCAGCTGGTGGCCTGCGACTCGATTCCCGAGGTCTTCGCGGCGGTGGAAACCGAGCGTGCCACCTTCGGCATCGTTCCGGTGGAGAACACCACCGAAGGGGCGGTGACGCCTACCCTGGACTCGCTGGCCGAGACCACCGCCGTGATCCTCGCCGAGCGCATCCTCAAGATCGACCACTGCCTCATGGCCAAGGACGCCGATCCCAAGAAAATCCGGCGCATCGCCTCTCATCCCCAGCCCCTGGGCCAGTGCAAGCGTTACCTCGCCGAGAACTTTCCGGGCGTGGAATTGCTGCCCACCGCCAGCACCGTGGCGGCGGCGCGGCTCGTGGCCAGCCAGAAGGGGACGGCGGCCATCGGCAGCCGCGTGGCCCAGCACCTCTACGGCCTGCAGCTGGTGGCCCGTTCCATCCAGGACAACGCGGCCAACGTCACGCGCTTCCTGGTGATCGGACCCGACCAGAAGACGCGCCCGAGCGGTCACGACCGCACGTCGCTGGTGGTGACCGTGAAAGACGAGGTCGGCATCCTCGAGCGCATCATTCGCCAGTTCGCCCGCAACAAGGTGAACCTGTCGATGATCGAGTCGCGCCCCCTCGTCGGCCGCTCCTGGGAGTACCGTTTCTTCGTCGACGTGACCGGGCACGCCAGCTCCGAGCCGGTGGCCAGGGCTCTCGAGTCCCTCGGCCGCATCGCCCTGTCGGTGCGGGTCCTCGGAAGCTATCCCATCGCGACCTGACGGTCGCCGGGCCGATCGCGACCTGAGGCGCACTTGAGCGATTCCCGTGAGTACCGCCTCTGCACGCCGGGCATGTGGGCGGCGATGGCCGTCGCCGTGGTCGGGCGCGTGGCCTTTCTGGCGGACAAGCCGCTGTGGCGCGACGAGGCCTGGGTGGCTCTCATCGCCGCCGATCCGCTGGCCGCGGCGGCCGACGGGCGTGCGGCTCCGCTGGGCTTCCTCTTTCTGACGCGCCTGGTGGCCGGCCTCGGCCTCGGCCCGCCGGAAGTGTCGTATCGGCTGCTGCCGCTCCTGTGCGGGCTCGCCCTGCTTCCCCTTCTCGCAATGTGGGCGAGGGCCCTCGGTGCATCGCACCGCGTGGCGCTTGCTGCCGTGTGGATCGCCGCCGGACTGCAGCCCTTCGTCTACTACTCGCGCGAACTGAAATCCTACGACATCGACCTGCTGTTGGCGGTGCTCGCTCCGTTGCTTGGCATGGCAGGCTTCGGCGGCGCCGCGCCGCGGGCCGGCGCGCGCTGGGCCTTTCTCGCCTGCGTCTGCATTGCGCCGTGGGTGAGCTTCGGCGGGATCTTCGCGGTCGGCGCGCTGCTGGCCTGGGGATGGCTCGTGTGGTTGCCGCGTGCCGACGCAGGCGCGCGGCTTGCCTGGATTGCTGCCAGCGCCGGCTTCCTGACTTCCTTCGCGGCGGTCTACGCGCTGGCCCTCGGCAACCAGGCCAGCGACCCCTGGATGCAGGCCTACTGGCAGTACCACCTGAAGGCGGACCGGGCGCTGCCCTTGCCCCGACAGCTTGCCGTGGCCGCCTGGCAGTACGTCGATGCTTCCACTGCGTACCTTGTCCCCGTCGGTCGCGCCGCCGTCCTCGCGGTCGCGGTTCTCGGCGCGTGGCGGTGGCCGCCGCCCGGGCGCGCGTTGCTGCTGTTCTGCTACGTGGGCACGGCGGCGGTCTGCGTGGCTGCGGCCGTGATGGATCGTTACCTGCTCGCCCATGGGCGCCACCTGTTGTTCGCGGCGCCGGTGCTCGTGCTTTGGTTCGCCAACGGACTGTCGCAGATCGGACGTCTCCTCGGACCACGCCTGGGCCCGGCCCTCGTGCTTGGACTCCCCATGGCCCTGTCGCTGTCGTGGACCTGGGACTCGGTGGAGCACCGGCTCGGGTCCTACCGCACCAGCGCCACCCACTTCTTCCGTCTCGACATGCTGCACGACGTGGACGCGGCGATCGTCGAAGCGAAGAAGCTGATGCGTCCGGACGAGCCCTTGCTGGTTTCGCGACGCTCCGCCTACGCCTTCCAGTTCTACAACCAAGGCCGCATTCGCGGCGCCACCTACTGCGATCGCCACTGCAACGCCTTCCGCGGCATCACGCTGAAGTGGCTGAAGGGGCTCGACAAGGCGGGATGGGTGATGATGTCCGACGAGGACGCGGCGTGGTTCCTCGACCTGCTGGTCCGGGCCGGTTTCCGCCACGAGCCCCAGGGCTCGGCGCGCGGCGTGAAGCTCTGGAAAGTGGAGCGCGAGCCGCGCTCCCGCCGAGCAGCGGCGGCCGCCGCGGCCACCGGCCTGTGAGAGGCAGGACCCTCGCTCAGAAGTCGCGGATGGCTGCCGCGACGTGTTGCAGTTGTTCGTCGGTGAGTTCGGGGAACATCGGAAGGGAGAGCACTTCGCCGGCCAGCCGTTCGGCGACGGGAAAACTTCCCGGACCGTAGCCGAGGTCGGCGTAGGCCGGCTGGCGGTGAAAGGGCAGCGGATAGTGGATGCCGCTTTCGATGCCGCGACCTCCGAGATGCGCGCGCAGCTCTTCGCGCGCCTTCGTTCTCACCACGTAGAGATGGAAGACGTGGCTTGCCCCGGCCAGGGTGACAGGAAGCACGAGACCTTCACGGGGGAGCAGTTCATTGTAGCGCGCGGCGTGGGCAGCCCGCCGCATGTTCCAGGAATCCAGGTGGCCGAGCTTGACGCGAAGCACGGCCGCCTGCAGGGAATCGAGGCGCGAGTTGCCGCCGATCACCACGTGCTCGTTCTTGCCCTGCTGGCCGTAGTTGCGAAGTCGCTTCAGCCTCGCCGCCATCTCCTCGTCGTCGGTCACCACGATGCCGCCGTCGCCGTAGGCGCCGAGATTTTTCGCCGGGTAGAAGCTGAAGCATCCCGCCTTGCCGAAGGTGCCGCAGGCGCGTCCGCCGAGGCGCGCGCCGTGGGCCTGGGCGGCATCTTCCACGACGACGAGGCCGTGCTCGGCGGCGACCGACCCGATGCGGTCCATATCGGCGGGATGACCGTAGAGATGGACGGGAAGGATGGCCCTCGTGCGCGGCGTGATCGCCGCAGGGAGGAGATCCGGATCGATCTGGTGAGTTTCCTCGATGCAGTCCACCGGCACGGGACGCGCGCCGACCGCGGACACCGCGAAGGCCGTCGCGATGAAGGTATTGGCCGGCACCAGCACTTCGTCGCCGGGGCCGATGCCGGTGGCCAGCAAGGCCAGGCGCAGGGCGTCGAGGCCCGAGGCCACGCCGACGGCGTGCTTCGCGCCCAGCCACACGGCGAACTCTTCTTCGAAGCGCGCCACCGCATCCCCGAGGATGTAATGCGCGCCTGCGAGCGCTTCCTCGACGACGGGGCGGATCTGAGGCGCGAGCTCGCGGTACTGGGCGGCCAGGTCTACGAACGGAACGGTGGTCGTCGTCATCGCGATTATTTCTTCAGTCCCAGGCCGACCAGGACGATGGGGCGCACGATGCTCCACCAGTCGAGGAGGGGGCGCATCTTCGTGTACTGGATGCCGGAGGCCGGATAGACCTTGGTGACGGGCACCTCGCGCACCACGTAGCCGAGGCGGATCGCGGCCAGCAGCAGGTAGGGCTCGAGCTCGTAGTGGTTGAGCCAGCGCCGGTCGAGGTCGAGGCGCGGATCATCCAGCAGGGAAAGGCGAAGGGCCCGAAAGCCGTTGGTCGTGTCGGTGATGTGCTGCCGGGCGACCTGGCGGAAGAGCCAGGGATGGACGATCTGCGAGGCGCCGATGCGGTGGGACGGCATGTTCACGTGCTCGCCGCTTGGCAGGTAGCGCGAACCCTGGACCACGTCGGCCTCGCCGGCGAGGATCGGCTGCACGAGGCGCGGGATCTCGGCGGGCCTGTCCTTGTCGTTGCCGGACAGGATCACGCAGATGTCGTAGCCCTCGCGGTGGGCCCATTGGTAGGCGCGGCGGATGGCGTCTCCCACGCCGCGACGCTCCTGGGAGGCGAGCAGCGTGACGCCGCGTTCGGAGACGATGGCCGGCGTGCGGTCGGTGGAGCCGTCGTCGGCCACGGCGACGTCGATCCCTTCCACTTCCTTGCAGCGGTCGATGACGCTGCCGATGGCGCGCTCCTCGTTGTAGGCGACGGGGACCGCCACGATGCGGGGACGGGGCAGGGCGGAAGACGGAGCTGCTCCGTTCATGCCTGGTCCCGCACTCCGTCGGCATCGATCGTGTAGCGACAATCGCAGTGGGCGCAGTCGGCCTTGCCTTCGGGATCGGGTTGGAGGGGACGCGCGCAGGCACAGACCCAGCCCCGGCGGCGGGCGGGATTGCCCGCGACGAGGGCATGCGGCGCCACGTCTCTCGTGACGACGGCGCCAGCCCCGACGAAAGCGAACTTTCCGAGCGTGAGGCCGCAAAGGATGGTGGCGTTGGCCCCGATGGTGACGCCCTCCTCGACGCGGGTGGCCTCGGGCGTCCAGTCGGGCCGGCGGCTGCGCGGGAAGCGGTCGTTGGTGAAGACGGCGTTCGGCCCGACGAAGACGTTGTCGGCGATCTCGACGTGCTGCCAGATCGACACCCCGTTCTTCACGGTGACATTGTCGCCGAGACGGACCCCGGACTCGAGGAAGGCGTGGTCGCCGATGTTGCAGTTGGCCCCGAGGACAGCGCCTGGCATCACGTGGGCGAAGGCCCAGACTCGCGTGCCAGGACCGAGACGGTCGGTTTCCACCAAAGCCCTGGGGTGAATGAAGGGCGGGGCGGGCTCGCTCATCGAGTTCCTGTCCCCCGGACGCGTTCTTCGTTCCAGGCAATGTCCACGGGAGCGCCGTCGCGGCGGATCGAGTCCGACATCGCTTCCAGGGTACGCACCACTTCCCAGGCCTTCTCGCCGTCGCAAAGACCGGCCGAACCCGACCTGACGGCGTCGAGGAAGAACTGGGCCTGGCGCCGCAGCGGTTCCTCGGGCGAGAGGCGCGGGATGGTGACGTCGCCCTCGCGCACCGAGAGCTGGAACTCGCCGAAATTCTCGTAGTAGGGCTCCACGCGGGCTCCCTGGTCGTGGATCGCGACGGGCCCCGTGGCCAGGTCGTTCCAGGTGGCCATCTTGAGGTCGCCGACCAGCGTGATTTCGCGAATTTTCTTGGGGCTCAGCCAGCTCGCCGTGACGCTGGCGATGAGGCCTCCGGGATACCAGAGCGTCGCAAAGACCACGTCCTCGGTCCTGTCCGTGAGGCAGGCGCGGCCCACCGCGGCCACACGTCCCGGCACGGCGTCGAAGAGGTAGTTGAAGATGGAGACTTCGTGGGCCGCCAGGTCGAAGGCGACGTTCACGTCCTGGCGGATGGGGCCGAGGTTGGTGCGGACGGCCGTTGCATAGTGGATGGCGCCGAGTTCACCGCTGGTGACCAGCTCGCGCAGCTTCACGATGCCGCTGTTGAAGAGGAAGATATGACCCGTCATCAGCACCAGGCTGCGGCGGCGGGCAAGGCCGTCGAGATCGTCGCATTCGCGCGAGGTGAGGCACAGCGGCTTCTCGCAGAGGACGTGCTTTCCGGCCTCGAGGGCGGCTCTCACGATTTCGTAGTGGGAGGCGGCGGGGGTGGCGACGACCACCGCGTGAATGTTACCATCTTCGAGGAGGGGGCCGAGGTCGGCCGAGGTCTTGAGGCCCGTGTGGACCTTTTCCATGTGCTCGCGGCGGGCGGCGCCCGGATCGACGGCGCGGGTCACGCGGGCTCCCGGCAGGGACAGGAAGGCGCGAATGTGGTTCGGCCCCCAGTGGCCGCAGCCGACCACGCCCAGCACGATGTCTTCCTGTGCAGTAGTCATGAGGCCCGGCGCCCGGGTGCGGATCGCGGCCACCGGCGCTTGGGTTCGTTCCGCGGCTCTGGGAGATTCCCGATCATGAAGATGCTCGTCCTTTTCGCCTGCCTGGCCTCCGTGTTCCTGGTGGCGGAGCGGCTGAGACCCGCCCGCTCCCAAGCCTTCCTGAGGCGGGGGTTCTTCACGGACGTGCTGTATGTGCCGATCCACTTCTTGATGCGAGTGATCATCAACGGCACCGTGGCCGTCCTCCTGGCAGGCTGGGCCCGGGAGAACCTCCCCGGCGGAACCACCGCCGTGCTGGCCGGCTACCCGCTGTGGGTCCAGGTCCTCGTGCTGCTGGTGGTCCTCGACTTCTTCTTCTACGTGATGCACCGCCTGAAACACCAATGGACCTGGTGGTGGCGGCTGCACGAAACGCACCACAGCTCCCAGGACCTCGACTGGCTGTCCACGGTGCGCTTCCACCCCCTGGAGAAGGTGCTGGACAGGGTGATCTACCTCCTGCCGCTGCTGCTGCTCGGGGTTTCTGATGATGCCCTGCTCATTTGGGCCGGCGTGGACGCGTTTTCCGGCATGCTCATCCACTCCAACCTCGACATTCGCCTGGGGCCCCTCATCTACGTGATCAACGGCCCGGAGATGCACCGCTGGCACCACGCGCGCGAGGGCACCTGGCAGCAGGTGAACTTCGGGAACAACTTCTCGATCTTCGACTGGATGTTCGGAACAGCGTACCTGGCGCCGACCACGCCCGACGTCTTCGGCGTGGACGATGCGGCTTATCCCGAGGGCAACCTCTGGCGCCAGTTCCTCTACGCCTTCCGGCCGATCTCGCCGGCCTCGTCGGCTTCGCTCGTCCAGCCCGACGTCGCGGACCTGTCGCGGCCCTGACCGCTTGGTCAGGATCCTGTTGGCCCCGACGCCCTTTCCGCTTCGAGAAGCAGCTTGCGGCTGAGCAGGGCCAGGGCGACGGCCAGGGCCAGCAGCAGAACCGGGACGAGCAGGATCGCGTCCCCGGTCTGATGCGACAGGCGCAGCCAGAGGACGTCGATGGCTTTGGTGTCGGTCGCGTTTTCCGCAAACGTCCGCTTCAGGAACCCCCATGCACCGTAGGGCGGGAAGGCCGCCGGCTTCCAGGCGCCGGCCGCACCGTCGGCCATTTGCGCGTAGCCCGCGAGCAGGTCGGTAAGCACGCCGGGCAGGGTCCAGACGAACCCGGCTGCGAGAAGCGATCCCGGCAGCCAGCGCCGCGTCGTCGCGCCGAGGCGGTCTACACCGGCGCCGGCCAGCACAGCGAGCAAGGGGATTGCCGGCAGGAAGATGCGCAGGCCCCAGCACCAACCTCCCCACCACACGTGCCAGCACGTTGTCACGACGAGCATGGTTGCGCAGAGGCCAAGCATGGCCTGGGCCACCTGAAGCCGGCCGCGTCTTGCGAGCGCGAGGACGCCCAAGGGGACGAGCACCATGGCCGGAAGTTGCCAGAGGATTCCGCGTGCCGGGCTGACGAGGACGGCGGCAACCCTCACGGCCTCGGGCACGCCCCAGCCCGCCTTGTCGGTGTAGCCGAAGTCGAGCGCCGTGCCGCTTCGCGCCCAGTTGACCAGCAGGGTGAGACCGACTGCGACCGCCGCCGCGGATCCGAGGGCGAGCAGGGGAAGGGGCAGGCGATCTCGCCACTGGGTTCGGGCCTCGGGCAGCATCACCAGCAGCGCGACCGGCATCAGCATCATGCCTTCGACAGGACGGACGAGGACGGCGTAGCCCGCCGCGGCCGCTGCGCACCAAAGGGCAGGCCGCGAGCCGCTGTCCCGGTAATGGAGAGAGGCGAGCAGGGCGGCCATCCAGCAAAGGCCGGCCAGGGGCTGGGCAAAATCGCCGCGCGCGTAGGCGAACTGGAGCGATCCGATGCCGAGGAAGGCCAGGGCCCACAGCGACGCCCGCGCACTGGCGCCGAGAACGGACGTCATCCTGGCCACCAGGAAGGCCGCGACGGCGGCGATCACGGCGTGGATCCACGAGGCGCCGAAGGTGTAGAGGGGATCTTCGTAGAGCTGCTGGTAGTAGAGCGTCGCCGGCTTCTTCGGGCGTTCCGGCGACACCGGCATCGCGTCGGCCAGGCCGGAGGCCAGCGCCAGTCCGGGCAGGTAGAGCAGCGATTGGCCGATGCCGTACTGGCTGTTGGCGATCGGCTTTCCCTTCCAGTCCCACACCTTGGTGCGCAGGCGCACCGAACCGTCGAAAACGATGGCGTGGGCCTGGCGGTACATCATCATGCCGTCCACGCTGGCCAGGTGGCCGCTCATCACGGCCAGGTACACCATCATCAGCGCGGCAGCGGCCAGAGCGTGGACGCGCCGGAGTGGACCCGGATCGACTTCGACCGCGACGGCGGGTCTTCTCGGCGGCGTTGTCGTCGGGGCGGCGGCCGGCGAGGGCGTCGCTGCCGGACCGCCGCGACGATCCGGCGCTTTGCCGGCCGACCGGTTTCCGCTTTTCCTGTGTTTCACATTGGCTCCGGGAATCCGCGTGGCCACTTCACGCCGGCTCCGGGAAGCCGCCGACCTTGGCCAGGAACTGGGTGCAGATGTTGTTCTGCTCGGTCCATCCCGGGATCAGCACGCCCTGCTTTTCCATGCGCTGGATGATGCGGATGAAGATCACGCTGAAGCGCAGGCCCGCCCACACCTGGTAGTAGTGGAGGTCGCCAAGGCGCACGCCGCCGGCGGCTTCGTAGAGTCTGGCCGTCTCGGCTTCGTCCGAAAAACCCGGAAGGGCAGGGGCGCCCACTCCCTCGCTGAGGAAGCGGTTGAGGTAGACGAACCAGGCAACGTCGCATTCGGGAGGACCGAGGGTGGCCATCTCCCAGTCGAGCACGGCCACGGGACGGAAGCCCTGCACCATGATGTTGGAGGGGCGCGCGTCGCCCCAGTTGAGCACGACGCGGTCGCGACCCTCGGGGACGTTGCTTTCGAGGTAGTCGAAAGCGGCCTCGACCGTGGGTTGGGGACGGCCTTCGGAAGCCCAGGCCAGGAAGTCGCGGTAGTAGCCGAGTTGCTGAGCGAAACCGGTGGGGCCGAAGCGCGGGCGATCGAGGAATCCGAATCCGGCCTTCTTCCAGTCGATGGCGTGGAGGCGGGCCAGCAGGCCGATCTCGGCTTCGTAGAGGGCGCGCTGCTGGTCGGGCGAGGCGTCGGCGAGGAAGCCCATCACCGTGTAGGGAGGGTTGTCGCTCGGCACTTCGCCGTCCACGCGGTCCATTACGTAGAAGGGCTCGCCGATCACGCTGGTGTCCGGTTCCCACCAGCGCACGCGAGGAACCGGCACGTCGCTGGCCTCGGCCACGATCTGCATGCAGCGGAACTGGGCGTGCAGGTCGTACTCGGGAAAAACCTGATGCTCGGTGGGCCGCGAACGGATCACCCAGCGGCCGGTCGCCGGGCGACCTGTCTCGGTCCAGGCGCCGTCCACGAGCATCGTCTCGCTGGAGAAGCCGGTGAGGCCGGGGGCGCTGATTTCGCCGAGACGGAGATTCGCCGCCTCGGGCATTCTGACAGCGAACCAGCCCTGGAGGCGGACGCGCAGCTCTTCGGGATCGTAGTGACTCTGGGCGGGCATGGTGCGGGGCTATCTAGCGGCTTCGCGTCTTCCACAACAGCGGGGCGGGCGCGCAAATCGCGCAGGATGGCCGGCTTTCAGCAGCAACTCCGGCGGCCTGCGGCGCGGGCGGCCAGGGCCTCGCGTGCGGCGGCCGGAGAGCGGCAGCCTTCCGCCGCCGCGTCGCCTTCGTTCCCGGCGCTTGCGCCGAGGCCGGTGGCGGGCATCCCGACGAATCCGCGCAGGAAGGACGCGATGGCACGCCAGGCGTTTGCGGCGGTGGACATCGCCGCGTTCACGCCGTTGCCTCCGCGGCGCCGGCCGGGCGCCGGCCGCGACCGGTCAGCGTCCGGCGCCACACGCGGGCTGCGTCGGCCACGACGATGGTCACCAGGATCAGGAAGGCCGCCGTCACCGCGGCATCGAGCTGGTTGTTGAAGATCACGTGGCGGGTCTGGGCGACTTTCTCGGCAGCGATCGCCCCGGCGGCCAGCTGGGATTCGAGGTGGGCGGCCTGGGCGAGGAAGCCGATGCGCAGATCCTCGGAGAAGATCTTCTGCCAGCCGGCCGTCATCGTCACGACCAGCAGCCAGAGAAGGGGAGCGAAGGTGAGCAGCGCGTAGCGGGGGCGGTCCGACTTGACGAACAGGGTGGTCACCATGGTCAGCGCCGTGGCCGCGAGCAGCTGGTTGGCGATGCCGAACAGGGGCCACAGCGAATTGATGCCGCCGAGAGGATCGATGACGCCCTGGTAGAGGAAGTAGCCCCAGCCGCCGACGATGAGAGAGGAGGAGAGCAGGTTGGCCGGCAGCGAATGCGTGCGCCCGAGCGGCTCCCAGAAGCTGCCGAGGAAGTCCTGCATCATGAAGCGGCCCACGCGCGTGCCGGCATCCAGGGTGGTCAGGATGAAGAGGGCCTCGAACATGATGGCGAAGTGGTACCAGAGGGCCTTCATGGCGTCGCCGCCCAGCGCCCTCGAGAAGATCTCCGCCATGCCCACCGCAAGCGTGGGTGCGCCGCCGGTGCGCGACAGCAGGGTGTTCTCGCCCACCTGCCTGGTCAGTGTTTCGAAGGCGACGGGGTCGAGGGTGAAGCCCCAGGTGCCGATCTTCGCGGCGGCCTCGGCGACGGTGGTTCCGAGCAGGGCGGCCGGCGCGTTCATCGCGAAGTAGATGCCGGGATCCATCACGGTGGCCGCCATCAGGGCCATCAGCGCGACGAAGCTCTCCATCAGCATGGCGCCGTAGCCGATGAAGCGGGCGTCGCTCTCGCGGTCGATGAGCTTGGGCGTGGTGCCGCTGGAGATCAGGGCGTGGAAGCCCGAGATGGCCCCGCAGGCGATGGTGATGAAGCAGAAGGGGAAGAGTTTGCCGGCGAAGACCGGGCCCGAGCCGTCGATGAACTGCGTGAGGGCGGGCATGTGGACGTCGGGCCTCACCCACAGCAGGCCCACGGCCAGCAGGCCGATGGTGCCGATCTTGATGAAGGCCGACAGGTAGTCGCGGGGGGCCAGCAACAGCCACACCGGCAGAACACTCGCCGTGAACCCATAGACGATGAGGCCGATGGCGATGGTCGTCTTGTCGAGGTCGAAGAGCACGCGCAGGGTCTCGTGCTCGTGGACGTAGCGGCCTCCCCACACCGCCAGCATCACGAGGACGAGGCCGCCGAGGGTCGCCTCCATCACGCGGCCGGGCCGGAAGCGGGTCATGTAGATGCCCATGGCCAGGGCGATGGGGATGGTGGCGGCTACGGTGAAGGTCCCCCAGGGGCTTCCGTACATGGCGTTGGTGACCACCAGCCCGAGCACGCCGATGAGGATGAGCATGATGGAGAGCACGCCGATCATGGCTGCCGCTCCGCCCACGGGGCCGATCTCGTCGCGCACGATCTGGCCGAGGCTCTTGCCGCCGCGGCGCATCGATCCGACCAGCACGGTGAAGTCCTGGACGGCGCCGCCGAGGACCACGCCGATCACGATGTAGAGGGCGCCGGGCAGGTAGCCGAACTGGGCGGCGAGGATGGGGCCGACCAGGGGGCCGGGACCCGCGATGGCCGCGAAGTGGTGCCCGAAGACCACCCAGCGGTTGGTCGGCACGTAGTCGCGGCCGTCGCCGCGCAGATGGGCCGGCGTCAGCCGAGAGTCGTCGAGGGCGAGGGCCCGGCTGGCGAGGAAGGCCGAGTAGAAGCGGTAGCCGATGGCGTAGATGCAGACGCCGGCCACCAGGAACCAGGTGCTCGAGATCGTCTCGCCGCGGTTCAGGGCCACCGTCGCCAGGGCGCCGGCGCCGAGGAGGCTTACGAGAATCCAGGCCACGGCGGAAAGAAAGGACGAGGGCCGGATGTCCGGGGCGGCTGTGCTGGGCGGCATGGGTGGCATGGGCGCGGGATTCTAACGGCGCGCGCCGCTGGTGCGAGGGGAGCAGGCTGGGGGCCATCGAGCGCGGCCACGGGGCCGGAACAGGACGGGCTTGCCCGCCGTATGTTACGGGGCGGCGCCGGAACCGTTCGTTTGCGCGGGCATTTTCGCTCCCTCTGCGTGTTTTCCTGCGCACCGCTTCGCGATAGACGGGCTTGGGGCCGCACCACCGCGGCAGGGGAGATTCACGTGGCGACTCACGATGTGCTGAACCAGGCTCCTCCTCTCGAGGGGCACAACGTTTATCTTGGCGACCTCGCGCTGAGGGAAGCCCTCGCCCGCGAGGGAGGTTCCTGGGCCGAAGAGAGGCTCACCGATTACGGCCAGGTGCTCGGCCGCCCCGAGACCATCCACCTCGGCGTTCTCGCCAACCGCCACACGCCCGAGCTTCGCAGCCACGACCGCTACGGGCACCGCATCGACGAGGTGGAGTTCCATCCCGCCTGGCACGAAATGATGCGCCTGGCGATGGCCAGCGAACTCCACAACCTGCCGTGGCGCACGCCGCGCGAGGGCGCCAACGTGGCGCGCTCGGGTCTCAACTACCTCCACACGCAGGTGGAGGCCGGCAGCAATTGCCCGATCACGATGACGTTCGCGAGCATGCCCACGCTGCGCCACCAGGAAGACGTGCTCCTCGAATGGGAGCCGGGCCTGCTCGGCACCGTGTACGATCCGCGCATGGTGCCGGCCTCGCAGAAGACTTCGGTGCTGGTCGGCATGGCCATGACCGAGAAGCAGGGCGGCAGCGACGTGCGCGCCAACACCACTTCGGCTGTTCCCATCGACGGCGGCGGCCCCGGCGGCGCCTACCTGCTGACCGGCCACAAGTGGTTCTGCTCGGCGCCGATGTGTGATGCCTTCCTCACCCTGGCCCACACCGAACGCGGCCTGTCCTGTTTTCTCGTGCCGCGCTGGCGTCCGGACGGAACGCGCAACGCCTTCTACATCCAGCGCCTGAAGGAGAAGCTCGGCAACCGCTCGAACGCTTCCAGCGAAATCGAGTACGCCGACACCTTCGCGCGCATGATCGGAGAGGATGGCCGCGGCGTGCGCACCATCCTCGAGATGGTGCACCACACGCGCCTCGATTGCGTGAGCGGCAGCGCGGGCCTCATGCGCCAATGCGTCAGCCAGGCCGTCCACCACGCCACCCACCGCACCGCCTTCGGCAAGCGCCTTCTCGACCAGCCCCTGATGCAGAACGTGTTGGCCGACCTCGCCCTCGAATCCGAAGCGTCCACAGTGCTGATGATGCGCCTGGCCCGGGCCTACGATGAAGGGCGGGGCCATGAGGGGGCGAGGGCTTTCTCGCGCATCGCAACCGCCGTGGCCAAGTTCTGGGTCTGCCACCGCGCTCCCCACCTGGCCTACGAAGCGATGGAGTGCCTCGGCGGCAACGGTTACGCGGAGGAATCCTCGATGCCGCGGCTGTACCGGGAGGCCCCGGTCAACGCGATCTGGGAAGGATCGGGCAACGTGATCTGCCTCGACGTGCTGCGGGCCATCGCCAGGGAGCCCGACAGCCTGCCGGCCCTGCTCGGCGAACTGGCCGCCGCGCGCGGCGAGAACCCCTTTTACGACGCGGCCCTCGGCAGCCTGGAGAAGGAACTGGGCGACCCGGCCGCTGCCGAGAGGCGGGCGCGCATCCTGACCGAGCGCATGGCCTTGCTGCTCCAGGCCGGCCTGTTGCTGCGCCACTCACCCGCCTTCGTGGCCGACGCGTTCTGCGAGAGCCGCCTGGGCGGCAGCGGCGGCCTCGTGTTCGGGACACTGCCGGCCGCCGCGCGTCTCGAGGAAATCGTGTCCCGCGCCTCCCCGCAGCAGGACTGAGGGGCAGTTTCGACGGAGTCTTGAAGGAGAGGGGCCCCGGCGGAACCCGGTGGCGCCCGGCCCCGAACGCAGGGCGCCGCTCGCCTTCGCAGGGGGATGCCCGTATGTCTTCCCGGTTATGGACACCAGCCGCCTCGAACATATCCGCAATATCGGCATTTCGGCGCACATCGACTCCGGCAAGACGACGCTGACCGAGCGCATCCTCTTCTACACCGGTCGGATCCACGCGATCCACGAGGTGCGCGGCAAGGACGGCGTCGGGGCCAAGATGGACTCGATGGACCTGGAGCGCGAGAAGGGCATCACCATCCAGTCGGCCGCCACGTACTGCCTCTGGAACGGCTCCCGGGACCACCTGCCGGGGTTCAACATCAACATCATCGACACGCCCGGGCACGTCGACTTCACCATCGAGGTGGAACGCGCCCTGCGCGTGCTGGACGGTGCGATCCTGGTGCTCGACTCCGGCAAGGGAGTGCAGTCCCAGTCGATCACCGTTGACCGGCAGATGAAGCGCTACCACGTCCCGCGCATCGCGTTCATCAACAAGATGGACAACCCCGGCGCGAACTACGAACGCGTCGCTGACATGCTCCGCGAGAAGCTGCATCACCACCCGGTGCGCATCCAGGTGCCCATCGGCGCCGAGGATCGCTTCGAGGGCATCATCGACGCGATCACCAAGCGCGCCTACTATTTTGACGGCGACGACGGCGACACGATCCGCGAAGAGGAAGTGCCGGCGCACCTGGTCGAGGAGACCAACGCGGCCCACGACAAGCTGATCGAGGACATCGCGGAACACGACGAGGGGCTGGCCGACAAGTACCTCGCCGGCGAGGCGATCTCGGCCGACGACATCCGCGCCGGCCTGCGCCGCGGCACGCTGGCCCTCAAGCTGACCCCCGTCATGTGCGGATCGGCCTTCCGCAACAAGGGCGTCCAGCTCCTGCTCGATGCCGTCATCGCGTACCTGCCGAGCCCCCACGAGAACGAGCACGAGGCCTTCGACCAGTCCGGCGGCGAGCACAAGATCGTGCTGACCTCCGACCCGACCAAGCCGATGGTCGGGCTCGCGTTCAAGCTGACCCAGGACAAGTACGGCCAGCTCACGTACTTCCGCATCTACCAGGGCACGGTCCGCACCGGCGACACGATCATCAACACCTCGAACCAGCAGCGCAAGGTTCGCGTGCCGCGCATGTTCCGCATGCACTCGGACGAGCGCGAGGAGATCCAGTCGGCATCCTCCGGCGACATCGTCGCGTTCTACGGCGTGGACTGTTCGTCGGGCGAGACGTTCACCGATGGCCAGCTCAACGTGACGCTGACGTCGATGCACGTGCCCGTGGCCGTCATCTCGCTCGCCGTCCGGCCCAAGGACAAGTCCGGGGAACAGAACTTCTCGAAGGCGCTCAACCGCTTCACGAAGGAAGATCCGACCTTCCGCGTGTCGCAGGACGAGGAGTCGAACGAGACGATCATCAGCGGCATGGGAGAGCTGCACCTCGACATCTACATGGAGCGCATGCGCCGCGAGTACGGTTGCGAGGTGATCGCCGGCAAGCCCCAGGTGGCCTACCGCGAGACGATCACGCAGAAAGGCGCGTTCAACTACACGCACAGGAAACAGACGGGCGGCTCAGGCCAGTTCGCGAAGATCGGCGGCTTCATCGAGCCGCTGCCGGCGGACTCGGTCGAAACCTACGAGTTCGTCGACGACGTCGTCGGCGGCGCGATCCCGCGCGAGTACGTCCCGGCCTGCGACAAGGGCTTCCGCGAGGGTATCAAGAAGGGCGGCCTCGCCGGCTTCCCGGTCGTGGGCGTGCGGTGCGTGATCAATGACGGCGCCTCGCATGCCGTCGACTCGTCGGAAATGGCGTTCAAGACCGCCGCGCTGATGGCCTTCCGCGAGGGTTTCGACCGGGCCAAGCCAATCCTGCTCGAGCCGATCATGAAGGTGGAGGTCGAGGCCCCGGGCGAGTTCCAGGGCTCGGTGGTCGGCCTCATCAACCAGCGTCGCGGTATGGTCCTGGACACCGGGACCGAGGACGGCGCCTTCATCGGCATCGCCGAGGTGCCGCTCAACACGATGTTCGGCTTCGCGACGGACCTTCGCTCGAGCACGCAGGGCAAGGGCAACTTCACGATGGAGTTCGCCAAGTACGCCCAGCTCCCGAAGACCGAGCAGGAAGAGTTGATCAAGCTGCAGCGGGAGAAGTCGGCGGCCTGATGCGTGCCTCGGAGGCAATGGCTACGCGTCTGGCACCTTATCGTCAGAAGGCGAGCCGTAGTCCGGCGAGAAAGTATAGCGACTCGGTGTCGTCGCCGTTGCGCCTGGCGATGTGCCGGGTCTCACCGGTCAGAAATCGGTAACGGAGACCGACGTAGGGAGCGATCTTCCGCGTGTACTCGTAGCGGAGTCGCAGGTCGAGGTTGCCGCTCGGCATGCCGGCGCCGAGGTCTCGCTCTTCGATGGCCTGGGCGGCGAACGACAACTCCGCGCGCGGCTGAAGGACGGCTCGCTGCGTCAAGCGGATGTTGTACTCACCCTCGATTTCCAAGGTGACGTCGGCTCGCTCGGAAATATAGAGGGAGGAGTCGATCTCGATCATCCCGGGAGACAGTCCCTGCAGAGCAAGGACGCCCGACCAGCGGTCCTTGTAATCGCCCGATTCCCACGAGTCGGCGTACTGAGCGCCGATCTGTGCGTTCCAGAACGGCGTGATCAGCCGCGAGTACAGCAGGTCGTTCTCGGTCTCGCCCTCGTCCGAGCTGTTGAACTCGCCTTCCCCCTCGGTCTTCCACCAGAATCGGTCGTAGTCGTAGCCGATCCAGCCCTGCGCCTCCCACCCGATCTGGTTCCTTCCGTTCTCGCTCAGCCGGTACTCGAACTGCTCGAACAGCGCGAAGGCCCACCACTGGTCGTCGGGGACGAGATCGGGAAAACCCTCCGGCGGCGGTTGCGCGGCGCGCTCGAGAACGTCGTCGAGGGACATCCCCTCGGGCAGCGGCGGCGTCTCGGGAGGTTGCTGCGGCGCCTGTTCGTGCCGGTGCGCGGATTGAGCGTGATCGGGGCGATCGGCCGTCGATGGCAGCGACTCCTTGGTCTGCGCGGCGCTCGGCGTCGCGCAGAGAATCCACGAGAGCGCGAACGCGATCCGTCTGCCGAGCCTCCGTTCGTTACGAATCCGCATCGATCGATTCCTCCTCCAGGGAGCGGACGACGGCGACGGTGCGGAACATTCCCATCTCCATGTGGTAGAGGATGTGACAGTGGAAGGCCCACTGTCCCGGAGCATCGGCGGTGATGTCCACTGTCAGCAGCTCGGCCGGCTGGACCACGACCGTGTGCTTGCGCGGATTGTCGGCGTAGTCCTGGCCGGCGTAGAGATCCATCCACATGCCGTGCAGGTGGATGGGGTGCGACATCATCGTGTCGTTGATCATGTTGATACGCAGACGCTCACCGTACTGGAAGCGGATCATCTCGGATTCCGACCACTTCTTGCCGTCGAATCCCCAGATGTACCGATGCATGTTGCCCGTCAGGTGCAGGTCGAACTGGCGCGTCGGAGGACGGCGATCGGGCGGAGTCTGCAGGCAGCGCAGCTGACCATAGGTGAGCACGCGCCAGCCGTCGTCACCCAGTCCCGCTCCGGGGTCGTCGAGTTGGCGGTACGCGGCCACCGCCATCGTGATGCTGCCGGGTCCGTGCTTGTCGGGGCCGTGCTTGACGCGATCCGGGAGATTCTCGGTGGGCAGCCGAACGTCGTGACGCAGAGCGAGTCCCGGCGAATGCGACACCTCGCCCCCGTGCACGGCGGGCTTCCTGGGAGCGTCGTGACCCGAGTGATCGACCTGCTTCGTATCGGTGCCGTGGCCACTCATGCCGTTGCTGTGAACCATTCCCATGTCGGCCATGGTGAGCATTGGTCGTTGCCTCCGATGGGGAATCTCGGCGGCCATTCCGGCGCGCGGGGCAATCGTGCCGTGCACGTAGCCGCTGCGATCCATCGCCTCGGCGAACAGTGTGTAAGCCTTGTCGTCCGGCAGGGTGACGATCACGTCGTATGTTTCGGCGACGCCGATGCGCAGCTCGTCCGTCTCGACCGGCTTGACGTTCTGCCCGTCGGCCTGGACGACCGTCATGGGCACGCCGGGGATGCGGACGTCGTAGAACGTCGTCGCCGAGGCGTTGACGATGCGGAGGCGTACGCGCTGGCCACGTTGAGCGATCGCTGTCCAGTTCTCGTGCGACGCATGACCATTCATCAGGAACGTGTACGTCGCGCCGGTCACGTCGGCGAGATCGGTGGGATCCATCCGCATCCATTGCCAGCGCAGTCGCATGGCGATGACCTCGGCGAGGCTCTTGCCCGTCGCAGCCATCTGGTTGTCGAGATTGACGACGGTCGGTCGCTGGAAGTTGTAGTAGCCGTCGATGGTCTTGAGGTTCCGCAGGACCGTGTGCGGATCCTCAAAGGTCCAGTCGGACAGCACGACCGAGTGTTCGGCGTCGTACTGGACGGGATCGGGTTCCGCCGGCGCGATGACGAGCTGCCCGTAGTGACCGAGCTGCTCCTGCATACTGGAGTGGCTGTGGTACCAGTAGGTGCCGTTTTGTCGGACAGGGTAGCGATAGCTGAACGTCTCGCCCGGGGCGATGCCGTCGAAGCTGAGGCCCGGAACTCCGTCCATCGTGAATGGCAACAGGATTCCGTGCCAATGGATCGACGTCGGCTCGGACATGCGGTTGTGGACACGAATCAGGACGTCCTCTCCCTCCTGCATGCGGATCACCGGACCGGGAAACGATCCGTTGAGCGTGATGGCCCCTCCCTCCCTGCCGCCGACCAAGACAGGCCGCCGCTCCACGATCAGGTCGATCCCGCCCGGACGACTCGCGTCGAGCTCCGTCGAACGACCGGCCCGCAACAGCGACGGCGATGCAGCGAACGACGGCGCGGCCATCCACGCGTACGTGGAGAGGGCCGCGCTCGCGGCTCGTCCCAGGAAGGTTCTACGCGTCAGGCGGCGATCAATGCCCATGGCAATGGTCGGCGGCTAGGGGAAGAGGTTGAAGACCGTCCGACATCGGGCAATCCCGGAACGAGTTCTATCAACTGTCGATCCGTCGCCATATACGGAAAACTACGCGACGCCACCAGCGCACGCGCCGGGCACGGCCCCCGATCGAGCGCGACGCTTCTATAGCCCGCCGGGCTGATACACGCAGAGAGGATCCTCGGCCAGGGCATCGCCCGTGGCCGCGTAGGCGCGCCCCCGCGATCCGCCGCAGACTTCCCTCCACTCGCAGATCCCGCAGCGCCCGCCGAACTTGTCCGGGCGGCGAAGGTCCTTCATGAGCGGCGCGTCGCGGTAGAGGGTGAGGGCGTCGGTGTCGCGCACGTTGCCCACCGAAACGGGCAGGAAGCCCGACGGCATCGCGTCGCCGCGCCAGTTGAGGAAGAGGATGCCGTTGCCGTCGCGCATGCCGCCGCCGGCCACGGCAGCGTCGGGACCGTGGCCCTTCTGCTGGAGCAGCACGCGCCGCACCATCGGCGCCTCGGTTGCCGAAACCACGAAGCCGTCCTTGCGGTCCATGGCCGAGAGCCACTGGAGAAGCTCCTCCGCCTGCTGCGGCTCGATCTGGGGCAGGGTCGAGCCGCGGCCCGTCGTCACCAGGAAGAACAGGCTCCAGCGCCGGGCCTTCATCGCCTTCACGCAGTCGCGGATGGCCGGCATGTCGGAAAGGGTGTCGGCCGTGACCAGGGTGTTCACCTGCAGCGGGATGCCGGCTTCGGCCACGAAGCCCGCTGTCTCCATCGTGCGGTCGAAGCAGCCGGGGATGCCGCGCAGGCGATCGTGGCGCTCGGGATCCGAGCCGTCGAGGCTGAGCGACATGGCCCCGACCCCGTGGCGCGCGAACTCGAGCAGCACCTCGCGCGTCAGGCGCGGCGTGGCGCTGGGGGCCACGTCCACGTGCAGCCCGAGGGACTTGGCGTAGTCGAGGATGTCCCAGAAGTCGGGCCTCTCCAGCGGATCGCCGCCGGTCAGGACGACGGCGGGGATGGGCTTGGCGGTGGCCAGCGTTCGCAGCACCGCGAAGGCTTCCTCGGTGGTCAGTTCGTCGGGCAGGCGGTGGTGGAGGGCTTCGGCTCGGCAATGCAGGCAGGCCAGGGCGCAGGCGCGGGTCAGCTCCCAGTAGACGCGCCGAGGCGAGTCGTTGTAGCGGCGCACCGTGTCGGCGGCGCCGTGACCGTGGCCATGTCCGTGGGGCCTGGCAGCGGCGCGCTCGGCCGTGCGCTCAGCAGGTTGCGAGGGGACGTCTTGAGCCATGGGCGTTTCTAGCCCCGGCGCGAAGGAGAGGCGACCGGTGCGAAAAGGTCCCCGCAGGACTTTCCCCCAAGCAGGGGCACGATGTCCTGCCGGGCGTCCTCAGCCAGGGCCTCCCATTCGCGGCGCAAGTCCCTCCATACCCTCGCCTGGAAGGATTTCGCGACACTGCGGAAGGGATGCCCCCGCAGCACGCCGTCGTAAAGGGCGAGCCCGGCGTCGAAGGCCGCCTCGTTGAACAGCGTCTGGCCGTCGCGACGATGGCGCTCCCAGGCAGCTTCGTTGGCCCGCATCAGCGCGGCGAAGGTCTCGACCAGGATCTCCAGCAGGGGCTGCAGGCCAGGCGCCGCGCGCAGCTCGCCCGAGACACCGGCATGCCTGCCGTCGCGAATCCCCTCCAGCCAGGCGAAGACCAGCGGCGCGAGTTCCTTCAGGCGACGGGCGGCTGCCGTGTCGGTGAGGTTCATCGACAGCTGCCCGTAGGCGCTCGCATCGGCCAGCGTGAAGCGATCGCCGAGAAGGAAGGGCTGCCTGGCCAGGAGGCTTTCGAGGGCGGCGAGGATGGCCTCCCAGCTTTCCTCGAGCAGGTCGTGCGTGGGGGGAAAGCCGGCTCGCGACGGCGGAGTGAGGGACGCTGCAAGCCCGTCCACGCGGTAGCCTTCGGGCGCGACGCTGAACAGGTAGGGGAGTCGACGCACCTGTCGCCTGGCGAACCAGCGGGCGAAGAAAGGACCGACGCCGGGAGGAAGCAGGCGGCGATACTCGTGCGCGAGACGACGCCCCGGGACGTCGTTGTCCGTCGCCGCCAGCTTCCAGCGGTTGTGGTGCACGAGGTAGAGGCCGAACTCGTCGAAGGCCTCGTCGAGAAAGAGGCAAAGAAATCGAAGCGCCGCTTCGCGCGGGATCCGTGGATCGTTGTCGGCCGCGGCCTGGGCATCGAGCCAGCCGGCCAGGGCCGAAGAGTCGTAGAGCACTTCGCCGGCCGCCGTCACCAGGTAGGGCACCAGCGGATATTCGTCCAGGGGATCGCCCGATGGCGGCCGGCGGGCCTGGCCTTTGCGCTTCGCCCGATCGATGGCCGCCGCGACGCGAAGGTTTTCCAGGCGCGAACCGTCGCGGGGAAGGCGACGATACCGGACCCCGGCGTGAACGAGCAGGGACTCGAGCTTGAGCAGGAAAGGGGAGAGTTCGGGGCCCCAGACGATGTGGCGCGGCGTGGTCACCGGCCGCGACCATGCCGGGCGAGCGTCACGCGGTCCACCCCGGCGGCCCGGCGGGCCGTTGGGTTCTCCGTCCCGCGACTTTGCACCCCCGCTGCCGTGGCCATCGCACCCGTTTCGCGCTAGGCACCGCCGATGCCCGGTCCGAAGATCCCCGAGCGGATCCGCTCGCTCACGCCCTACAAGCCGGGCCGGCCCATCGAGGAGGTCGAGCGCGAACTCGGCATCACGGGTTCCATCAAGATCGCCTCCAACGAGAATCCCCTCGGACCCTCGCCGCGGGCCCTGGAGGCCATGGCCGCCGCGCTTCCCAACGTGCACCGCTACCCGGAGGGCGGGGCAGTGGTGCTGGCCGAGAAGATGGCCGCCAGGCTCGGGGTCGATCCCCGCCGCATCGTCTTTGGCAACGGCTCCAACGAGATCCTGGAGCTGGCCTGCCGCCTGCTGGCCGGGCCCGGCGACGAGGTGCTGTTCTCGGCGGACGCCTTCCTCGTCTACCCGCTGGTGACCATCGCCGCTGGCGCGACCGTGGTGAAGGCCCCGCCCCGCGGCTTCGAGCACGACCTTGAGGCCATTGCGGACAGGATCACGCCGCGCACGCGCCTGATCTACCTGGCCAACCCCAACAACCCCACCGGCACCATCTTCCGTCGCCGCGAATGGGAGGACTTTCTGGCCAGGGTGCCCGAGGACGTGGCGG
>JBHEPB010000228.1:0-17994 GCA_046260515.1 Binatia bacterium
GTAGTTTTGAGTCTCACTGTCGGTGGCCTTTCCTCGTGTGTTTCTGGAGTGTGGTAACAACAGAATAGCACGGGGAAAGGCCTTTCTTTTGCTCAGGTCACGACAGATGTGCGGAGAAATTTCGTCGGATTGGGGTTAGCCCTGCCGGCGCAGGAAGGATGCAAAGCGCTGGGGCCTCACCGCCTTCATCTTGCCTTCGAGCATCGCGCGCTTGGTCGCGCGCGTGATGAAGCACAGCTCGACGAAAGGGAAATACGCCGCCAGGCCCGGCAGCACCGGCTCGAGGCGATCGAAGAACACCTTCTGCTCGCCGTTGCCCCATTTGATGATGGACTTCGCCACTCCGATGCCGAGCAGCTGGTTGTCGCGCAAGCTCTCGACATCGACGGCGCACAGTCCGCCGCCGTCCCCGCGCCAGACGAAGTTCTTCAGCACCGGGTCGAGGTAGTCGTAGCCCACCCAGACTTCCCCGGGATCGAGACGCCGAGCCGCGGATTCGAGGGCGTCCCGGGAGCTTGGGTCCAGCACACCGAGCTGAACAAGGAAACGAAGATCCTGGAGCACGCTCCGTTCGAGACCGAGGTCGGCGGTGGCCATGCGCCGGGGCGAGCGACTGTAGAGGGTCGCGTAAAAGTCCGCCACGGCCTCCACCAGGCCCGGGTCCCCGGGCCGGACGAGCGGCCCGCCGACGTACTCGGCCCAGATCTCGTTCTCGTAGCGGGCCACCAGGGGCGGAAAGTGGCTGCTGGGTCCGTACTGCTCCAGACAGCGCTCGATCTCGGAGGCCTGGTAGGCATCGCCGAGGATGACCCTCTTGAACCTGTGGCCGTTGAGGGTGACGAACTCGAGGCGTTGCGATTTGCGGGGCCTCTGGCGGAGGATCCGCTGCAGATAATGGCGCAGCCACTGGGTCCGGGTCATCGCTCGCACGGAGCGTCCATTAGGTGCTTTGGAGAGGGCAGTCCAGCGCCCCTCCCGTGCAGGGGGCAGGCGTGGTTCGTGGTCCCCACCAGCCGCTTCGCGGAGGGATTCCGAGGGGAAAGACCGATCTTCGAGCCGGTCAGGAAGGCTGGTCCGCTTCGGCCCTTGCCGCAGCCGTGCGCGAGAATGGGGGAGGAGGCGTCGGCATGTCCGCCGGGACGCGATCAACGAAGGCCGGGTCGAAGCCGAGATCTTGGATGAGCACGCGCTGGCGCGCTTCGTGATCGAGAGCCGCCAGCGACACGGCCCCCGACGCATCAATCTCCACCCTGTTGCCGAACGCGATACCCAGGGCGCGGTCTCCCCGGTTCGTCCTCACGTTCACCTGGTAGTTGAAGGGGCTCCACCCCCGCGTCTCGTCGTGCCTCGCCGAGAACTCGGCGGCGTCGGCCGATCGCTCCTCGATGCGGCAGTCGAGGCCGTTCGGAGCGTGAAGCGCCCGCCACCTCACGTGCCACCGGTCCTCGCGCATGGCGCAGCGCACGCCGCGGGCGGGATGATCCACCGACGTTTCCCGGTCCCGATCGAGGAGGAGAGGTTCGCCGAACAGGATCGAAGCATCGACCAGCCAGGGACTGCCGTCGAGGGTGACAACGACGGTGCCGTGGTTGGGCGGCAGGTTGGGCGCCACCAGCATCGTCGCCAACCTGCGTTCGGCGCGAAATCCGAGAGTGGCCAGCAGCGTCGCCAGCGCCCCGTTGCCGGCCCAGCAGGTGCCGCCCGT
This sequence comes from Binatia bacterium, assembly GCA_046260515.1. Taxonomy (GTDB): domain Bacteria; phylum Desulfobacterota; class Binatia; order UBA1149; family CAITLU01; genus DATNBU01. The sequence goes on from JBHEPB010000228.1 coordinate 1,706, forward strand.
GCCCCAGCGCAGCCAGCCCTCGAGGAAATCGAGGACGTCGTCGCCGGGCAGAGGGCCGGGGGAACCGTCGGCCAGGTGCAGGAGCTTGCGGAGATTGTCGAAAGGGACTGATCGCGACCACGCCCCGTAGACTTCCCGTAGTCCGGCCAGGTCCAACGACGGCCTGCGCGACAGGCCGAGACGCTGCAGCACTCTCTCCAGCAGCCCGTCTTCGAGGGGGGCGTCGTTCGGATGCATGGGGCCTCCTGAAGTGGGTCGGGCCGACCTGGTCAGGCCCGCGTCTCTGCCGCGGACGGCTCCGGGGCGTCCGGGGCGCTCTCCGACTCTGCCAGTCCCGTTTCCTCGTCGGAGGCGAGGGCATCCTCCAGGGCGACATCGGTGGGCCAGGCGTGGGTGGCATCGGTGGCGCCCTCGGACTCTCCTGCGGCCTCAGCCTCCGACGCGGACGCGACGGCGGCGGCGACGTCCAGGGAGCCTACTGCGGCCGGTTCGTTCGCCGCCTCTTCCGACGTCCCGAGAGAAGCCGTGCCGGCGGCACCGACCTCCTCCGCCGCCCCGTCGATCACCGGCGAGGCCAAGGCGCCGGGAAGCGGCCCGAAGGGAACCTGGGTTCCGGAATCTCCGTCCGAGCAGAAGTGGCGTGCGCCGCTGGCCAGGTGGTCGTAGACGGCCGCGTAGCTCTTGGTCATGTGCCCGACGAGGTCCGCGGTCTTGCGAAAGTGGGAGTTCACCGAAGACTTGTAGGTCTCGTGTTCGCGCAGCGTGCGGTCGATCTCGCCGCGAAGACGGGCAGCTTCCGCGACGGCCGGAGACGTGAGCCTGCCGACGACGAGCCCGACGGCGATTCCGACCACCAGCACGACCAGGCTCATCAGCGACAGCAGGGATCCGGGTTCCATCATCGTCTCGCTCCTCTTCTTTCCAGCATCGCCCGCGCCGCGCCTGCCCTCGTCGGCGCGCAGCACCTTGGCGCGCCCACCGGCGCGCGAGCGCCGACGTTCCATCCTGGTGTCGGAGACTATAGCAATTCAGTCACGAGGTGCGAGGCAACGCTGTCCACTTCAAGCCGAAGGACGCGACGAGGACACGGCGCGCGCGACCGTCACGCCGCCGAGAACGGCCGCACCGAGCAAGGCCCACGACGTCGGCAACTCGCCGAGAAGCAGGAAGGCCCACACGGGGTTGAGCACCGGCTCGAAGAGGGCCAGCAGCGACGCCTCCAGGGCCGGCACGCGCGCCAGCGCCCGCGCCAGCAGCCGGTAAGCCAGAGCGACCTGGGCCACGCCGAGGAACAGCAGAACGCCCCACTCGCTGGCCGCGACCGCCGGAAGCGGAAGCGCCATCGGCATAGCGACAGCAGCGACGAGGAAGTTGCCCCACACCAGGGCGCCCTTGGCAACGCCATCGACCAGCGCGCCCTCCCTGGCCAGGTAGCGAAGACCGACCACGGTACCGGCCCAGCACAGTCCGCTGGCGATCGCGAGGAAGTCGCCGAGGCGGGGATGGGGAGCCGTCACGCTCGGCTGAGGGGCGCCGACGAAAAAGAACGAAAGGCCGACGGCGATCCCGACCATGGCCACCAGGTCGCGCCGGGTCGCGTGCTCGCCGAGGAATCGTGCCGCCAGCAGGGGGATGAACAGGGGCGCAGCCGACTGCAGGAAGATCGCGTTGGCGGCCGTTGTCGTCTTGTTGGCGAGCACGAAGAGCAGCATCGCGCCGCCCTGGGCCGCACCGGTGACGAGGACCGCACGGTGACGGAACGAGATCCGTCCCGGGACCAGGAAGTACACCGCGATGCCCGCCAGCAGGGCCCTCAGCGCGGCGACCTGCCAGGCGTCGAAGGTGAGCCACTTGATGCCCACCCCGCCAGTCGAGAACAGCACCGCCGAGCCCAGAATAGCCAGACGGTCGGCCACACGATCGCTTGGGCGAGGAAGTGGCATGCACGGGCTTTTTTCACAGACTTCATCGAACGCTAGCGCGGGCCGGCGAGGATGACGGCGACAAAAGTGTTTCCCGCCGCCCGCGGGCCGCATCGCGGAGAAGGGAAGGTACGAAGATGAACCCGAGAACCGCCGCCGCCACCGTCCAGACCGGCCTCGAAGCCCTCGCGGCGGCCATCGCCACGTCCCGCATCTATCTCGGAGCCCACTACCCGGTGGACGTGGTGGGCGGGATCGCTCTCGGCGTCGGCTGCGGCCTCACGGCCTGGGGCCTGGTTGGCTGACGGCATCCCCGCGCCGCCTGTCGCGGGTGATTCCCGAAGGGGTCGCGCTAGAATGCGTTGGTGAGTTCGCCCGTTTCCGATCCGCTGCAGCAGGCCGCCACGTCTCGTGCGCCCCGCGGCCGCTTCGCTCCCTCGCCCACCGGGCTTCTCCACGTCGGCAACGCCCGCACGGCCCTGGTGGCGTGGCTGTCGGTGAGATCCCGGCGAGGAACCTTCGTCTGGCGCCTCGAGGACCTCGATCCTCCCCGCATCGTCCGAGGCGCGGCCGAAGCCGCCGTCGAGGACCTCGCGTGGCTGGGCCTCGACTGGGACGAGGATCCCGAAGCCGGCGGGCCCTTCGCGCCCTACGTCCAATCCGGACGCAGCGACGTCTACGAGGCGGCACTGCGCCGCCTCGCCGAGGGCGGGCGTCTCTTTCCCTGCACGCTGTCGCGCAGGGAACTCGCCTCCATCTCCTCGGCTCCGCACCCCGGCGAAGAAGAATCCCCCTACCCCGCTTCGGCCCGGCCCACGCACCTCCCCGACGACTGGTACGACAGGTTGCCGAAGGACGGCGGCGCGGCGCTTCGGTTTCGGGTGGACGAGGAAGCCGTGCACTTTTCCGACCGCGTGTACGGGGAGTTCAAGGAGAGGGTGGCCGGCGACTTCGTGCTGAGGCGCCGCGACGGGCTCTACGCCTACCAGCTCGCCGTGGCGGTGGACGACTGGCTGATGGAAATCGACGAGGTGGTGCGCGGCAGCGACCTGCTCGGCTCCACCGCGCGCCAGCTTCAGATCCTCGACGCCCTCGGCGCCCGGCGTCCCCTGCACGCCCACGTCCCGATGGTCGTCACCACCGACGGCGACAAGCTCTCCAAACGCGACGAGGCCCTCACGCTGAGGTCGCTGCGCGAGAGCGGCGTGAAGGCGGCCCAGCTGGCCGGCTATCTCGGCTGGTCGCTCGGGCTTCTCGAGCGTCCCGCGGCGATTTCTGCAAACGAGCTGGTCGAGGTGTTTTCGTGGAACCGCATCGGGAGCGAGGACTGGCCCCTGCCCGCCGACTTTCCCGACCGCGTTCGCCGCCTGCGCTGAGAAGCGACGGCCTCAGCGGCCCGTGAAGCGCGGCTCCCTCTTCTCCACGAAGTGCGCGACGCCCTCGCGAAAATCCTCGGACGCCAGGCTCGCGTGCATCTCGCGCAGGGCCACCTCGACGGAGGTCGCCAGCGTGTTGGTCTGGTCCTCGTAGACCTGGCGCTTCATCACGGCGATCGAGCGCGGGGAGGATCGCCGCACCAGCTCGGAAGCATAGGTGCGCACCTCGGAAGCAAAGTCCGCGTCGTCGATCACGCGGCTCACCAGCCCCATGCGCTCGGCCTCGGAGGCGCCGACCAGGCGGCCGGAGAAGAGGATGTCGTTGGCGTTGGCCAGGCCCACCAGGCGCGGAAGGATCCAGCTGATGCCGTACTCGGCAATGAGGCCCCGCCGCGAGAAGATCGCGCCCATGCGCGCCGACGCCGCCGCGAGGCGAATGTCGCAGAACAGGGCGAAGACGAAGCCGACGCCGGCCGCCGGGCCGTTGATGGCCGCGAGGACGGGCTTGGGGATGGACATCAGGTAGCTGTACTCGGTGAGGAAGTCGGGGCGGATCGGGCCCGGGGGCTCGGGCCGTTCGGGATGGGTCACCTTCGGGAGGTCGCCCACGTCGGTCATGCGGCCGGCGCCGCTGAAGGCGCCGAGCAGCTTCAGGTCGGCCCCGGCGCAGAACCCGCGCCCCGCCCCGGTGAGGATGATGACGCGAACATCGTCGTCGGCCGCGGCGGCGAACATGGCGTCGCGAAGCTCGAGGCCCATGCGCGGCGTGTAGGCGTTGAGCTGCTCGGGCCGCGACAGCGTGCAGGTGGCGATGCCGCCTTCGACCTCGTAGGTGATGTGCTCGTAGGACATAGGCGTGTTCCCCGTTCCGGATGGCGGCTGTCGCAGTGGCCGGCGGAGTGTCTGGCAGAGTTGCCCGGGCCACGCCAATCGCGGGTTTGCCCCATCCCTGCCACTGGGGCGGTCACCCGGTTCACGCCAATCGCGCGGGCACCCGCGCCGGGCCGATCACGCGCTCGCCCGCTTCCCGGCGAAGCGCCCGATTGCTAGACTCGCTCGTCCGCGATCGGGTTCCTCCCCGGAGGTCCCTCGCGGCGAAGGTGGTGAGGCGGATGGCGGCGGACAATCTTTCCCTGGCGGGCAGCAACTTTCTCCTGAGGCCCTGGCGCCTCGGCGACGCCGAGTCCCTGGCCGCCAACGCCGACAACCGCGACGTGTGGACCAACCTTCGCTCGCGTTTCCCACGCCCCTACACCGCCGACGTTGCCCGCGCCTGGATCGGCCGCTGCGTGGGCGGCCGCGAGCGCGGCCTGCAGCTGGCCATCGACGTGGACGGCCTGGCCGTGGGCGGCGTCAGCGTGGACCTCGTCACCGCCAACACACCGCGCACCGGCGAGATCGGCTACTGGATCGGCAAGGACTACTGGGGACGCGGCATTGCCGGCGAAGCCGTGCGCCTGGTGTGTCCTGTTGCCTACGAGCGGTTTGCCCTGGACCGCCTGAGAGCCGTCGTGCGCTCCTCCAACGACGCGTCCCTGCGCATCCTCGAACGCAGCGGCTTTCGCGTGCAGAGCCGCATGCGCCGCAGCGACCGCCGTCCCGGCAGCGCCGTGGTCGAGCTCGTCTACACGCGCGACCGCGGCGAGGCGGTCCCGGCCGACGCCGCCCCTCCCCTGGCCACCGTCGCCTGAGCACGAAGCGTCGCCGCCGGTTTCAGCGGGAATGCCGCTGGTATTCGTCGATGCCCCAGCCCTGCTCGCCCGTTTCTTCCAGCACATAGTCGGAGAAGTTCTCGAAGATGATCGTCTTCTGCCCTGCGCGCAGCGCGCGCAGGGGCTCGAAGAGGTCCGAGAAGCGACGGGAACGCAGGTGCCACACCGAGCCGTGTTCGTCCCGGAAGGTGTAGCGCGTGGCCACGGGAGTGCGGCCGTCGGCTTCGGTCTCGAGGGTTTCGAAGTCCACTTCGACGACGCCGGTGTTGCCGGCGGCGGTCGAGACGAAGCCGTTCACGTTGAAGGCGTCGCCGCTGAACGACCGTGTCAGGTTGATGGTCTTCTCCTCCAGCTGCACCGCCGCCCAGTTCCAGCCGTCGATGCGGCTCTCCTCGCGCCGTCCCCAGCTGTGGTCGCGGTGCCCGAGAGCCTCGATGGGCAGGCGGCGGCCGTCGTCCTTCAGCGTGCAGGTGCCGGAGACGCGCATGCCCTGCTCGTAGCGCTTGAGGCGAAGGTGCGGAATGGCCTGGCGGTTGGCGGCGATGCCCCGGCCGCCGTAGCTGAAGGGCGCGAAGCGCGCGCGGTAGTCGAGGTCGAGGCGGTACTCCGGCGTGTCCACCACGACGCGGTGGTGTTGGTGGGGACGCAGGATCTCGACGCCGAGCGTCCCGTCGTCCAGACGCGGTTCGGCCCCGATCGCGACTTCGTTCCTGTGGAAGCGCACCCGGCCGTCCACCATGAAGCAGGCGGCGAAGACCGCCTTGCCCTCGGTGCGGACGAAGGAGGCGTGGCAGAAGCCCCAGACCCCGGCGCGGCGGTCGGCCAGGTTCCAGTACCAGTTCTCCTTCCAGGTGGTGTCGCAGTCGGCCGGCCACTCATGGAAGCCCTCGTCGGCGTCTTCGAGCATGGCGATTCGTAACCGCAGCGTCCTTCGCCCGCCAGCGCGGCCGGACGCGGAGCAGGACCGGACGCGGGCGCGTGCTAGACTCCATCGGTGTCCGCCCGCTTGGCCCTGCTGGCTGTCCTCGCCATCGCCCCGGTCGGATGGACGGGCGCGCCCGTCTCCCTCCAGTTCGCCTCCGCCTCGGCGGCCGAAGAGCCCGGCCAGTCGCCGGTCGCTCCCCTGGTTGAACCGCGCCACCCCGGCGCCGCCGCCCTCTACTTCTTCAGCCCCGACTGGCGACCGGCCGACCTTGGGGAACTCGCCGTGGCCATCGAGGAAACCTTTGCCGCAGGGGCGGTTTCCGTGTCCGTACAGGGGTTCACGCGATACGACGACTTCGAGCGCCAAGCACTGGTACAGCCTCCGGTTTTCGTTATCGGCCCGGACTGGCTCGGAGCCGCGGAAGGCAGCGACGTCGGTCTTGACCTGGAGGTTGTGGCCAGGCCCCAGCGCCACGGCAAGAGCACCTACCGCAAGGCCCTCATGGCCCGCCCCGGCGTGGACTCCATCGACGACCTGGCCCGCGGGTCCATCGCTGCCACCCTGCACTCCATGAGCGAAGGGTCGGCCGAAGTGGTGCTCGAAGCCTTCCACCTCGACGCCGAATCGGCTCGTGTCGTACCCGTCCCCAAGGATGTGGATGCCCTGCTGGCCCTCAGCTTCGGCCAGGTGGACGCCGCGCTCGTCACCAGTGCCCAGTACGAACTGCTCGCCCGCACCCGCCCCCAGGAGGCCGAGAAACTCACCGTCCTGGCGTTCTCGCCGGAAGTCGGGCTGCCGCCGGTCTTCGCCTCCAAGGGCGCCGACCCCGCCTCGGTGGCGGCCTTGCGGAGCCTCCTTGGTCGCCTTCCCGGAGCTACGGGCGGGGCCGCGCTGCTTGAACTGCTCGGCTTCGACGGCTTCGTTCTGGAGACGCGGGCGTCAGCGGCGGCGCCCTCTGCCGCGACGAGCGGCGTTGCCAAGAGCAGGGCCCCGGCCGAAAAGAAGACCCGCGATGCCCGGGGGGCGCCGCGCTGACGACCATGGCTCGAAGCAGCACCACCACCGCCGACCCCGCGGCCGCCGCCCGGCGGCCCCTGCCCCTGCGCGCCCTGTCGTGGCTGCGCCGCGGCTACGGCCTCCACTTGAAGCTCGCCCTGGCCGGCGCCGTCGCCCTCTTCGTCTGCATCGCGGTGCTCTCGGTGACGCTGATGCTGCGCCAGTCCGACGTGCTCACCAACGAGATCGACAAGGCTTCCTTCGAACTTCAGCGGAGCATGGTCGAGCGCGGCCGCCTGCTGGCCGACGGCATGGCAGCCAGCATGGAGTCGGCCATCGCCGGCTACGACTTCGCCTTCCTCACCGACACGGTGCGGACCATGCAGGAGAAGAACGAGAACCTGGCCTACGCCTACCTCGTCAACGCTTCCCGCGTGGTCATCGTGCACACCGACTCCCAGCGCGTCGGCGGCCGTTCCAGCGAGATTCCGGTCGGCAAGCCGCGCTACCTGCGCAGCAGCGACGGCCGCTCGGTGGTGGAGATCACCCACGCCCTGAGCGTCGGCGGACGCGACTGGGGCTGGCTGGTGCTCGGGTTCGACCTCACGCCCATCCAGCGCCGCGCGGAGGCCTCGGTGGCCCGCGGCCGCCTGGTGCTGGCGCGCTCGACGACCCTGGCCATCTTCGTCGCGGGCCTGGTGGGCCTCGTGGGCCTGGGCGTCTCGGTGTGGACCAGCCGCCGCCTGCTCAGCCCCCTCACCCAGCTCGCCGAAGAGGCCGCGGCCATCGCCAGCGGCAACCTCGACCAGGAGGTCCGGGCCGTGGGCTCCAGCGACGAGATCGGCATGCTCGCGCGCCAGTTCGAGACCATGCGCCGCTCCATCCGCACGAGCGTCGGCGAACTGGTCGTGGCCCGCCAGCACGCCGAGGAGGCCACCGCCCAGGAAAAGAAGCTGAGGGCCGAGATCGAGGAGCATTCGCGCCTGCTCGAAACCAAGGTCGGCGAGCGCACCGCCGAACTCCAGGCCACCGCCGAACGGCTCACCGAGTACGACCGCCTGAAGTCGGAGTTCCTCGGCAACGTGTCCCACGAGCTGCGCACGCCGATCGCCGCCATCTCGTCGGCGGCCAAGATCATCCAGCGCTACAGCGACCGCGACGTGAACAGCGCCAAGCGCTTCAGCAAGGTCATCATCGAGGAGAGCGAGAGGCTCACGCGGCTGATCAACGACCTGCTAGATCTTTCCAAGATCGAATCCGGCGGCGGCGAGTGGAACCTGCAGAACATTGCCAAGCCGGTCGAACTGCTCGAGCACGTGCTCACCACCTTCCGCCCCCTCTATCTGGAGAACGGGGTCGAACTCGACCTGGAAGCCGACGACGACCTTCCGGTGATCTTCGGCGACCGCGACCGCCTGATCCAGGTGTTCGCCAACCTGTGCAGCAACTCGCTCAAGTTCACGCCCCGGGGCGGAAGGGTGAGGCTCGAGGCCCGCGTGACTCCCTACGGCGAGTCCACGGCGGTGCGGGTGACCGTCACCGACAACGGGCCCGGCATTCCCGAGGAAGAACGCGAGATGGTGTTCGAGCGTTTCCGCCAGGGCGGTTCGGGCGCCAAGCCCAAGGGCACGGGCCTCGGCCTGGCCATCTGCCGCGAGGTGATGCGCTACCACGCCGGCGCCATCTGGGCGGAAGGGCCGCCCGAAGGCGGCACGCGCATGGTGGTGGTCATCCCTTCCCTCGCCGCACTCGGCGGCGACGTCGTCCCGGCCTGAGCCTCCCGAAGGGGGGCTCAGGCCGAACTCCTAGCGCGCCCGGCTGCGCTGGCGGCGGGGCGGGGTTGCGGCTCGGTCTTCCTCGTCGTGCAGGGTCGGCGCGGCGGCCGGCAGGCAGCCGCCGACACCCGGGATGTACTGCTTGGTGAGGTCGTTGCCGCAGAAGGTCCTGGCCGTGGCCTGGTTCAGGATGCGGCCCGGGCCCGGCAGGCCGGCCACGCTGTTGATGCCGCCGTTGGACGTCGGCGGGATGCAGAACGACGACGCGCCGATGGGCGTGGACGGATCCGGATCGCCGATGGCGGTGATGGGATCGAAGAAGCAGCCCTGGCGAACGGCGAGGTCGCATTCGCCGGCGTCGATGCCGATGACTCCCGCCTGGCAGTCCGCGTTCTGGGTACAGGCGAGCACGCCCGAGCCGTTGGCCTTGACGACGCCGTTGCAGAAGAGGGCATCCGGACCCGTCGTGCACTCGCCGATGCCGCCCCCGATGTCGGAGCACTGCAGTTCGTTGCACTGGTTGGGCGCCGCCGCCGTCCCGCCGGTGAACGACGAGCACATGGACGGGTTACAGTTGCCCACCGTCTCGTTGAGGCAGTCGGCGTCGCTCAGGCAGATCTTCGTCGTCTTCTTGCTGCAGCGTTTCGCGCTGCCCACGACGATGCAGGGACCGACGTCCAGGTTCTGGCAGTCCGTGTTCGACAGGCAACGGAACGAGGCTCCCAAGGAACAGTTCCCCTCGAAGCCCGAGCATTCCTCGTGGGTGTTGCAGGGAACGCTGGTGTCTCCGCTGCACAGGAGACAGGGACACGAAAAGCCGGAGAACGCGCCGCCGCAGGAGACGTTGAAGGCGAGCTCGCTCGTCCCCGTGGTCTGGGTGAGGTTGATGGACAGGCCCTGGCCGGACACGTTCTTGCCCACGTTGGGCAGGCAGTCGAGGCTGTAGGAGCCGCCGTTCGGACCGCTGGTGTAGGCCGGGAACGAGGAGTTCGTGCCGGTTGCGTCGCAGGAAAGGCCGGCGACATCGCCGTTGGTGCACACACCGCCGCGAATGCCGTCGTCGGCTACCGGATCGAGCTGGCAGGTACCACCGCTGCAATCCAGGTCGCGGTCGCACAGGACGGCGCTGTTGTTGGAGCAGCGGCCTCCACAGGTGGGACAGGGGTTGACGGTGCTGGCCCCGAGGAAGACCTGGGTCCTCAACTTGGCCGAGATCTCGCCCTGGCCGAGGTCCACGTTGGCCGTGCCGACGATGTCCTCGGCGAAGCGGTTGACGATGCAGGCCGGCGTCCCGCCGGAAGCCAGCGGGAAGGGCGCGCCGAAGTAGCAGTTGCATCCGGCTTCGCCCGTGCAGGATCCCACGCAGTCGGCGTTGGCCGTGCACGAGAGCCCGTTGCCGCAGCTCGTCACCGCCGGCAGGCAGGTGCTGCCCGGGCAGTCGGTGTTGGTGGTGCACGTGACGGTGGTGTTGTTCTGGCAGCGCGCCGGGTTCGCGCAGGTGCTGCCGGGACAGTCTGCGTTGGAGCTGCACACCGCGGCGTTGTTGTTGCAGCGCCTGGAGCAGGGAGCCAGCTGGCAATCCGCGTTGGCGCCGCAGCTGATGCCGTTTACGCGGAAACCGCCCACGCAGGCCGGGCAGTCGCTGGAGACGGCGTCGAAGGGATCGTTGCAGACGGTGCGCGTGTTGTTCGAGCAGCGGCAGGCCCGGGTGGACGGGTCCACCCCGACCACGTCGCACTCGCCGCAGACCGGGCCGTGGCTGTCGCACTCGATTCGGCCGCGGGTGCGGATGCCGTCGTTGATGTCGGAATCGTGGGCCAGGCCGGTCCAGCCGCTGTCGAGGCGGGTCACCGTGCGGCAGCGCCCGTTGCCCGGGTCGCAGGTCCCCACCGGGCAGTCGGCGTTGGTGTCGCACACTTGTCCGTAGCCGGCGTAGAGCACCAGTTCGCCCTCCGTGGGGCAGGCCGGCTCGCAGCTACAGTTGGCGAGGCAGCCTTCGCCGGCAGGGCACTGGCTGCTGTCGCCGTCGCACTCTTCGCTGGGCGCCTTCTGGCCGTCGCCGCAGATGGCGCAGGTGTTCGAGCACTCGTCGTCGTTGTTGGTGTTGCCGTCGTCGCAGACCTCGCCGGTATCGACGATGCCGTCCGGGCAGCCGGGCAACTTGCATTTGAAGGGGCCGGTGGCGCGGCACTTGTCGGGCTCGTTGGCGTTGTCCACGCCCTCGTCGCACTCCTCGCCCAGCCCCTCCTGCTTGATCTCGTCGCCGCACTCCTCGACGAAGCAAAGGGAGCTGCAACCGTCCTCGTTGGTCAGGTTGCCGTCGTCGCACTCCTCGCCGGTATCCTCCACGCCGTCGCCGCACCTGGGGTTCTGGCAGTTGGCGCGGCACTGGTTGGGCAAGTTGCCGTTGTTGGGGAAGTTGTCGCACTCCTCGGTGCAGTTCTGGATGCCGTCGCCGCACACCGCCAGCACGCACTCGTTCACGCAGCAGTCGGTGTTGACGGTGTTGCCGTCGTCGCACTGCTCCCCGGACAGGTTGTCGAAGACGCCGTCGTGGCACTTCGGGTTGGTGCAGTCGGTGCGGCAGGCGTTGGGCACGGTGTCGGAATTGCCGGCCAGGCCGTTGTCGCACTCCTCGCCGGGGCTCACGTTGCCGTCGCCGCACACGGCCTCGGTGGGGAAGATGATGGCCAGGGAGTCGAGGACGCTCTGGCGGTTGGCCCGGAAGTAGCACTGCTTGAGGTCGAAGACGGTGAAGAGTCCGCCGGTCTCGTCGGTGCAGTCGGACTGGTAGCCGATGTCGTCGATCTGGATGTCGACACAGGCGAGGGGAATGGCCCCGAGCAGCGCGGAGTAGGCGCGGGCCAGCTGGCGGTCCACGGCGGCGTCGCCGGTGCCGGCGCCGAAGGGAAGGATCTCCTCGCGGCACTGCACGTCGTTCTCGAGGAAGCCGAAGGACTGGCCCACGAGACAGGTCTCCCTGGCCCGGTGCTTGCGGCGGCGGCTCATGGCAGCGTCCTTGGGAGAGCCCCTCATGCAGACCGCGAGGTTGCCGCGCTCCATGTCGAGGCCTGGCGGATAGTAGACGTCGAGGAGCTGCGAAAGGATCTCGTCGGTCTCGGTGAGGATGCACTGCTGGAAATCGGCGGTGTCGAAGGGAGGTCCGTTCGGGTCGTCGCAGACCCCGGGGAACCCGAGCAGTTGCAGGCTGACGCCGGCGCAGGCCCCACCGATGTTGGTGAGCTTGTCCTCGGCCCGGCGCAGCTTCTTGTCGAGGCGCTCGTCACCGCGGCTGTTGATGCAGTCCACACTGGCGAAAACCTTTCCGTTGATGATGCCGCTCTGGCAGGAGATGCGGGCCGTGAGAACTCTCTCCAGGTAGCGACGGCTGGCGATGGAAAGTTCCTGGCGGCAGCGGTCGTCGGCCGTGATTCCCTGGGCCTCGGCCTCGGTCACGACGAAAGCCGGGACGGCCACCGTCAGCAGGGAGCCGAGGGCCAGGGCGAGCCTGGCCGGAAGGAGACTTCTAGTCCGTTTCATATCGACCTTTCGCTGCCGGGGGCAGGTAATGGATGTTCAGGGTTCGCTTCACCCCCGAGCGATACCGGACTATGCCCGTTTCGCGCGTAGCATGTCAACGCTACATCCGCGGGAATGCAAGGGTTTTGCGTATCATTCCGGCTTGACTGTGCTCGTGTTCGTCGTTGACTCCGGCCCCGTCGCGGCATACCCACGCGCTTTCGAATCGACCGACGCCGGCGCGTCGTGAAGACCCGATCCGGCAGACGCGTTGCCCGCGCGATGCCGGCGTCACGGGGTCGAGCAGCGCAGCGACGTCCATTTCCCTTGTGAGGACAGTACGATGGGACCCCTATCCGGAATCCGGGTGATCGAAATGGCGGGACTCGCGCCCGCGCCCTACGCAGGAATGATCCTCGCCGACTTCGGCGCCGAGGTGATCCGGGTGGACCGCAGCCCCACTTCCGGCTCGAGACCCGACCCCACGCGCGACTATCTCGCGCGCGGCAAGCGCTCGATCGGCATCAACATGAAAAGCCCCGAAGGGGTAGAGACTTTGTTGGCGCTGGTCGCAAAAGCGGACGTGCTGCTGGAGCCTTTTCGCCCCGGCGTCATGGAGAAGTTGGGGGTGGGCCCCGACGTGGCCCTGGCTCGCAACCCAGCCCTCGTCTACGCGCGCCTCACCGGTTGGGGCCAGGACGGCCCCTATGCAGCCATGGCCGGCCACGACATCGACTACATCGCGATCTCCGGGGCCCTCAGCCTCTTCGGACGCCCGGGCGACAAGCCCCTGCCCCCCATCAACCTGCTCGGCGACTTCGCCGGCGGAGGCATGCTCTGCGCGCTCGGCATCGTGCTCGCCCTCTTCGAGCGCAGCCGCTCGGGCCAGGGTCAGGTGGTGGACTCGGCCATGGTGGACGGCGCCGCCCACCTCAGTTCCTTTCTTTTCGGCTTCTTCCGCGCCGGACTCTGGTCCAAGGACAGGGGCACCAACCTCCTGGACACCGGTGCCCCCTTCTACGACACCTACGCCACCTCGGACGGCGAGTTCATGGCCGTCGGCGCCATCGAGCCCCAGTTCTATGCCCGCCTCCTCGAGGGCATGAACCTGGACGCCGACGCCCTGCCCCACCAGATGGACCGCACCCGCTGGAGCGAGGTTCGCGACCTCTTCACCAGGACCTTCGCGGCGCAGACGCGCGCCGAGTGGTGCGCGATCTTCGACGGCACCGACGCCTGCGTAGCGCCCATCCTCGGCCTCGACGAGGCGGCGGACCATCCGGCCAACGTGGCGCGCAAGGTCTTCGTGGAAGGTATCGACGGAACGCCGATGCCGGCGCCCGCGCCGCGCCTGTCGCGCACGCCGGGCCACGGCTCGCCGAAGGCCCCGGTGCCCGGCGCCGACACCGACGCGGTGCTGGCGGAAGCCGGACTCGACGCTGCGCGCATCGCCCAACTGCGCAGCGCCGGCGCGGTGGGCTGAACGGAAAAGTCCTCAGAGGCCGAGGTCTTCGGGAGCCACTTCGGCGTAGGCGCCGATGACCAGTTCGGCCGCGGCGTAGGCGCTGCGGTCCATGGCCTCGTCGGGGATGGCCACCGCCTGCATTCCGGCGGCGTGGGCCGCCGCGAGGCCCGCCGGCGCATCCTCGAACACCACGCAGTCGGCAGGCGACGCCCCGGCATCGGCGGCGGCCACCAGGAACACGTCGGGCGCGGGCTTGCCCTTCTTCACGCGCGGGTCATCGCCGACGACGACGGCGCGGAACAGAGAGAACCAGTCGCCGTGGTCGCGCGTCTTCAATTCGAACAAGTGCCTCTCGCTGCTGGTCGCCACCGCGATGGGCACGCCGCGCGCGGCCAGGGCCCGGGTGAAGGCCTCGGCGCCGGGTTTCTCCTTTGACAGGGGGAACAGCTCGTCGAGGCGCAGCGCGCGGCGCCTCAGGTACTCCTCCGGCTCTATCGGAAGCGACAGGGCCTCGACGAGGTAGCGCGCCGATTCCAGCGAAGGACGCCCGATCATGTTGCGCTTGACGGACCAGTCGAAGGTCTTGCCGTACTCGCGGCAGATCTCGACGGTGACCTCGGTGTAGAAATGCTCGGTGTCGAGCAGCACGCCGTCGAGGTCGAAGATCACGCAGCGAACGGGACGGGGAAGTTTCAACACGGGACCTCGTGGGAGTGGGGAGACGGTGTCGTCCGAAAAAGGGCGGCAGGCGACCTCACGCGTCGCTGGGGCGCGACGCGTCCAGCCCGAGCCTGGCCTCCACGGTCTTGAAGCGAAGGAACTCGGCCAGGCGGCGCTCGCGGTCCTCGATGGTGGGGCACTCGAGGAGGCTCTGCTTCTCGAGCACGTCCAGGGGAAGGCTGGCCGACAGGGAATTGGTCATCGAAAGCAGGTCGATCTTCTCGAAGATGCGCTCGACCGTGTCTTCCTCGCCGGCGGCGGCCCGCACGAGGTCGCGCACGCAGTCGTGGAGTTCGTCGCGCCAGGCCCTCACCTTGTCCATCGGCGGCGGCCCCTCGTAAAGGGCCTGGGCCTGGACGACGCGGTAGGGCTCGTCCACGTCGAGTTCGGCGCGGATGCGGAACTTGACCGTTCCCTTGAGCACCACCAGCGAGCGACCGTCGGCGAAGGGCTTGTGCTCGACGATGGTCCCGGCGCAGCCCACCGGGTACACGCTCGGCAGCGGCTCGGCGTCGGGATCCTTCACCAGCACCATGCCGATCAGCCTGTCCCCGTCGAGCGCGTCGCCGAGCATCTTGCGGTAGCGCGGTTCGAAGATGTGCAGGGGCAGGAGCGTGTCGGGGAAGAGGACCACCTCGCTCAACGGGAATATGCGAATTCGTTCCGGGAGCGGCACCAAGTCGGGATCCTCGAAGCCACCGTAGCAGCCTCGGCCGCGCGCTCAAGCCGGTGCGTGTCCTTACGTGGCGGCGCTCGACACCTCGCCGGACGCCGGAGGCTGGCTCCGGCACGCGATGCGACGGCGACGGGCCTCACAGGCCAGCGGCACACTGCCGGAGCACGGAATCTCTTGCGGCTCGTCGCCGAGAACCAACGCCACCGCCAGAGGAAGGGCCGGGTCTTCCTCGCCGAGGTCGAGGCCGCGCGCCCTGAAGCGGAACCGTACCACCTGCCCCGCCTCGTCCACTCGCAGGGAAGCACGAAGGATGTTTTCGGCCACTTCGCTGCCGGTCCCGTTGTACTTCCACTCGCCTTGGTCCCCGACGAACGAGCCCGCGGGGAGCGTGGCGTCGAGCAGAACCCGCGCGTCCGCGCCGGTCATCACCACGCGAACCTCCGTCTCCGGCACAGCCGCATCGAGCCTCGAAAGGGCGATTTCGCCCTTCCATTTCGCGCGCGCCGGGCGATCTCCGCTGCCGCGCCGGACCACCAGCGAGTCGATGCGGGCGCCCGGCAAGGCGCCCCCGTCGCAACCTTCGTCCCGGCAAAGCGAATCGCAGCCGTCGCCGGCCGCCGTGTTGCCGTCGTCGCAGGTCTCGCCGTTCTCGAGTTCGAGGTTGCCGCAGGCGGCGCAGGCCTCCAAGCCCGTGTCGAGCACCAGGGCGGCGACGGGCGAAACGAGGCCGGCGACGACGGGGGGCGCGTCGCGGCTGCGATAGCGGATCTCGTTGGTCGCGCCGCTCCCCGATGCCACCACCTTGACGGCCGCGTCGAGGGTGAGGCTTTCACGGGCCACGAAACGATTGCGGCCCGACGCGGCCGCATTGACGAGGGTTCCGGCAACCTGGACGCGGCAGCCTTCGACGAGGAAGTCGCCCACCGAGAAGTTCGACGCGGCCCCGTCCGTATCCCATCGGCCGCCGAGGTCGATGTCGGCTTCGGCCACGGCCACCACGCGTCCGCCGAGGCCGGTCGCGGATCCCGACACGTCCACGGACGCCGACGTTTCCAGGCGGCCGCCGCTCTCGAGGACGAGGTCGCCGCCGGCCGCGGCCCCCGTGAGGTCGATGAACGATGTCGAGTCGAGACGAACGTCGCCGTCCGCAAGAAACTCCAGGAGACCGCCGCCGCCCTGGCTTCCCCTGCCGCGGGCCTGGAC
>JBHEPB010000233.1:0-9353 GCA_046260515.1 Binatia bacterium
CTCGGCAGCGCGTCGGTGCTGGTCGGGGAGTTCGACCTTCCGAGCTGAGTCAGGTCATCGTCACCATGATCTTGGCGAACGAGGGCGGGCCCGGGCGATGACGTCGGTGATCACGGTGGCGTAGCCGGTGCCGCCGCCGCCGAAGGTCGTGTCCGCCTGGCCTTCGGAAGTCAGCTTCAGGAAGAACACGTTGGCAGGCGCGCCGAAGACGGCCTTGTTCTCCACTTCACCGTACACGAGGATGGACTGGTCGGGCAGTTCCAGGACTTTCCAGGCCTTGTCCACCCCGCCCTTGTAGTCGAAGGTGAAGTAGCCGCCGTCCCCGAACGTGGGGTCGAGATCGCCGGCAGCCGACAGGCGGAGGACGACCATGTCGAAGTCGGTCCCTCCCTTCCACAGGTAGCCGCACACCAGCAGCTTGCCGCTCTGCAGCACGATGACGTCGGTGGCGTGCTCGTCGGCGGGCGCGTCCGGATCCAGGTAGAAAACCGAGCGCCCGCCGGTGGCGAAGGCCGTGTCCTTCGCGCCGGTGGAGGTGTAGCGCATGACGGCCGCGTCGTTCAGGTCCACGAGGTTGCCGGAGGAGAAGTCGCCGGCCGCCATCAGGACGTCGCCCGGCAACAGCGTCAGGCCCCACAGCGATCCGTCGAAGCCGGTGCCCGTTCCCCCGGTGCCGTAGGTGCCGTCGATGGTGCCGTTCAGGTTGTAGCGCGTGAACGAGTGACCCATCGTGACGCCCGACCCGTTGCCGGCCAGCAGGATCTTGCCGGTCGAGAACTGGTAGAGCTTGCCGCCCGTCTCCACTCCACCGAAGTCCTCGATGACCACGCCGTTGGTGCCGAACCCCGCATCCGGCGCGCTGGGATCGGCAAGGGCCGTCCCGAAGCCTGCGGCAAACACCAGGGCGACGAAAAGCGAACGAAACAGCAGAGTCGACGGCATGTCCGGAGTCCCCCTTGTTCGCCAGTCCTCACGGAACCCGCCCCGGCTACCGGTGGAGTGTTGCTCCGGTGGAGCCGCGCGGCCCGTTGCTGTCGGTTCCCTGATGGCGAGGCGTGGCGAGAAGACGTTCGTAGGGCAGGGGTAACGCGGCAGCAAATTGCGGGGGCATCGGCTGCTCGCTCGTCGCAGCGAGCGCGGCCGCGTCGCCAGGTCGCTCGCGGTTTGCCGCTCCCCCTTCCCCCCTTTACAAACCTTGTCGATGCCCGGCTCCTCCCCGAACCTGCGGTTCCCCGCCGCCGTCCTCGCGACCGGCGCCCTGCTGCTCGGGACCGCCGCCACCGCCCGTGCCGACGCCTTCGTGCCCGGCACCATCGCCTCCGACGGCTACTTCGACGTCGCGCGCATCGACCCCTCCACCTTCGCCATCCACGAGAACCGCTACTGGCAGCGCAACATCCTCTACGTGCTGAAGGGCGAGACCCGCTCCATCCTCTTCGATACCGGGTCGGGGACCCGCGATGCCGCCTTCATCGCCGACAAGGTCACCAAGAAGCCGATGACGGCCGTGGCCTCGCACGTCCACTACGACCACATCGGCAGCCACGCCAGCTTCAAGAGCGTGGCGATGGTGGACCTGCCCGAGACGCGCGCCGCCACCAGCGCCGACGGCTGGTACTCGCCGCCGATGACGAAAAGCCTCTATGCCTTCGCCGGCGGCTTCCAGGTGACCGAGTGGTGGAAGCCGGGCGACACCATCGACATCGGCGGCCGCCTGATCGAGGTAGTGCACATTCCCGGCCACTCCACCGATTCCATCGCGCTGGTGGACCGCAAGCGCGGCTACGCCTTCGTGGGCGACCACTTCTACGGAGGGATGCCGCTGCTGGCCAATCTTCCGGGATCCGACCTGGCGGCCTACGTCCAGTCCACGCGCAAGCTGCTGCGCGACTTCCCGGAGATCCGGATGATCTACGGCGCGCACGCCCAAGGGCGCATGAAGCGCGAGTCTCTCGAAGCCCTGGAAAAATCCCTCACCGACATCCTCGAGAAGCGCGCCACCGGCGAGCGCATCTGGTGGCTGGGCTGGATGACGGCGCGCTACCCGGGCGACGGCTTCTCGATCTACGCGGCGCCGTGAGGCCTTCCTCTTGAAACCGCAGGCCCAGGCCCTCGTCGTCTCCGGCTTCCTCGGCAGCGGCAAGACCACGCTGGTGCGCAGCCTCCTCGACCAGGGCCGGCGCGAGGGCATCCGCACGGCCGTCGTCTCCAATGAGTTCGGCGAACTCGGCATCGACGAAGCACTACTGGCCGCCGCCGGCGGCGACACCAACGCCACCGCCGGCGTGGACTACGTGGAACTGTCGGGCGGTTGCGTGTGCTGCCGCCTCTCGGACGACCTGCTGAAGACGCTGCAGCAGCTCTGGGAACGCTCGCGTCCCGAGCGCGTCATCGTGGAGACCTCGGGCGTCGGCCTGCCCTACGACACGCTGGTCAACTTCTGGCGCGATCCGGTGCGCGCCTGGGCCGTGGACGAAAGCTCGGTCGTCGTCGTCAGCGCCGAGCAGGTGGCGGCCGGACGCGACCTGGACGCCACCTTCGTGGACCAGGTGTGTTCGGCCGACCTTCTGTTGCTGAGCAAGACCGACCTGGTGAGCGAGGGCGACGCCGACCGCGCCGAAGCGGTGCTGCACGACCTCCAGGCGGACGTCACCATCCTGCGCGCCAGCTATGGCGACGTGGACTCGCGGGTGTTCTTTCCTCCGCAGCCGGGGCAGAAGCCCGCTCGCGCCGCGCAGCCGGCGCACCAGCACGACGGCCACGACCACGACGAGTACGTGAGCGAGGAAGTCCTCTTTCCCACCGGCATCGACGAGGCCGCGCTGCGAACCGCCCTCGAGGCCCGCTCGGCGCTTCGAGCCAAGGGTTTCGTGCAGACCTCGGGCGGGCTGCGCCTGGTACAGGGCGTGGCAGGGCGCATCGAGATCACGGCTGCCGGGGAGGCTCCGCCGGCCCGCCTCCTCGGCCGCATCGTCGTCATCGATCGCCGCTCGCGCCACACGGTCGCAGAGGATGCCGCCATGGCCGCGCACGCCATCCCCGGAGAACCACGATGACCGTACCTGCCGCCCCCAAGCCCACGCGCGCCGAAGGCCTGCGCATGCTCGGCGTGGTCCCGTACTCCAAGCTCACCACCTTCAAGCGCGACGGCACGCCGGTGGGAGTGCCCATCTGGCAGGCCGTTTCCGGCGACAAGATCTACATGTTCACCGAGGCGGGCTCCTGGAAGGTGAAGCGGTTGCAGCGCGATCCGCGCATCGAGATCACCACCTGCGACTGGCGCGGCAACCTGGACGGCGGCCCCACCTGGTCCGGAACGGGCCGCGTGGTGGGCGACGAGGCCAGCGTCGCCAGGGCCTATGCGGCCATGGACGAGAAGTACGGCTGGCAGAAATGGATCACCGACGCGCTGTCGAAGATCGCCGGCCGCTACAATGCCCGCGCCATCCTCGAGATCACCCTCGATGACTGACGAAGGCGGATCGCGCGACGGCGCCGCTCAAGGTGCCGGCAACACCGACGTCGTCGGGCAGGCCGGCGACCAGCGCTGGAAAGACCATTTCAGCCATGCCAGCGACGACTACCGCCGCTGGCGCCCCGGCTACCCCGCGGCGCTCTTCGGATGGCTGGCCTCCGAAGCACCGTCCACCGAACTGGCGTGGGACTGCGCCACCGGCAACGGCCAGGCCGCCGTCGCGCTCGCGAAATGTTTCGCCCGCGTGGTGGCCACCGACGCCAGCGCCGCCCAGATTCGCGAATCCGAAGCCTGCCCGCGGGTCGAGTACCTCGTAGCCCCCGCCGAGAAGGCTCCCCTCGAAGACGCGAGCGTGGATCTCGTGACGGTGGCCCAGGCCCTGCACTGGTTCGACATCACACGCTTCCACGCCGAAGTGCGTCGCGTGCTGAAGCCGGGCGGCCTGGTGGCCGAGTGGGGCTACCAGCTCGGGCTCGTCAGCGATGTCATCGACCCGATCGTCCTTCACTTCTCGGCCGTCACCGTCGGCCCCTACTGGCCGCCCGAGAGGGCGCTGGTGGAGGCGGGCTACAGCGACGTCGCGTTTCCTTTCCACAGCATCGAGGCGCCGGACTTCGCGATGACAGCGTGCTGGGAACTGGACCGCTTCGTTGCCTACCTCGGCACCTGGTCGTCGGTAGCCGGCTATCGCCGCGCCGTCGGCAACGATCCCCTGCCCGCCCTGCGCGAAGAGCTCGTGCCGCTGTGGGGAAGCGGCGCGCGCGAGATCCGCTGGCCCCTGCTGCTGCGCGTGGGAATGGCCTGACGACACAGCGATGATTCCTCCCTATGCCGGCCCCATGGTCCTTTCCCTCGGGCCGCTCTCCTTTCCCATTTTCGGCCTTCTCGTCGCCACCGGCGTCATCGTCGGTCACGCGGTGGTGATGCGGCTCGCGAAAGAGAAGGAAGTGCCGGCCGCCGAGATCCGCGCGGCCGCGGCCTGGGCACTGGGCGCCGGCTTCTTCGGTGCCCACGCCTTCGACGTGCTGCTCTACCATCCGGACAAGCTCTCTCGCGACGGCGTCGTCGCCTTCCTCAAGATCCAGGACGGCATCAGTTCCTTCGGAGGATTCTTCGGTGCCCTCGTCGGCGTGGCCTTCTACTTTCACCGCCTCGGCAAGGCCTGGTGGGTGCACGCCGACATCCTGGTGCAGGGCCTCGTCGTCGGCTGGATCTTCGGACGCCTCGGCTGCGCGCTCACCAGCGACCACGTCGGCCACCTGAGCAACTTCGCCCTCGCCTTCTCCTACCCGGGCGGCCCCCGCCACAACGTCGGCTTCTACGAGCTCCTCTACACCGCCCTCGTCCTCCTCCCCGCCCTCCTCCTCCTCCGCACCCAAGAAACCGGGGACAGGTACAGGTTTTTTGGCGAGCGCTCGCTCAGGCCCGGCATCTACGTGGCGGTCATGTCGGCGTTCTACGCGCCGGCCCGCTTCGCCCTGGACTTTCTGCGCGCCGCCGACCTGCCGAACTCCGACCCGCGCGTGCTCGGCCTGACCGGCGCCCAATACTTCTGCATCGCGCTGCTCGCCATGGCGCTGTGGATTTTCCATCGCGCCCAGCGCCCCACAGCCTGAAGGCGGAACGTCGCAAGCCGACGTCGAATCGCCGCCCAGCCGTTCGACTAAGGGAAAGCCCCCTGGCCGGGGCCGAACAGGAGACCGACATGAAGGACCTCTGCCTCGCCTACAAGAGCGAAGACATCTTCCACGCCATGGACGCCCGGGAATGGGAATCACTGCGCACCGAGACCCTGTCCTACGTGGACAGCCTGCGCGAAAGCGGGCACCTGCTCGTGACGCACGCCCTCAGGAGCGCGCGCACCGCAGCCACCGTCCGCGTGCGCCGCGAGCAGATGTCAATGACGGACGGCGCCTTCGCCGAAACCAAGGAGCAACTCGGGGGATTCTTCCTGATCGAGGCCCGCGACCTCAACGAGGCCATCCAGCTCGCGGCGCGCTGGCCCTCGGCCCGCCTCGGCAGCATCGAGATGAGGCCCATCGAAGAGGAGCTCCCGTCGGAAACGCGCTACATCTGAACGCCGGGACCGTCGCCCTTGCCTTCGAACGCCGGGCCGAAAGTCCGGCTAGGCGACCTCCGGGCTCAGCGCCCGGCTTTGATCAACTGCGCTACCGTGAACCAGTCGTCGTTGACGGAGGTCGGCGCGTCCATGCCGAGGTCCAGGTACCAGCCCGCTTCGTTCTGGAAAGCCAGGCCGGGAATGGCCACGCGCGTGCCGTGCATGAGCTGCGTGTCGATCACCGAGTAGGCGTACGCGAACATGCGCGGCTCGTCGTAGCCGAAGTCCACCTTGGGGTTCGGCTTCTTGTCCACGCGGAAGCTGATCATCACCGTCTTCCACATCTGCCCGGCCGGATCCTGG
The DNA here is from genome assembly GCA_046260515.1 of Binatia bacterium. Lineage (GTDB taxonomy): Bacteria > Desulfobacterota > Binatia > UBA1149 > CAITLU01 > DATNBU01. The sequence continues at coordinate 5,898 of JBHEPB010000233.1, forward strand.
AGGTCCGAGTAGCCGATGATGTTCGACTCCTTGTCCACGTAGATCACCCGGCTCGAGTAGGCGTAGCCGGGGAAGCGCGACTTGCCCTGCACCACGTACACCGAGGGACGCAGTTCCCAGGGCTCGCAGAAGGTCATGCCGCCGTCCATCTCGCAGGTCTTGGGAGGAAGGCGCTTGCCGTGCAGGGACATCAGCAGGGGCTTTTCGCCGAGCAGCTTCCAGTCGAACCAGGGGATCTGGCCGGCGTAGCCGCCGAAGCTGTCCACGTCGATGTCCTGGCCGAACAGGGCATCGCTGCGCTGCGTGGTCGACATGCGGCGCACGCGGCGCACGAAGGGAAGATAGAGCCAGGTGTCGTCGTGCTTGGTCTGGTCCTGGAAGCGATAAGTCACACCGCCCACGCCCTTCAGGTCGAAGGGCTCGATCAGCGGATAAAGGCCGGCCTTGTGGAAGGTCTTGTCGTTGTTCGGAAGCACGAGGGGCTTCGGATCGTTCTTGATGCGCCCTTCGTAGCGGAACACGCGCAGCCATTCGGGAACGAAGTGGCGCTCCACGTTGTAGTGGCGGTTGCCGTTGGCGTCGATGTAGAGGGAGCTGGTGTCCGCGTCGGTGAGATTGAGATCGAGCGTCTCGGTGAAGTAATGCGTGCGCTCGAAGTTGTACATGATCTTGCGAGCGGCCTGGGGATCGTTGACGTCGATCACGGGGAAGGGCTTGCCGGCCACCCAGTTCTCGATCCAGTTCTTCTCGTTGAGGCGAACCTGGGCCGAGTACTTCTCGGTGGCGGCCTGGTAGTCGGCCGGCACGTCGATCTTCTCGTAGGGGATGATGTCCATCTCCATCCCGTTCTCGACACACCAGCGCACGCCGGGCGAGACGAGGTCCTTCACGCGGTCGGCGTTGGCCTTGGTGATCTTGTCGCCCGGCTTCACACCGGCGGCGTTGTCGCCGCTCGGAACCACGGGCTCGGCGATGGCGCCTTCGGCCGCGGCCTTGTGGGCGGGACGACGAACGCCGGTCTCAGCGTCGAAACTCTCCTCCTCGCCGAAAGCAAAGGTGGAAGGGGAACAAACCAGCAGCGTCGCTGCAAAAAGTGCGCAGAGCGGCGCCGTCACGCGCGCGGGCGTGCGGGGAGAGGGGGCGTTTCTGTGAAACATTCCGGGATGTTGCCTTACCGACATTGTGTAGGCAACGCCGAATGTGGGGTCCGGGGGAGCAAGCGAGGAGCGGGCGGCAGCCGCCGGCCGGCCCCGAGGCTGCCGCCCGGCCCCAACGGCATTTGACCGCGCGCTTCCCCGGCGTGCGGGGAAATGCCCCGGGCTTTGGCGAGTTCCTCGAGCCGCGCCCCGGCTGCGAAGCCCGGGGAATACAGGAATGCCGGCCACTTGCCCCGACGATCCGGGCCACGGTAGCTTGGGCACGCCCTTTGCTACCTTTAGATCGCGTCGCAAGACACCACCGGGGTGCCGGGCCGTGGGGAGACGGCCCGGCCCTCTAGTGGAGCCGAGCGACGGGTGAGCCTCGGAGGAGGGGGTTCGTCGTGGGCCGGTTGTGTGTGCAGGGGTCGGGCAATGTTCGCGCAATGCGACTTCCCGTCTTCCCCACGCCCGCAAAGAGCCAGGTCGAAGGCGGGAGGAGAGTGTAGCTCGGTACGTCGGGGGATGACCGGGAAGACGCGCTGCCAGAGACCTCGAGCGGGCATGCAGACATGGCGGCCACCCGCCACGACGAGCCTCGGAGGAGGGGCGACAGGAGTCCGTCAGCGTCCACCGACGCGGGACTCTTGCCGCACCCTCCCGCCGGGTTCCCCACCCACTTCGCAGTTCAAGCTCTCGCAACAGACTTTTCGGTTGGCGCTCTCGTCCTCGCGGCGCAGGTGCGTTCCACCCTCGCGGCGCAGCCGCGACGCCCTGACGCGAAGCCCTTCACATTCCCGCTTCGCAAATAGCGGGAATCGCTGAATGCCGCCGTGCAACGCAGTAATATCCGCGGAATTCGACAGCCTCGCTGACAGAAAACCCGCGCGCGAAAATCATCACAGAGGAATCATTCCGTTCGCCGACCCCGTTGACGACGCACCGCAACAGTCACCAATGTCTGTGTTGCACATCGGCCGGACCGGCCCGCGAGACGTGGTCAAACTCTTCGTCCCCCCTTGGGGTTTGGCCATGGATTTCTGTCCCGCAGAAACGCCTGTACTCCTCTCGAACCGGCCGGCCGATGCGCACCTCTCTTGCGGCGGCGGCCTCGCCGCGCCGGGCGTCCTGGATTCCCAGGCCGGCGCCTGAACGATCCCGCCGCCGCTCCCACCTCCACCACCGAGGACTTCCCAAGGGCTGGCCTTGTTGCAGTCGCGTCGCTCCTGCGCGCTCGGTGCTCGTCATCCCCCAGTGAACTTGGTCAGGACTGGAGCCGTGTGACAGCGTCCCGCCGGCAAGGCGGGGCTGCTTGAGAAAACAAACCGACAGAGCCGGGAGCGGCTGAGGAAGTGAAGCGCGCTTCCCTCAAGATGTTGCCGCTGCTCGCGGTGCTCCTCGGCCTGCCGGCGACCGCTGAGTACGTGAGTAACGCCTCAGGGCTTCTCGCCGGCTACCGCGTCGCTGATCCCGACCAGTCCTGGGTGACTTGGGTAGTTCCTGACGCTGATGATTCCGGCCCACTCGTCATGTCACTGGCGATGTCGATGCTCCGATCGTTTGCCCCGATGCCTGGACAGTCCACCGTCTCCAGAAACGCGTGCATCTGCTTTGCGGCTGAAACCGGGCTTGTAGTGCTCTGAGCCGCTGAACCTTTCTGAAGAACCCAAACCATCGGATCCGAGCGGCCCCCGCCCGTTTTTACGGCTACTTAGAAAGGCAGCTCCGCGTTCCCCTTGCCCGTACGGGGATGCTGCGAACCTGTCCGTGGCGCTTGCGGCCCGGGCCTTCTTCGGCCAGAGTACTTCTACGCGGGGGGAACTACTCTTTACGCATAGGGGCGCAGCCGGGGTTCCGGCGCCTTCGATACGCGGAAAGAACCTCCAGGGGATGTAACCTGGGAATGAGAGCACACCGATCGAACGGTCTCCGGGCCATCCTGCTCCTCGCCGCGACGACGTTCCTGTCGGCCCCGGCGGCCCAAGCCGACAATGCCGCCAAACTGGCGGCCCTCGCTCCCGATACCTCCCGCGCAGCCCTCAACGAGGCCGCCACCCTGGCGGCCCTTGCTCCCGATCTCTCCCGCGCAGCCATCAACGAGGCCCTCACCGCCGTCCGCTGCGCCAAGGCCAAGGGCGTCGCCACCGACGCCGATCGCCTTGCCATCGTGGACTACACGCGTTCCTCCCAGGAGCGTCGCCTGTGGATCTTCGACCTTCAGGCAAAGAAAGTGCTGTTCCAGGAGTTCGTGGCCCACGGCAAGGGCTCGGGCGAGGACGTCCCCACCGACTTCTCCAACCGCAACGGCAGCCACCAGACC
>JBHEPB010000238.1:0-16604 GCA_046260515.1 Binatia bacterium
CGAGGAAGCGACCCGCCGGGAACGGTCGGTGCCATGAACATCTTCGACCGCCTCCGCGACGAAATCACCGCAGCCGTACGAGATAGAGGTAACACCATGACCCTCGAAGATATCCTGCAAGCGCTCCCCTCGAGGAACGACATGGCCGGCGTGATCGGCCTCCAGCAACGCCGCACGATGACGCAGGACGCGACCGCCGTGCTCGGCCTTTTCGGCACCGGCCTGCTGGTTGGCGCCGGACTCGCACTGTTGTTCGCGCCCAAGCCGGGTCAGGACCTGCGACGCGACATCGCAGAGAAGGTCAGCGCAGGCGTGGACGCGGCCGATCGCTACGCCCAGTCGTCCACCGAGCAGGAACTGGACGCCTAGCGCGCCGAACCTTGCACCGACGAGCCGGCCGTTCTTCGGGGCAGCGGCCGCCGGAGGTCCAGCAGCAGGCGGCCGTTTCGCCGTCGCGGAGATCCAGATGACAAGCAAGAACAGCGGAAAAACGGTCAAAGCGACGCCCAGCCCCAGGAACCCGCGACGACAATCCCCGGACAAGACCGGCCCCGAGCTTGGCACCAACGACGTTGTTGCCGCCCGGGCCCGAGCAGCGGATGCCCTCGCCGCGACGAGGCCATTTCACGGCGAGAAGCCTCTCGAGTTCGGGCACGAAAACGCCGTCGAACCGGCCGTGGGCTATTCAGCGGACGCGGACGATCCCTCGGTGACGGCAAGCACGGTGTCCGAGGCCAACTCCTCGGACAAAACCGGAGGTGCCGCGCAGCCCGGCATCTGCCCGACGTCAGGACCTCTCGATCGCGTTCGCGTGGATGCGAGTGACCGAGTGCTCACGACCAACCAGGGCGTGCCGGTCTCGGATAATCAAAATTCCCTGAAGGCGGGCCTGCGCGGCCCGACTCTTCTGGAAGATTTCGTCCTGCGCGAGAAGATCACTCACTTCGACCACGAGCGCATCCCCGAACGAATCGTCCATGCGCGTGGCTCCGCGGCGCACGGGTTCTTCGAGGCGTACGGCGGCCTGGCCAAGCACACGATGGCCTCTCCGTTCGCCGCCAAGGGCAAGACCACTCCCGTCTTCGTGCGCTTCTCCACGGTGGCCGGCTAGCGCGGCTCCAAGGACACCGCGCGCGACGCTCGCGGATTCGCCGTCAAATTCTACACCGACACGGGGAACTGGGACCTCGTCGGCAACAACATCCCGGTGTTCTTCATCCAGGATGCGATGAAGTTCCCCGATCTCGTCCACGCCGTGAAGCCGGAACCGCATCACGGGATGCCCCAGGCCGCGTCCGCGCACGACACGTTCTGGGACTTCGTCTCCCTCATGCCCGAATCCACGCACATGCTGATGTGGGTGATGTCCGACCGCGGCATCCCGCGCAGCTACCGCATGATGCAGGGATTCGGAGTGCACACGTTCCGGCTGATCAACGGCGACGGCGACAGCGTGTTCTGCAAGTTCCACTGGAAGCCGCTCTTCGGCACCCATTCGCTGGTGTGGGAGGAAGCGGTGAAGATCTCGGGGGCGGATCCGGACTTCCACCGTCGCGATCTCTGGGAAGCCATCGAGTCCGGCGACTTCCCCGAGTGGGAGCTCGGACTGCAGATTTTCACGGAGGAGCAGGCCGAGGAGTTCAGCTTCGACGTGCTCGACGCGACCAAGCTGATCCCGGAGGAACTCGTGCCCATCACGCCGGCGGGTCGCATGGTGCTGAACCGGAATCCGGACAACTTCTTCGCGGAAACCGAGCAGGTCGCCTTTTGCACGGCTCACGTAATTCCCGGCATCGATTTCAGCAACGATCCGCTTCTCGCCGGCCGCATCCACTCGTACGTGGATACCCAGATCACGCGACTCGGCGGTCCGAACTTTCACGAGATCCCGATCAATGCGCCGGTTGCGATGGCCCACAACAACCAGCGCGACGGGATGCATCGTCAGGCCATCCACCGCGGGCGGGTTTCCTACGAACCCAACTCCCTCGCCGGCGGTTGTCCCTTCCAAGCCGGCCCGGCGGGATTCCGTTCGTTCCCCGAGCCGATCCAGGACGACAAGCTGCGCGGCAAGCCCGAGAAGTTCGCGGAACACTACGTCCAGGCAACCCTGTTCTTCGAAAGCCAGACCGAGGTCGAGAAAGCCCACATCGCCGCGGCCTTCCGTTTCGAGCTCAGCAAGGTCACGGTTCCTGCGATTCGCGAACGAATGCTCGCTTCGCTCGCCAACGTCTCGATCGCGCTGGTCGAAGCGGTGGCCGCCGGCCTCGGCATGGAGGTGCCCAAGCCCATGCCGAAGGCGAACGCCGAGCCGGTTTCCCCGGAAGTGTCCGTCTCCCCCGCCCTCTCCCTGAAGGCGCTTCCGGGCGAATGCGGCATCCGAACGCGCCAGGTGGCGATCCTCGTCGCCGACGGGGCGCATCGCGGTTCGCTGGCGGTCATTCAGGCCGCCATCGCGAAGGCCGGTGCGGTCGGCCACTTCGTCGGGCCGCGCATTGGAATCTTTTCTGCAGCCGACGGCGGCACGATCGAAGCAGACATGTCGATGGAGAACTCTCCTTCGCCACTTTTCGATGCCCTGCTGCTGCCGGACGGTGCAGATGCAGTCGCAACGTTGGCCGCCAACGGACACACGATGGAGTACATCAAGGACCAGTATCGTCACGGCAAGACCATTCTCGCACTGGGCGACTCGAAGAACCTCCTCGTCTCTGCAGAGATTCTTCCGATGGCCGGCAAGGATCCCGGGATACTGCTGGCGACGGCCGAAGATGCCGCCGAGGCGGCGACCGCATTTGTGGCGGCGATCTCCAAGCATCGGCACACGGACCGCGACAGCGATCCACCGAGGATTTAGTTAGTTCGCGCGTAGAATTCGCCGACACCGGCAGCGGGTGAACGCCGCGCCCGGCCCTCAAGTTCGATCGGTGGGCCAGACAACACCCTTTTCTGTCACCCCGACGGCACATCTTGCTCGGTCCGGGCCCGCGTTCGCGACTCCATTGCTCGTCAGCCCACCTTCCCCCTCCTTCGCCAGGTTTTCGCCGGCAAAGCTCGTGCGTGATCCACATCAAATCCGGCCTTCCCTTGAGCCCGGCGGTCCAATAGGGTGCGCGCACTCGCACGTCGCGCCGAGTTCATGTTCGCAGGAGGTACCCCATGAAAAGACTGTTGCTTCTCCTTGCCCTCGTTCCGACGTCCGCGCTGGCAGCTCCGGAACCGTTGACGCAGTGCGGTCAGACGGTGACGGACGCCGTGCTGACCGCCGATCTCGACTGCTCGGGGGCGGACGGGCCCGCAATTCTCCTGGCGGGGAAGGCGAATCTCGACCTCGCGGGTTTCACGTTGACCGGGAGCACGGCTGGAGCCGTGCGGTGTGAGAAACGCTGCAACGTGGTGGGCGGAGGCTCAATCGTCGCCCCGGTCGGTCTGGACACCGATGTCGAGTTCGCCGCTGCGGTCGGTCCAGGCGACAGCGGTAGGAGCAGGGTGTCGGTCTCCGGAATCAATGTTACCGGATACCGGGTCGCTGTAGGGGGAAAGAGGGTCGACGTCAGCGATGTCGCCATCACTTCCAGTTGGACCGGCCTCTCCGCAGGCAAAAAGGTCACCGCTACAAACAGTACGATCTCGGCATGCGACATGGCAGTCAACGCGAGTCGCGTCACTTTGACGGACGTCACGATCGTCAATTCTGGTCGCGGTGCCGTCAACGGGGATCGCGTCGTGCTTTCGGGTACGTCGATCTCGCAGTCTGGCGGTCTTGGACTCAGCGCACAGCGCCTTACCGCCTCGAACTCTACGGTGATCGACAACTGTCTGCTGCCGACTCCCTATTCGTGTGTCGACATCTTCGCCGGACCGGCGCGACCCAAACTCACCGACACGGTCTGCGGGACCAGCCTCAAGGACACTGCAACGGAAAGCTGGGGCATCTGCACGACGGATTGAGAGGGCTGCGACTTCGTCGCTTCCATCGACCACGTGGCGGCTGGGTGGGGAGGGATCGTAAGGGGTGCCCCCTCACGATGCCTCCCGGTCGCGACGATCAGCAACCGACGGAGTAGAAAGACGGCGCATCCGCTCCACCTGTCGAGCGACCGTCCTTAACTTTTATGTAATCCCAAAAACATGAATCTCCTCTCGCCGCATTCGGTGTGAGAAAACTCGTTCCCCCTCTCGCGCCATCACCAACGACCCGCTATATCGGTGACGCGCGGGAGGGCACGGCCGGCGACTGGGGAGTCGCCGACCGAAAATCCCAGCGCCATCTCGTGCGGGATTCGGTGGGGGGTTTCGCGCGACACCAGGGGAGTTTCCATGAGTCTCGCCAATTTCCCACCGGCTTCGTCCGACATCCTTCGCAGCGAAGCGTCACCGTTCGGCGGCGACAGCCTCGACAGCCATCACCACGACAGCGGCGCCCTCGGCGCCGTGGCCGCCGCGCGCCTGGCCAACCTCACGCGCAGCGACGGCACCTTCTATCCGCGCAAGCCGAACACCCTCGAGGAAACCGGCCTCACCAAGGATTTCGTCGAGAAACTGATCAGCCGCTTCCTGCTGGTCCAGGGCGCGGCCTCCGGGCGCCGCATCGGCCGCGAGACCGGCCTGCCCTTCCGCACCATCGAGCCCATCCTGAATTCCCTCAAGACCGAGATGCAGCTGGCCTACCGGCGCACCGCTGCTGCCGGCGACTATGAGTACGTGCTCACGGATGCCGGCACCGACCGTGCGCGCCGCTTCATGCAGACCTGCACCTACGCCGAGACCGCGCCGGTGCCCCTGGACGAGTACATTGCGTCGGTTGGCGTCCAGAGCCTGACCCTCCACCACATCGGGCCGCGCAACCTCGAAGCCGCCTTCGCCGACATGCTGATGCAGGCAGAGATGCTCGCGAGCCTTGGCCCTGCGGTCAATGCCGGTCGCGGCATGTTCCTCTACGGGGCGCCCGGCAACGGCAAGACCAGCATCGCCGAGAGGGTGGTGCGCTGCTACGGCGACGACCTCTGGATCCCCAAGGCCATCTTCGTCGAGGGCACCATCCTCCGCCTCTTCGACCCCGTGCTGCACGAGGAACTGCCCAGCGAGGACTCGAGCATGCTCGGGGAGCCGCTGGAGGACGCCCGCTGGGTGCGCGTCCGCCGTCCCACCGTGGTGGTCGGCGGCGAGCTCACGATGGAACAGCTCGAGATGCGCCACGATCCGATCAGCAACGTGAGCGAGGCTCCGCTGCAGATGAAGAGCAACTGCGGAGTGCTGCTCATCGACGACTTCGGGCGCCAGAGGATGCCCGCCGCCGAGTTGCTCAACCGCTGGATCGTTCCCCTCGAGAAGCGCTACGATTTCCAGAAGCTGTCCACCGGCAAGAAGATCCAGGTTCCCTTCGACCAGTTGGTGGTCTTCGCCACCAACCTTGCCCCCAACGACCTCGTTGACGAGGCCTTCCTGCGCCGCCTGCCCTACAAGATCGAGGTTCCGGACCCCACCCGCGAGCAGTTCTACCGCATCTGCCAGCTCGTCGGGCCGGCCATCGGCATCGAAACGCCGCGCGAACTGGTCGAGGACATGATGGACCGCTACTTCGTGGCGGTGGGTCGCCCGATGCGATGCTGCCACCCCCGCGATCTGCTGATGCAGATGCGCAGCTACTGCAGCTACAACGAGCTGCCGATGGAGTTCAGCGAAGAGGCCGTGGCCTTCGCCGTAAAGAACTACTTCGCCGTGATGTAGTCGGCTGCGGGCGCCGGTCTGATCCTCAGCGGCGCGCGCGTCAGCCAGGGCTCGAGGAGAACCGGGCCGAAGATGCCCTGGGGCGGGGAAGCCGCCGAGCACCACCAATTGCCGGTGGCGGTCACCGGCGCGGCCGTCGCGTTGTCGACCTCCCTTTCCTTCGCATCCGGCCCGACGTTCCCGCAGATGGAGTTCTGTCCGGCGCTGCGGACGAGGGCTCCCTCCATCTCCAGCTCGCCGCCGCCGAGGTCGAGGCGGCCGTCGCCGACCACCGCCACTCCGCCGAACCCGCTCTCGGAAGATCTGCCGCCGCCGTTGCCCTCGAAGGTGCTTCCCTCGACCGACACGCGGGCGCCGCTGGCCACCCACAGGCCCCTCAGGTCGCAGCCTGCCACGCGGCTGTCGCGAATCACGGCGTCCACGCCCCGCCCCGCGCGGATGCCGCGCCGGCAGCCCTCCACGGTGCTGCCTTCCAGGTGGACTTCCACCTTCGAGGAACCGCTGGCGGAGAAGCGGGGGCCGTCGCAGGCAGGAGACGAGTCCCCTTGCCGCATCGTCACGTTGCGCAGCAGGAAGCGCCCCGCCGTCGCGATCCGAACGGGAGTGCGGCAGCCTTCGAGATCCACGTCCGACAGCACGGCGTTGAAATGGCGGGGGACGCGCGGGTCGGGATCGGTGTCTTCCAGGGAGCCGCCGTTCTCGCTGCACTTGTCGCAGCCGTCGCGCACGGCCAGGCGGCGAAAGACGTTGCCGACGCCGGTGGCCACGCTGCCGAAGGCGTCATCGCACATGCGGTCGAAGCGCACATCCTCCACGACGTTGTCGCGCCCGCGCACCGGAATGCCGTCGAAAAAGCCGCGCACCGCCAGGTCGCGGACCACGTTGCCGTCGCCGCGCAGGGCCAGGAACACGTCTCCGGAATCGACGTCGGGGCACGCGCAGGTGCCGTCCTCCTCGAGGCCCTCGGGGCACTGGGCAGCCTCCACAGGAGTGCGCCAGCACACCGGATCCAGTTCGAAAGTCACGTTCCGTCCGGCTCCGTCGATGGTGAGATCGTTGCACAGGACGTCGCGCAGGCGGCCGGTGCTCGCCGCAGGCAGGCGAATCGTCGTATCGACACAGTCGAAGGCGATGGCTCCGGTCGGTGCGCCGCACTCGGCCAGGGCCTGGTGGAACGCTTCGGCGGTGCACTCGATGGCGCAGGCCCAGCTGCCTTCCAGGTTCACGCAGGGTCGGCCCTCGGGGCAGAGTCCGGCCGAATCCGCGCACTCGTCGATGTCCACGCAGGAGCCGGGCGCTCCCTCGAAGCCGTCGGGGCACCGACATTCGGCGTACTCCGCCGTGGGTACGGAATCGCCGGGGCAGACGACGCAAAGCACTTCGTCCCCGACACGACCGCAGTCTTCCTCGCGGCAGTCGGCGCCACAGCCGTCGCCGTCCGCGGTGTTCCCGTCGTCGCATTCCTCGAAGCCGCCTACGTTTCCGTCCCCGCAAGTCACCTCGAGGCGCGACGCGGATTCGGCGATCTCGTTTTCGATGCGGTCGGCTGCCCGCGCGGAATCGACGCCCCCGCAGGATCCGGCAGCGGCGGCCTCCTCCCACGCGCGCTGGAACCTCTCCCGTGAGGCTTGCGCGCAGTCGTTCAGGTCGGCGGCACGGCGGCTTTCCCTGGGCGCTTCCTCCTCGAGGCAGCGGCTGAACGACGTCGCGTAGCGGCGAGCCGCTCTCGATTTCTCCATGCGACAGCCCGCCGCTCCGTCGCCGATGGCCTCGTTCAGGAAGCGGGTGGGCCAAGGCTGCGGGCCGGCCAGGCCGAGAGCCTCGCCCCCGGCCGGACACAGGAAGCCGGCCCCCGCAGCGCGCTCGTCCGCAATGGTCAGCAGGCGGCGCACGCGGCGCTCGGCCCTCTGGACGCAAAAGGGTCTGGGTTGCCCGTTCTCGTCCGATGCGCGCGGGCAGCGAAACCAGGTGTTCGCGGCAAGCCGGCTCGCGCGCATCTTGTCGCGGCGGCACCGGTCCCCATCTCCGAGGGCGGCCGTCGGCCCGCAACCGAACACCACCGCCGCGGCAAGCACGCCGGCGAGCCATCGGCATGCCTTTCTGGTAACGAGGGCGTTCACGAACCCTACAGGATAACCCCTTGGGCCAGCGCCGCCATGGTGAACCCACTACAACCGCGGATTGACTCCCGTCCGGGTAGACGGGCCCTGGAGAGCCGCGGGCGACTATGTATCCCGGGCGTTCGTGCCGGTGCCCCACGCCCGCTAGACAACGACGCGTGAGGGACCAAGCCGCCGAACCTGTCTGGCTCGCCGATCTCGAAACGCCTGCCGCCTATCCTCTGGACTCCGGCACCGCCGCCGCGATCCGGCGAATCGACACCCACATTTCCCACGTCTTTCTCACCGCCGGCCGCGCCTACAAGCTGCGCCGCCCGGTGCGCCTCTCCTTCCTCGACTTCTCCGACCCTGCCGAAAGGCTGGCGGACTGCCTGCGCGAAGTCGCTCTCAACCGCCGGCTCGCGCCGGACGTGTACCTCGGCATCGCGCCCGTGCTCGAAGCGAAGGGGGGCGAACAACGGGTCGAAATGGGGCCCGTGGCCGATACTCCTTCGGGCGATCCCCGCGCGATCGAGCACGCGGTGGTGATGCGCCGCCTGGCCGAAGGCCGTGATCTGAAGAGCATGCTCGAGCGCGGTGAGGTCACAACGGCCCACCTCGACCGCGTCGCGGCCCATCTCGCACGTTTCCACAAAGCGCATTCGCTCGGACGACCGGCGCCCTTCGGCGCCGACGAGTGGCTGGCGGTGACGACGGGCCCGGCCCGCGCCAACGTTGACGCTCTCGCCACCTGCCCGCCCGACCTTGCGCCGCCCGCCGACCTCGAAGAGGCCCGGCGCCTGGCCGCAGCTTTCCTCGACGCGCGCCGCGACGATTTCGACAGGCGCCGCCGCGACGGCCGCATCGTGGACGGCCATGGCGACCTGCACAGCGAACACGTCTGGTTCGAGAGCGACGCCTCGCAGCCGCTGATGGTGGACTGCCTCGAGTTCCGCGACGACTTCCGCCGCATCGACGCCGCCTCCGACGTCTCCTTTCTGGCCATGGACCTCGCCTACCGGGGCCGCGCCGATTTTGCCGCTCTCTTCCTTCGGCGCTACGCGAGGGCCGGCGGCGACTACCACCTGTTCTCGGTCGTCGATTACTTCCTCAGCTACCGCGCCCTGGTGCGCGCCAAGGTGGCCTCCCTCGTCGCCACCGACGCCACGCTGGCCGAGGCACAGCGTGGCCACGCCCGCGAGAGCGTGCGGCGTCACCTCGAACTCGGCCTCGGGTATCTCCGCAATCTTGGCGAGCGCGGTCCCGGCCGCCTCGTGCTCACCTGCGGAACCATCGGCACCGGCAAGTCCACGGTGGCCGAAGCTCTCGCCGACGCCTGCGGCGGCGTGGTGATCTCCTCCGATCGCGTGCGCCGCGACGACGCTTCCGCGGCCGCAGGCGCTGCGCCGGCGGCCTACGGCCACAAGCGCTACTCCGAGGCAGCGCGCGCGGCGGTGTATGAGAGGCTCCTCGAGGAAGCCCGCCACGTCGTCGTTTCCGGGCGCGTGGCCATCCTGGACGCCACGTTCTCGCGCCGGGCGTGGCGGGACTTGGCCGCGGAACACGCGCGACGCCTCGGCAGCGAGGCCGCGCTCGTGGAAGTGGCTGCGCCGAAGGACGAGGTGATCGAGCGCCTCACTGCCCGCGCTGCCGCCGGCCACGACGCTTCGGAAGCCGGGCCCGGCCTCTACGACGCCATGCAGGCCGAGTTCGAAGCACCCGACGAATGGCCGTTGGAGCGTCGCGCAAGAATCGACACCGCCTCGGCAGACTGGACCGCGGACGTCGTGGCGGCCGCGCGTCGCCTGGGCATCCAGTAAGCGCTAGCGAGCCTTCACGCCCGCGAGGGTCGGCCACGGCCTCGCCTCTTCCAGCGCATAGGCCAGTTCGAGCAGGCGCCTCTCGGCGCCGCAGTCGGCCGCGATCTGCACGCCGATGGGCAGGCCCCCGGCGCTGCGGCCGAGAGGCAAGGAAATCGCCGGGCCCCCGCTCAGGTTCTGCACCGGCGTGAAGGCGGCGTAACGCATCACGCGCTCAACGGCCGTGTCGAAGGCAACGTCGGGACTGATGTGGCCGATGGGGAAGGGAGGTTCGGCCAGCGTCGGCGTCAGCAGCACGTCGTGGAGCTCGAAGAGGGAGTCGTAGCGCTTGGCGAAGCGGCGAAGTCTCCAAAGGATGGCCGGCAGGCGGTGCAGATTGCGGCGGAACTGGGTGGCCAGCCCGTGGCTCCACTCGTCGAGGCGGGTGTGGTCGAAGCCAGGACCGAAGAGGCGCTTGCCCACGATGCGCAGCCCGAAGGGCGCGAAGCCCCAGTAGGCGAAGAAGTCGTCCACCACGTGCTCGTCGAAAGGGCAGCGGATGTGCTGGACCGAATGGCCGAGTTCCTCGCAGGCCTTGGCCGCGTCCGCGACCGCCTTGCGGCAGTCCGGGTGGCTCTCCACGCCCGAGGCCGACTCGGTGAAGAAGGCAACGCGAAGCCGCTCCTTGCCCGGTCCCTCCACCATTCCCACCGGCGCCATGCGCGGACCGGGACGATACTGCTCGGCGGCCGCGAGGAAAGCGGCGCTGTCGCGCACCGTGCGCGTCACCACGCCCTGCACGATGATGTCGATGGGAAACAGCTCGGCACCGTCGGCACCGACGAGGCGCTTGCGGCTCGACTTGAGGCCGACCAGTCCGCAGCAGGAGGCCGGAATGCGGATGGAGCCGCCGCCGTCGTTGGCATGGGCGATGGGCACCACGCCCGCGGCCACCATCGCAGCCGATCCGCCGGAAGAGCCGCCGGTGGAAAAGCCGGTGTTCCACGGGTTGCGCGTGGGCCCGTAGTCGCGGGATTCCGACGTTGCCGTCAGTCCCAGCTCGGGCAGCGAGGTCTTGCCGAGGCTCACGAGGCCGGTGGAAAGAAACTGCTTCACGAAGGCGGAGGACTTGGTGGCCGGTGTGTCCGGCAGCGCGTGGGTTCCCATGCGCAGGGGCGTACCCTCCACCGCATCGGTGTCCTTGACGAAGGTGGGCAGGCCGCCGAAGCGCCCGCCGCTGCTGCGAGCCGCGCTTTCCAGAGCCTTGTCGAAGGTTTCGTGGGCGATGGCGTTGAGGACGGGATTGACGTCGCGGGCCCTGGCGATGGCGGCGGCGACCAGTTCCTCGGAAGTGGTCTGGCCGGCGGCGATGCGACGGGCCAGTTCGACGGCATCGGCGTCGCCGAGGGCGTCGTCGCGAAAGGCGGAAACGGCCTCGGGGCCGGCGGCAGGGGATGGCGGCTGGCTGGTCACGGCCGGGTCTCTACACCGGAAGCAGAGCTTGCTCCACGCATCCGTACTCGCCGCCCGGCCGAATGGGACAAATCGGGAGTTGAACTCCTGATTTGTACGGGTAGAATCCCCCTCGTGATCCCCCGGCTCCTCCAGGCCGAGCTGCGAACCCAACTCCGCGAGTTCCCGATCGTGACCGTGCTCGGGCCGCGGCAGGCCGGCAAGACCACGCTGGCGCGCGCGACGGTTCCCGACTTCGAGTACGTCAGCCTCGAGGATCCCGACACCCTCGCCATCTGCCTGGAGGATCCACGCGGCTTCCTGGAACGGCGTGCGCGGCACGTCATCTTCGACGAGATCCAGCGGGCGCCGCACCTGCTCAGCTACCTGCAAGGGATCGTCGACGAGGACGGGAGCAGCGGGCGTTTCGTCCTGACCGGCTCGCACCAACTCGAACTGAGGGAGGCCATCGGCCAGTCGCTGGCGGGACGCACGGGCATGCTGCACCTGTTGCCGCTGTCGATCCCCGAGCTCGAAGGAGGCGGATTCCGTTTCGAGCGCTTCGAGGACTACCTGCTGCACGGCTTCCTCCCGCGCGTGCACGCCGAGGGCCAGCGGCCGCGGGTCGCCTACGCAAGCTACTACCAGACCTACGTCGAGCGGGACGTCCGCCGTCTGATTCGCCTGAAGGACGCGACCCTGTTCCAGACCTTCCTGAAGCTCCTCGCCGGGCGCGTCGGCCAACTCGTGAACTACGCTTCCCTGGCCGGCGATGTCGGCGTCGATGCCAAGACGCTGGCCAGCTGGCTTTCGATCCTCGAGGCCTCCTTCGTCGTCTTCCGGCTACCGCCCTACCACCGAAACTTCGGCAAACGCCTGGTGAAGTCGCCGAAAATCTACTTCACCGACACCGGCCTGCTCTGCTACCTGCTCGGGATCGAAGAGCCGGACCAGGTCCGTCGCGATCCCCTGGTCGGCAGCCTTTTCGAGAACCTCGTCGTGCTGGAGGCGCTCAAGGCGCGCTACAACCAGGCGCGGCAGCCGGCGCTGTCGTTCTTCCGCGACAACCACGGCCACGAGATCGACCTTCTTCTCGACAGCGGCCGCTCCCTGCACGGGGTCGAGATCAAGTCGGCGAGCACCTACAACGCCGCTTTCAAGAAGAACCTGTGCTGGTTTCGCGAGAGCGTCGCCCCGTTGGCGCGCGCCGCCGTCGTCTACAACGGCGACGCTCACACCTTCACCGACGGGATCGACGCCCTTCCCCTGCGACGCGCGCATGAGATCTTCGACGGGACGTGAGGTTGGGAACCGAGGGGGCCTATCGCCGAGGCATCGCCTCGTCCATACGCGCGAGGATCTCCCGCACGATGGGCCGCGACGTCGCGAAGTTGAGGCGCGCAAAGCCGCGGCCGCTCTCGCCGAAGTCCAGGCCTTCGGAGAGCGCCACGCGAGCGTGCTCCAGGAAGAAGGCCTGGGGCGACGGATCGGGCCCCAGCGCGCGGAAGTCGAGCCACGCCAGATACGTGGCCTCGGGGGCCGCGTGGACCACGCCTTTCCAGCCGCGAACATGCTCGGCGACGAGGTCGCGATTGCCCTCCAGGTAGCGGACCACCTCGTCCTGCCACGGCTGCCCCTCGCTCCAGGCTGCCGCACTCGCCGCCATCCCCAGAATGCCGATGCCGCCGCGCGCGTGGGCATGGACGGCCCGGAAACGGCGATGCAGCTCGGCCGTCCCGAACACGGCGATGGAGCAGCGCAGCCCGGCAATGTTGAAGGCCTTGGTGGCCGACGTGAGGGTGATCGTGCGCGCGGCGATCTCCGGGCCGAGAGTGGCCAGGGCCAGGTGACGGCGGCCGTCGTAGACGAGGTCGGCGTGGATCTCGTCGGAGACGACGATGAGGTCGCGTTCCAGGGCCAGGTCGGCCAGGGCCCGGAGTTCCTGAGCGCTGAGCACGCGCCCGGTGGGGTTGTGGGGGTTGCACACCAGCAGCATGCGCGTGGCTGCCGGCAGCTCGGCCCGCAATCGATCGAAGTCGATGCGGAAGCCCTCGGAAGTGGAAACGAAGTGCTTCCAGACCGGCACGCGGTTGTTGGCGCGCACGGCTTCGAGGAAGGGCGGGTAGATCGGCAGCGGCGTGACGACAGCGTCGCCGGGCTCGCTGAAGACGGAGACGGCCAGGTGGAGGCCCTGCACCACGTCGGTGATCACCTCGACGCGCGCGGGATCCACCGACCAGCCGAAGCGCTCCTGCATGCGCCGCGCGAAGATCGTCGCCAGGCCGTCGGCGCGCGGGCCCGACGGGTAGCCGAGGTCGCAGCCCCTGACCATCTCCGCGAGGACCCGCGCGATGGGCTCGGCCACGGGGAAATCCATGTCGGCCACCCAGGCCGGGATCACGTCGGCGGGCACGTTGGCCCACTTGGCGCCGCGGCGGCGCCGCAGCAGTTCGATGTCGAGGTCGTCCAGGTTCACGGCGCCGCGAGTCTAGCCCTGCCGCGTGGTTGCGACCAAGAGAAGGGAGTAACGGGTAATGGGGTGCGGTTGCCTCCGCGCCGTAGCGCTCAGGGCACCACGCGGCTTCGCACCTGCCCAAGGCGGTGCACGTGCAGTAGCACCTCGTCGCCGGGCTGGAGGTAGGCCTTCGCGTCCCTGGCCATGCCGACGTAGGCCTCCAGCACCCTGTCCGCCACGCTGCGATCCCAGCCGCCGGCCAGCCAGCGCAGAACTCCGGAAGCCATGGCGCGAGCCGGAATGCCGTCGAAGACGGTGCCGTGGGGCGTGCCGGTCAGCACCAGCGTGCGCGCGGGAATGGCCTCGCCCTCGAAGAGAGCCACCTGCTGCCCGCGGTGATCCCAGCGAACGCCCTTGCGCGCCAGCACCTGCGAGATCACCTCGTCGACGTTCCACACCATTTCGGAAACGAGGGCCCGCTGGCGAAGCCGGTCGCCGACGAAGAGGCGAAGCTCGAGCGAGGCCGCGAAGGCGCGATAGTCGCGCGGGACGACCAGCAGGCTGCCCACCGGCAGGAAGCCCGGGAAACTCTTGCCGGGGGTGAAGCCCTTGCCCGACTCGACGTCGTCCGGATCCAAGGCGCGCACCAGCGTTTCGCGGTCGGTGAAGTCGTTGGAAAGGATGAGGCCGAGGTGGCGGGGCGACTGGCCCGGCGCCAGAGGTTCCAGGGGAACCAGGGCCAGTTCCACTTCGTAGTCGAGGAGCCCGCCGCCCGTGCTCACCTCGCCGGTCCACGGCGTGGGCTCGACCATCTTGGGAAAGAGGAAGGGGCGCGTCGTGCCCGCGTCGTCGGCATGCTCGGCGTAGTTGGTGCCGACGGCGATGTGGTGGCCGCCGAAGTCCAGGGGAAGCACGAGGTCGGCGGCGGCAATCGAGATGCGGGCGGCATCCGGTGCACCGACCACGTCGTCGCGAAGGCGGTTGTAGCCGCGCTCGAGGAACAGCGAAACAGGGTCCGAATCCGCCAGCGACAGCGAAGCGGAGAGGTCCACCGCTTCGATTCGGTCGTCCTGCCAGGAGGTCACCGCGAGGAGGTGAAGGCCGCCGGGCGTGCGTATCCTGGCGAAAGTGAGGGCCACGTCGGGATCGGTGATGGCGACGGTGCGCTCTTCGCCCTCGGCGATGCTCTCGTCGAAAGCAGGTTCCCAGGAAGCGGAACAGGCCGAGAGCAGCGTGGTCAGCAGCGTTGCCATGATCGTTCTTCCCATCGAGTCCGCCCTCCGCGGCGCCGCGGGAGCTCAGGCCCCGGCATCCGCCGCGTCATAACCGAGAACCTTGGCGACCGCACGGGAGAGCAGCTCGGTCTCGCGGCCGGCGCTCGCGCCGAAGCGCGCCGCCACGTGCTGGTCGGGCCTCAGCAGCAGGGCGCCGTCCTGTTCCAGCTTCGCCGTGGCCCTCCACCAGTCGTCGCTATCGTTCACGTCGCGGCGCCACTCCACCACGCGCAGGCCGGCGGCTTGCGCCGCGTCGATCCACGCTGAGCCGGTGTGCGCGAACAGCGTGAGGCCGTCCAGGGCCACGAGATCCTGGGTGGACACGCGCGCTTCGCCGCGGGCCACCCAGCCGTGAGGCAAGTGGGAGCCGGGCCGCGAAGAAGGCGTGTAGTCGCGGACGGGGTTGGAAACCGCTTCCGCCTCGCTGCCGTCGGGCAGGACGGCGCCGTCCTCGTAACGGAAGCCGAGCTGGAGGCCCAGCATGTCGAAGTGCTCGGCCTGGCTGGCGATCGCCGTCGCCACTTCGCCGCGCCGAGACGGCGAAGCCAGCATCGCGTCGAAACTGCGGCGCGCGGCGCCGGGCTCGTCGGCGGTGCCCATGGCCAAGGGAACCTCCATCATCTTCATCGCATTGGCCAGGCTCTGCTCGGCGTTCACCGCAGCGACCGGCTTTCTCTCGATCTCGTAGGTGTCCAGGAGTCGCGGCGCCGCGAGGCCCTTCTCCACGGCGGCGATCTTCCACACCAGGTTGTGGGCGTCCTGAACGCCGGTGTTGAGACCCATGCCGCCGGTGGGAGGAAAGCGATGGGCCGCGTCGCCGGCCAGGAAGATGCGGCCGCTGCCATAGCGATCGGCCACCTGCGACGTCATCAGCCAGGGCGAAATGTTGAGGATGCGCATCGGCGCGTCCACCGTCATCGCCCTGCCGACGATGCCGCGGCAACGCTCCTCGTCGAAGGACGACGCCGGCTCCGAGTCGGGATCGAAGGAATGCATGAAGACCCACTCGCGATCGAGGTCGTGGGCCACGAACACGCCGCTGCAGGCGGGATCCGACACCCAGTACAGCACGCCCGGATGCGCCCCCACCAGGCTGCGGAGGTCGGCCTCGAAATGGATCATCACGAAGGCCTGGATGCGGTCGGGGCCGAGGCATTCGATGCCCAGCGACTTTCGCACGGGGCTGCCGGCGCCGTCGGCGCCGATCAGGTAGCGGCTGCGCACTTCCAGCTCCTCGCCGGACTGCACGTCGACCACCCTCGACGTGACGCCCTCGCCGTCCTGCTGCGACGATTCCCAGCGATGCTGGAAGGCCGGCGCCCTTCCGGTGATGCGCTCGACTTCGGCCACCAGCAGGGGCTCGAGGCGGTGCTGGGAAAGGTTGCGCAGGGGGGTCGGCGTCCATGCCAGCACTTCGTCGCCCTGGCGCTCGTAGGGAAGGCTGCCGAGTACCTCGCCGCCGAGGCGGGTCACCCAGTGGACCATCCCCGCATCGCGCGGATCCTTGGCCAGTGCGAGCAAGGCCTGCATGTCGAGGCCGGCCTGGCGCCACACCTCGAAGGTGCGCGCGTTGATGACGTGGGCCGCGGGAGCGCGCTGGGGACCCGGCCTGCGCTCCACCACCAGCGATTCGAGTCCGCTGCGCGCCAGCAGCACGGCAGCCGACAGGCCGGTGGGCCCGCCGCCCACCACGAGGACGTCGGTTTCGACGGTCTTCATTCCGACCTTCCTTCTCGCGAGCATCACAGGATGCCGGGGTAGGTTCCGCCGTCGAGCTGGAGGCTCTGGCCGGAGA
>JBHEPB010000241.1:0-2348 GCA_046260515.1 Binatia bacterium
TTTCGATGAGGATGCGCAGGTGGTCGGTGACCGTCTCGACCTCGAGGACGGCGTAGCCCTCGGCCTCGGCCGCCACCGGAAGATCGCGGCGGGAACGGGGGTCGTCCACCAGAACCTCCACGAGGGTTCCCGGGGGGACCCCCTCCAGGATCGCCTTGGCCTTGGCCCAGTTGACGGGGCAGGGCAGACCGCGAGCATCGACGACCAGGGCCTTGTCCATGGGGGCGGGGTCTAGCGCTTGCACGAGGGGATCTCATCCCAGCCCGGTTTCACTCCATCCAGGCGGGCCTGCCGGGGAACGCGCGATGGTCACCGTATCGGAATGGCCCCCTTCCGGGGAAATTCACCCCCTGTTGCACCACCGCACGACTTTCTTTCCCGCACCCCCGCAGTCTCGCAATCCCCTGCCTTCGGCCTTCTCCGATTGCCGACCCGTAAGCCATTGCAGCATATGAATAATTGCAGAAGTACCCTTGCCAAAACCTAAGTGGCAGGCCTACGAGTGTTGTGCGGCCGGTTTCCTACGGGGGAATTCGCAGGGACTGTCGCCATACGAGCTTTTCAACGTCCGGAGGAGACCTTCCATGCGCCACTGCACCCGATTCATCCTGTCCGCAGCTCTCACGGCGGGCCTCGTCGCAGCCGTCCTTCCCACCGCCTCGTCGGCCTACACCGTCGAGGAGCAAAAATGTCGCGCCGCCATCGCCAAGTCCGGCGGCAAGTTCGCCAAGACCGCCCTCAAGACCCTGGGCAACTGCCACAAGAACCGGGACAAGAACGGGCCCGACAGCGCCGACTGCAACGACCTCGCCGCGGCCGATACCAAGGTCAAGATCCCGGCCGCCGAGGACAAGCTCGAGACCGGCGTCAACAAGAAGTGCCTCACCGGCACGCCCGCCAGCGTCTCGTATGACTCGTGCCCGGTCCCCTGCAACGCGGAAGTTCCTTCCATCACCACTTTCAACGACCTGGCCGAGTGCCTCGCCTGCCTGACCGAGGGGAACACGGAAGCCTACAGCGAGGCGGCAAACACCGCCCCCACCGCACCGATCGCCGACGAAGGGGAAGCCGCCTGCCACAAGTCCACCGTCAAGAACGGCAGCAAGCTGTTCAACGCCGCCCTGAAGGCCGTTACCAAATGCCAGGCCAGCAGCGAGAAGGAGGGCGGGGAGAGCATCACCGCCTGCACCAGCACCGACTACCTGTCCCTGACCCAGAAAGCCTACGACAAGGCCTATGACTCGATGCTCGACGCCTGCACCGGCGTCTCCCTGCCGAGCGCCACGCTGGATGCCTGCGGGTCCTCGAGTTCGGCGTTCGACCTGGCGCTGTGCGTGGCGGATGCGGCCCGCCTGTCGGCCCAGGAACTGGTCACCTGGTTCCTGGACCTGAGCGGGCCGGTGGTTTCAACGACGACCACCACCACGACGACCACAATCTCCACCACGACGACCACCCTGCCGTCCGCCGCGGATCCTCTGTGCCCCGACCTCGGCGAGCTGGTGCTCTACTCCAAGATGAGCAACGTGCCGTGCAGCGACAACAACGACTGCACCGCGCCGCGCACCTGCGACACTTCGATCGGCAGCTGCACCACGGTGGCCGACCTCGACAGCGGCTGGAAGGGCCTGGCCCAGGACTCCGACATCAACGACGCCGTGGCCACGCAGGCCCGGCTCCACTGCCCGGGTCCCGCGCCCACCTGCGGCCAGTGCAACGTCCAGGGCCTCGATCCCGGCCCCGGCAACTGCCGCTGCGCCAACAACGTGCGCACCATCTGCGACCAGCCCTTCGTGGCCGACGCCGACGACTGCGGCGGTGCCGTGTGCAACTGCTTCTTCGGCGCGCCCTTCCCGCTGAACTCCGCAGGAACCCACGTGTGCGTGGTCAATCGCTTCTCCGAGGACATCACCGGCACGGCCAACGTGGACCTCGGCGCCGGCGCCATCACCGCCAAGCTGCGCGCCCAGGTCTTCCTCGGCGACCTCGACCGCCAGCCCTGTCCGGTGTGCGGCGGAACCTGCAGCGTCACCACGTCCACCGAGTGCGCCAACGACGCCGGCTGCCCCATGGGTGAAACCTGTGAACTGGACACGCCGGGCGACGGTATCCGCGACGGCGTGTGCATCGCCGGCAACCACGACGGCCTGTCCTGCGACGCCATCGCCTACAACCCGAGCTTCCCGGCCGTCTACTCGACCCCGGCCCCCGGCAGCGGCGGCGGCCTCTACAGCATCGATTGCCAGCCCGACGTGGGCAAGAACGTGTCGGGCCAGGGCCTGAAGATCCAGCTCGACCAGACCACCGGGCTCTCCAGCATCACCGCCGCCCTCGACTGCGACGGGGCC
>JBHEPB010000242.1:0-3338 GCA_046260515.1 Binatia bacterium
GTCCTTCACGGCGGGGCTGAAGTACTCGACGCTCACATCGGTGAGGCCAACGCGCTGGGAGACGCTGGCCGCCGGGCTGGGCCGGGGCAGGTCGATGGCGGCCGAGGCCGGGCCGACGAGGCCGGCCAGCGGAAGGCCGAGGGCGAGGCTGAGGCCCAGGGCTACGGCCACGGAAGGAAGGGAAGGGGACAGGGTTTTCAGGGTCATCGCGGGCTTCTCCTTGGGAGGGACGGGGTCGGGCGCTGGGGAGCGGTCCCGATCGCTGCGGAAGCGACGACCGTAGTGAAGCGAGGCTGAGGTTCAAGTTTCGCGCTGGCCCGCTCGGCAGCCGGCCGAGCCCGGCGGCCGCAGCCCGACAGCGGGCCTCGGCCCGGGCGCCCTGCGCGGTCACCCCCCGGATGTGACTTCCTTCTTGACGAAGCCTCGCGGGGCCTATCTATAGTGTGCTGCCCGTTACAGAAGCCCGCCGATGACCGGGGGAGGTCCCTGCTTTCCAAGACAGGGTTCCCGGAGATCGGTCAGTACGACTCCAACAGCAGGGGACCCTTATGACGCGTCACTTGAACGTGGCCTCTCTTCTTTCTTCCTTCCTCGTTGCCTCCGCCCTCGTGGCGGCCGCCGCACCAGCGGCCCTGGCCCAGTCCAAGGACCAGGAGAAATGCATCAACGCGATGAACAAGGCGGGCGCCAAGGTGGCGGCCTCCCAGGGCAAGGAGAACTCCGGCTGCGTGAAGGCCGCGGGCGCCAGCAAGCTCGTCAATCCCACCACCGACGACTGCGTGGCGGCCGACGGCAAGGGCAAGGTGGGCGGAGCCCAGACGAAGACCACCGACACCCAGGTCTCCAAGTGCACGAATCCTTTCCCTGCCTTCGGCTACACGAGCGCGGCCACGATCAACGCCGCTGCCGAAGCTGAAGAGGTCGCCCTCCTCGGCGCCGTCTTCGGTAGCCCCGTGGACGGCGCCATGTTCATCGGCGGCGACGGCGCGAAGTGCCAGGCCTCCGTGACCAAGTCCTTCGAGAAGCTCGCCGCCACCCGCATGAAGGCCTTCCTGGGCTGCAAGAAGCTGGGCCTCAAGGAAGACACCATCAACAACGCCGGTCAGCTCCAGAACTGCATGGGCTCCGATCCGAAGCTGAAGGTGGCCGGCGCCAAGACCAAGCTCACCGACACCGTGACCAAGGCCTGCGACGGCGTCACCCTGGCCAGCGCCTTCCCCGGCGACTGCACGGGCCAGGCCGGCAGCCCCGCCGCCCTCGGCGCCTGCGTGGCCCGCGAGGTGGAGTGCCACATGTGCCTCTTCACCAATGCCATGGACGGCCTCAACATCGGCTGTGACATCTACGACG
Organism: Binatia bacterium; assembly: GCA_046260515.1. Lineage (GTDB taxonomy): Bacteria > Desulfobacterota > Binatia > UBA1149 > CAITLU01 > DATNBU01. The sequence continues at coordinate 1,351 of JBHEPB010000242.1, forward strand.
ACGGCCTGCTCAACCAGACCTGCCGCCAGTGCGGCAACAGCGCTACCGAGGGCGCCGAGGCCTGCGACGACGGCGGCGACTCGGCCACCTGCGACGTGGACTGCACCCTGGCCACCTGCGGAGACGGCTACGCCAACGCGGCGGCCGGCGAGGCCTGCGACACCTCCGGGGAGTCGGCCGGCTGCGACGACGACTGCTCCCTGCCCGTGTGCGGCGACGGCAACCTCAACGAGACCTCCGGCGAAGTCTGCGACGACGGCAACCTCGTCGACGGTGACGGCTGCGACACCAACTGCACGGTGACGGCCTGCGGCAACGGCATCACCACGGCCGGCGAGGAGTGCGACGACGCCAACCCCACCGAGGGCGACGGCTGCGACACCAACTGCACCGTGACCGCCTGCGGCAACGGCATCGTCACCACCGGCGAGACCTGCGACGATGACAACCTGGTGGACGGCGACGGCTGCGACAGCAACTGCACGCCGACCGGCTGCGGCAACGGCGTCGTCACGGGCGGCGAGGCCTGCGACGAGGGCGGCGAGACGGCCACCTGCGACGACGACTGCACGGCGCCCGCGTGCCACGACGGCAACCACAACGCCGCCGCCGGCGAGCAATGCGACGACGGCAACCTGGTGGATACCGACAGCTGCGTGGGCTCCTGCGTGGTCGCCACCTGCGGCGACGGCTTCCTTTGCAACGGAGGAGGCTGCACCACCGGCCCCAGCGGCGGCATCGAGCTCTGCGACAACGCCGGAGCCAACAGCAACGTGACCCCCGACGCCTGCCGCACCAACTGCAGGCCGGCTTCCTGCGGCGACAACGTGACCGACACCGGTGAGACCTGCGACACCGGCGGCAATTCGATGACCTGCGACTCCAACTGCACGGCAGCCGCCTGCGGCGACGGTTTCATCAACCCCGCCGCCAACGAGACCTGCGACGATTCGGGCGAGAGCGCTTCCTGCGATGCCAACTGCACGGCGGCCACCTGCGGCGACGGCACGCTGAACGTCACCGCCGGCGAGATCTGCGACGACGGCAACGTGGTGAGCGGCGACTACTGCTCGTCCACCTGCCAGAACGGCCCCGGCTCGGGCGAGAACGACCCCCAGTGCCCCGACCTCGGCGAACTGGTGCTCTACTCCAAGATGAGCAACGTGCCGTGCAGCGACAACAACGACTGCACCGCGCCGCGCACCTGCGACACCTCGATCGGCAGCTGCACCACGGTGGCCGACCTCGACAGCGGCTGGAAGGGCCTGGCCCAGGACTCCGACATCAACGACGCCGTGACCACGCGCGCCCGTCTGCTGTGCGAAGGCCCCGACGGCCCCACCTGCGGCGAGTGTGAAGTGGCCGGCATCGACCCCGGCCCCGGCAACTGTCGCTGCGCCAACAACGTGCGCACCATCTGCGACGAGCCCTTCGTGGCTGATACCGACGACTGCGGCGGCGCCGTCTGCAACTGCTTCTTCGGCGCGCCCTTCCCGCTGAACTCCGCAGGAACCCACGTGTGCGTGGTCAACCGTTTCTCCGAGGACCTCACCGGTACCGCTAACGTGGACCTCGGCGCCGGCGAGATCACGGCCAAGCTGCGCGCCCAGGTCTTCCTCGGCGACCTCGACCGCCAGCCCTGTCCGGTGTGCGGCGGAACCTGCAGCATCACCACGAGCACGGAGTGCGGCAACGACGCCGGTTGCCCCATGGGCGAGACCTGCGAATTGGACACGCCGGGCGACGGCATCCGCGACGGCGTGTGCATCGCGGGCACCCACGACGGCCTGTCCTGCGACGCCATCGCCTACAACCCGAGCTTCCCGGCCGTCTACTCGACCCCGGCGCCCGGCAGCGGCGGCGGCCTCTACAGCATCGATTGCCAGCCCGACGTGGGCAAGAACGTGTCGGGCCAGGGCCTGAAGATCCAGCTCGACCAGACCACCGGGCTCTCCAGCATCACCGCCGCCCTCGACTGCGACGGGGCC
>JBHEPB010000259.1:0-10815 GCA_046260515.1 Binatia bacterium
ACGAGGGTGGCGTGGAGGCCGCCTCCCCGGAAGGGAGTGCGGTAGATGGGCCGCGCCAGGGCGACGGTGAACAGCGCGACGACGAGGAGGCCGACGACGAGGGCGGTGTAGCGCCCCGTCACGCGGTGGGTCAGTCTCGTCGCAACAACCGAGGCGGCGGCCAGCAGCGCCATTCCCAGAAAGACCTGGCTCGCGAGCAGGGCCGCCGACCACGCCAGGGCGCCGTGGCTTCCCTCGACGACGATCCAGGCCAGGGTCAGCCCCAGCAGGGCCGCGACGCCGGCCACCGGCTCGCGGCCGACCTCCACCAGGAAGAAAGGCAGCGGCACGCTGAAGACCAGTGCCAGCCACAGGACCTGGGAAATGCGGCGAGTCGTCATCGGCGGTCCGATTGTCGGTGTGCGCGCCGGCGAGGCAAACGCGGGGGGACCGTGACCGGCGACGCAGCGCGGCGCCCGCTCACCCAAGACGGGGTCGCGTGCGCAGGCGGATGAGGGCCAGCAGGCCGGCGAACATCATGGCGAGGACGACGACCGGCACCACGATATCCTCGAATCCGCCGCCGCGGGCCACGATGCGGCGCAGCCCGATCTGGTACCAGCGAAGCGGGGCCAGGCCCCCGAACCAGCGCGGCGCGGTCGGCATCAGCTCGTAGGGCATCATCACGCCCGACAGCACGAAGGACGGCATGATGGCGAAGACCGAGATGAAGACGCTCTGGGCCACGGTCTGCGCGACCGTGGAGATGTAGACCCCGACCGCAAGGGTGGCGAGCACGAAGGGCAGGGTGAGCAGGACGAGGGCGGGCACGCTGCCTGCCGGCCACATCCCGAAGACGATCCCGGGGCCGAGGATGGCCAGGGCGAGCACGCCGTAGCAGAGCACCACGTCGGGCAGCAGCTTGCCGAGCACCAGCTCGACGACGCTGACGGGCAGGGCCAGGGTCTGCTCCCAGGTGCCTTCCTCGCGTTCATTCACCAAGCCGAAGCTGGCCAGGGACAGGCACAGGTTGGTCAGCAGCATCCCGGCCAGGCTCACGAGCAGGAAGTGGCTGTCGGCCAGCGTGGGGTTGAACCAGAAGCGCTGGCGCAGTTCCACGGGCCTCGGCGAGCCGCGCTCGACGGCGAGGGTGGAGGCCGGGGTATCGACAGAGGCGGCGATGGCGCGCAGGTAGCCGCCGACGCGCGCGGCCGCGATGGGATCGGCGCCGTCCAGCAGCACCTGCACCTCGGCGCGGCTGCGGCCGGCGTCGCGCGCGAGGTCCACCGGCGTGACGAGCAGGGCGAGGATCTGGCCGCGCTGGAGGGCGGTGATGCCTTCCTGGTAGCTCGTGATCTCGCGGCGGGGGAGGAAATAGCCGCTGGCCTGGACCTCGGCGACGAGGCGCCGCGAGACGGCGCTGTGGCTCTGGTCGAGGACGCCCCAGGGCACGTTCGCCGGTTTGCTGGAGAGCACCCATCCGAAGAGCAGCAGGAAGATGACGGGCTGGGCCATCACCGTGCTGATCACGGCGGGATTGCGGCGCAGCAGCACCGACTCCTTGTAGCCGACGGCCAGCACGTTGCGGACGAAGGTGCGCACGGCGTCGTTCACGAGCGTCGCTCCAGGGTCCTCAGCGCCACCAGCACCAGTGCCACCCCCATCACCCCGAGGACGAGGAGGCGCGGCCACAGGTCGAGGACGCCCTCGCCGCGAAGGTAGATCGCCCGGCTCACCTCGATGAAGTGGGTGGCCGGAATGAGCTGGGCCGCCCAGCCGACTCCCTCGGGCATGCTGCGCACGGGGTAGATGAACCCGCTCAGCTGGATCAGGGGCACGCTCGAGAGCACGGTCTTCTGCACGGCCTCGGCGGCGGTGGACGAGGTGGCCGAGAAGATCATGCCGAGGGACAGCGACGTGGCGACGTAAAACGTGGCCACGAGCCAGAAGAGCAGGGCGTTGCCCTCGGGCCAGGTGTCCAGGAAGAAGCCGGCCGCCAGCATCATCAGCACCAGGTCGAAGGAGAATACGGCCCCCAGGGGCAGCATCTTGCCGAGGAGAATTTCCAGAGGGGTGGCCGGCGTGAGCTGGAGCTGGTCGTACGTGCCGGTCAGGCGCTCATTGACGATGGAGATGGCGGTGATGAGCGTGGTGAGGAAGGTGAGCACGAAGCCGAAGGTGCCGGCCACCATGTAGGGACGGCCGTCCAGCGTGGCGTTGAAGACGGGCCTCACCGTGGCGTGGATGCCCTGGTGGCGGATCTCCGGCGCGGCGCCGGCGGCGGCACCGACGTCGGCGAGCAGGGCTTCCAGGATGCCGCGCATCGAGGCCTCGGCGTTGGCGGCCAGCACGGGCTCGGCACCGTCGTAGAGCACCTGGATCTCGGCGGCCTGGTGGCCGGTGCTTCCGCCGGCGCCCGGCGCCGCGCGCAGCCTCGCCCTTTCGAAATCGGCCGGGATCACCACGGCGGCGCCGACGTCGCCGCCCACCATCGCCGCTTCCACTTCCTCGCGGGAACGGAACTCCACCGGGGCGAAGGCGCCGCCGGCCGCCAGTTCGGCCACCAGTCGCCGGCTGAGCTCGCTATGGGCGCCGTCGAAGACGCCGAGGCGGATGTCGTGGACCTCGGTGGAAACGATGGACCCGAAGGCCAGCAGCGAGCCGAGGGGCACCGTGATCATCACGAACAGGGTGAAGGGGTCGCGCAGGGTGGCGCGCACCTCTCTCACCATCAGCGTGCGCACGCGGCGGACGCGCGTCTTCAGCCTCTCCAGTGTCACGGCGGGTTCCCCGGCCCCGTTCGTCCCTCGACGATGAGACGCTGGAACACCCCGGTCATGCCGGGCTGCTCGATACGCACGCGCGAGAGGGCGTCGGGAGAGGCCGCGCGCGTGACGGCCGAGAGCATGGCGCTGGTGGCGGTGGCGGCGCGCAGGCGCAGCCCGCCCTCGGCCGCCTCGGTGCTCCAGCCGGCGGCGTCCAGCTCCCGCGCCGCGGCGGCCGCGCGATCGGCCGTCACGGGACAGAAGGCGGCATAGCCCTCCGACCAGCGCTCCCTCAATCCCTCGGGCGTCGCCTCGACGACGATGCGGCCCGAGTCGATGAAGGAGACGAGATCGCAGTAGTCCACTTCGTCGAGGAAGTGGGTGGTGACGAAGACGGTCACGCCCGCGCGCTTCTGCTCGCGGATCAGTTCCCAGAACAGGGTGCGGCTTCCCACGTCCACGCCGGCGGTGGGTTCGTCGAGGAACAGCATCCCGGGCGAGTGCAGCATGGCCAGGGCCAGGCCCGCCCTCTGGCGGATGCCGGCCGGCAGGTCCTCGGACAGGCTCTTCTCCACTTCCCCGAGGCCGAAGCTCTCGCGCAGCTGGCTCCAGCGCCGCTGCAGGTCGCGGCCGGTGATGCCCTGGAGGCCGCCGTAGAACTCGACGTTCTCGTAGAGGGTGAGGCTGCGGTACAGGCTGACCTTCTGGCCCATGTAGCCGATGGCTTCGCGTACCCGCCGCGGACGCGCGATCACGTCGATGCCGGCCACCGTCACGCTGCCGGCCGTCGGCGTGAGAAGCCCGATCAGCATGCGGATGGTGGTGGTCTTGCCCGAACCGTTGGCGCCGAGGAAGGCGAAGATGGTCCCGCGCGGTACGCGCAGCGTGATGTCATCGACGGCCGTGAACTCGCCGAAGGTGCGCGTGAGGCCGGCGGCCTCGATCATGAGGTCTTCGCCCTCTGCACGTTGATCCGGATCTTGGCGCTGTGCGCTCATTGGGCCCCCGCGCGGCGGGCCAGGGCGAGGAGGGTGGACTCGAGATCGGTGGGGGCGCGCTCGGCAAGGGCCACGAGGCCGGCCGCGACGGACGAATCCGAAGCGGCGGGCGACGTCGCGCCGAGGGCCAGCAGCGCACGCGCGACGTCATTGGGAGCCGGCGCCTCGTCGCGCACCACTTCCAGGCGCACGAAGCGCCCGCAGTCGCGGGTGCTCTCCACCCAGGGCAGGGCGCCTGCCGCCTCGCGCACAGCGTCGGCATCGTCGGTCCAGGCCCGCCAGGCATCGGTGCCGGTGCCGGACTCGAGAGCATGGGGACTGCCCTGGGCGATCACGCGGCCGCCGAGCATGTAGACCAGGTGGTCGCACAGGGCGGCTTCCTCGAGATAACTGGTGGAGATCACGATGAGCACGCGGCTTTCCAGGGCGGCGAGCACTTCGAAGATCTCGCGGCGGGCCACCACGTCGATGCCGGCTGTCGGTTCATCGAGCACGAGGAGGTCGGGGCCCGGCAGCAGGGCGTTGGCGATGGCGAGCTTCTGCTTCATGCCGCCCGAGAGCTGGCCGGCCGGTCGGTCGGCGAAGGGAGTGAGGCCGGCGCTTTCCAGGAGCTGTTGGCTGCGGGCCGCGAACTCGGCGTCTCCCAGGTTGTGGAGACGGGCGGTGAAGGCGAGGTTCTCGTGGATCGACAACTCGCGGTAGAGGCTGAAGGCCTGGGGCACGTAGCCGACGTGGCGCTTGAGCTCGCGCACGTCCTCGCGAAGGTCGAAGCCGAGCACGCGGGCTTCCTCGGCTTCGACGTCGAGGAGGCCCACGATGGTACGCAGCAGCGTGGTCTTGCCGGCTCCGTCGGGCCCCACCACGCCCACCATCTGGGCGCCGCGCAGCTCGAGGTCGATGCCGGCCAGGGCCTCGCGCGCCCCGAAGCGCTTGCGCAGGCCGCGCAGCAGGATCGACGGCGACTCGCCGTCCGCGCTCATTGCCCGGCGTCCTCCGCCAGGTGGACATCGGCCTCGGCGCCGGGGACGAAGGCTTCCACGCCGTCGAGGATGCGCACCTTGACGCGGTAGACCTGGCCCACGCGGTCGCTGCGCGTCTCGATCTTCTCGGGAGTGAAGTTGGCGCGATCGGCGATGAAGGACACTTCGCCGGGCCAGCGCTTGTCGGGCGCGGAGTCGAGCTGGATCTCCATTTTCGTTCCCACGCTGACGCGCGCGAGGTCGGGGACCGGCACGTAGATCTGCACGTACTTGTCGCGGGGGTCGAGCACCGAGACGATGGGCGTGCCGGGCTGGGCCAGTTCGCCCGGCCACAAGAGCTGGGTCTGGAGTACGGTCGCCACGTCCGGGGATCGCACCTCGAACTTGGCGCGGGTCACGTCCAGTTCCGCCAGCTGGCTCTCGGCCAGCGCTTTCTGGCCCTCCAGCACCTCGACGCGGGCACGCGCCGAGGCGATGGTCGCCTCCTCGGCCCTGGTTCGTTCGAGCACGTTGGCGGCCCGGTCGGCCGCGCTCCTGGCCGCCGACAGGCGATTACGGGTGTCGTCGAGCATCTGCCTGGTGGTGGCGCCGCTGCGGGCCAGGCCTTCCTCGCGCTCGGCCGTCCTCGCGGCCAGCTCCACGTCGGCGCGGGCTTGGGCGGCCTCGGTCTCGCGCGTGCGCAGGTCCTGTTTCCAGCTCGCCTCGCGAAGGTCGGCCTCGATGCGGGCCTGTTCGATCTGGCGTGACAGTACATCGACGCTGCGCCGGGCGGACTCGAGGCGGGCCAGGATGTCGGCGCCGTCGAGGCGGGCGACGACGGCGCCGGCCGGAACCGGCTGGCCCTCGTGGAAGGGGACCTCGACCACGCGGCCGCTGACCTCGCTGCGCAGGATCCGTTCTTCACCCTCGACGAAGCCCGTGTAGCGGCCGTCGGCGCCGTCGTCGCGGCGGACGAGGAGGACCACGACGACGATGGCCAGCACGGCAAGGACAGCGAGGACGGGCAGCAGGCGCTTCATGGTGAATCTCCCTTACGCGGCCCAATGGCAGCCGGTGCGGCGGGTGCAGCGGGTTCGGCCGGCGCGCCGGGCGCGGCCAGTTCGGCCAGCGGGCGGCCCATCACCTGTTGCAGCTCGGCGCGACGCGCATGGGCCTGGTAGAGGGAGGAAGCCAGGATGGCCCGCTGCAGCGTCAACAGTTCGGAGGCGTCGAGGACGTCTTCGCTGGTGGCCCGTCCTTCGTCGAACTGGGCGCGGCGGATCTTCCAGTTCTCCTCGGCCTGTCGCACCGCCACCCTGGCAAGGTCCACGGCGGCCATTCGCTCGCGCACGCGGTCGTGGCTGTCGCGCACCAGGGCTTCGACGTCGCGGACGCTGCTGTCCAGCAGGATGCGGGTGCGGTCCCGGATGGCGTCGAGCCTGGCGATTTCGGCCTCGCGGCGGAAGCTGCCGACGTCGAAGTCCACGACCACACCGGCCGACGCGTAGTTGTTCGGCTCCAGGATGTCGGCCGTGGTGGCGTCGTAGCCGGCGCCGGCCGCAAGGCGCGGAAAACGCGAGCGCCGCGCGGCGACCAGCCTCTCCTCGGCGGCGCGGTTCTCCTCGAGCATGGCCGTGAGCAGGGGGTTGGCCGCGCGCGCCTCCGCCAGCGCCGACTCGACGGACGGCAGGTGGGGAGGCCGATCGATGTCTTCCACTTCGGTGGCGGCGTGGATCTCGAGGCCGGTGGCGCGGTTGAGGGCGCGGCGCTGGGCGGCTACGGACGTGTCGAGGCGCAGCAGCAACTGGCGCGTCGTCGCCAGCGCGACTTCGACCACCAGCACTTCGTTGCGCGTGAGGCGGCCGAGGTCGAAACGGCTGGAAGCGTCGGTGAACTGGCGCTCGTAGAGGCGCTGCGTCTCGAGCTCCACTTCCCTCAGGCGCATCGCCTCGAGCAGGCCGAGGTAGGCGGCGACGACCGTCTTCTCTTCGTCGAGGCGCGTGGCCCAGGCGCGCGCGGCTTCGGCGCGATAAGCGGCCTGGGCCGCGCCGAGGCCGTGGCGCAGCTCGCCGCTGAGGTCGAGGGCGAGACGCACGGCGGCGCTGACGGTGGCAAAGTCCTGCTGGCGCACGGTCACCACCGGCAGCGCGGTCCCGGGAGGGAAGAGGGCCGGGTCGATGTCGATCGAGTTGGTCTGCTCCTGGCTGTACCAGTTGTACGCGCCGCGCACGCTGTTGGTGGGCAGCAGCGCCGAGCGCGCCGCGGCGACTTCGCCGGCGGCGGCCTCCAGGCCGGCAGCGGAAGCGGCGATGGCGCGGTTGCGGCGCGAAGCGAGTTCGAGGGCGGTCGTGAGATCGAGAGGGCCCGCAGGATAGGAAGGGACGGAGGGCGCTTCACCTGTGGCCGTGGTCACAGCGGCGGCGCCCGAACCCAGGGATTCCGCGGCGGCACTCGCGCCGCGGTCGGCGGAGGGCCTGGTCCAGGCCCGGGCTTTCTCCAGTTCCTGTTCCCGTTCGGAAGCGGAGAGGCTTCCCGGTCCGGCGGGGTCGAGGAAGGAGCAGGCGAGGCAGAGGCAGGACAAGCCGGCAGCGAGGGCGAGGGGCAGGCCCCTCGCGATGGCAGGTCTCCTCATGTCGATGGCCCCGGACAGCGCCAGGGATTGTCCGCGTTCACCGCGTTGAGTCGAACGCTCTGCTTCGGGTCCGGCGGACGCCGCACGCTCGAAGCGGGGCCGGTCGGCTCCGGGGGCGTGGCCTTCCCGCGTCAGTGCCTCGCCGGCCGCGGCGTGAACTCGCAGGGCATCCTCTTGATGCCGTGGATGAAGAAGGAGAGCAGGCGCGCCGGCGGCGCGACCAGGTGGAGGTCGGGCAGGCGGCGGAAGAGTTGGCGGAACATCACCGTGATTTCGCGGCGGGCCAGGTGGGCGCCCATGCAGAAGTGGGGCCCGGGGCCGCCGAAGCCAACGTGCTCGTTGGGCGTGCGATCGACGCGGAATTCGAAAGGCTCTTCGATGACGGACTCGTCGCGGTTGGCCGAGTTGTACCACATCACGACTTTCTCGCCCTCGCGGATCTTCTGGCCGGAGATTTCGGTGTCGCAGGTGGCGGTGCGGCGGAAGTGGATCACCGGCGAAGCCCAACGCACGATCTCCTCCACCGCGGTCGGAGCAACGCGGTCGAAGTCCGACATCCACAGCTTCTTCTGCTCGGGGTAGTCGCACAGGGCCTTCATGCCGTGGCTGATGGCGTTGCGCGTGGTTTCGTTGCCGGCCGCGACCAGCAGCACAAAGAAAGAGCCGACTTCCATGTCGGTCAGGCGCTCGCCGTCCACTTCCGCGTGGATGAGGGCCGAGGTGAGGTCGTCGGTCGGCTTCTCGCGGCGGGAGCGCGCGAGGTCCTGCATGAGGTTGGACAGGTCGGAGCCGGCCTGCAGCAGGGCGGGGATCACCGAGAGGGGATCGGGCACGTACTCGGGGTCGCCGGCGCCGAGGATGATGTTGGTGCGGTCGAAGACGAAGCGGTAGTCGGACTCGGGGATGCCCATCATGTCGCAGATGATCTTGAGCGGCAGGGCGGCGGCGATGTCGGTGACGAAATCGCAGGCGCCCTTGTCGATCACGTCGTCGATGATCTTCTCGGCCGCTGTCTCCACGTTGCTTTCGACCTTGCGCAGCATGGCGGGCGTGAAGCCCTTGGAGACGATGCGGCGCAGGCGCGCGTGGCGAGGGTCGTCCATCACGATCATCGAGCCGAAGAACTCGCCGAAGTCTTCGGGCTGGTCGATGATGTTCACGCCGCCGCGGCCCGACGAGAAGATCTCGGGGTGGCGGCTCACGTGCAGCACGTCGGCATGACGGGTGAGGGACCAGTAGCCCGGTCCGGTCACGAGGCCCGGCACCTCGGGTTCGGTGTAGTAGCTGATGGGCCTGTCGCGGCGCAGCGTGAGGAAGGCGCCCTCGCGCTCCTCGAGGGGCCGTTCCCAGAAGCCAAACTCCGAGAGGTGGATCTGGTCGAGGGAAAGAACTTCGCGAGGCTGCATCGGCACTACTCCTGGAAAACCCGGGACAGGTACAGGTTTCCGCGAGATCGGGGACAGGTACAGGTTTCCGTCAGGAAACCTGTACCTGTCCCGGGTTTCAGGCGGGGACGCCCATCACGGCTTTCACTTCGAGGAACTCCTCGAAGCCGAACTCGCCCCACTCGCGGCCGTTGCCCGACTGCTTGTAGCCGCCGAAGGGCGCGTTGAAGTCGGGGCCGGCCCCGTTCACGTGGACGTTGCCGGTGCGAAGCCGCGAGGCCACCGCGTACGCGTGGTCCACGCTGCCCGACTGCACGTAGCCCGACAGGCCGTAGACCGTGTCGTTGGCGATGCGGATGGCGTCCTCCTCGTCCTTGTAGGGGAGGATGGCGAGCACCGGTCCGAAGACCTCCTCGCGCGCGATCGTCATGTCGTTGCGCACGCCGGCGAACACCGTCGGTTTCACGAAGTATCCCTTCGTGAAGCCGTCGGGCAGGCCGGGGCCGCCGGCCACCAGCTCTGCGCCTTCGTCGATGGCCGCCTGGATGAGGCCCTGGATCTTCGTCCACTGCTGCTTGCTGACGACCGGCCCGATGGCGCCCGGCTCGGCCGTGGCCGGGTCGGACACGGCGACCGAGGCCGCCGCTTCCCGCGCGATGGCCACGGCCTCGGCGTGCTTGCCCGCCGGCACCAGCATGCGCGTCGGCGCGTTGCAGGACTGGCCGCTGTTGGTGAAGCAGCCGCGCACGCCGTTGGTGACGGCGGCCGTGAGGTCGGCGTCCTCCAGGATGATGTTGGCCGACTTGCCGCCGAGTTCCTGGGCCACGCGCTTGACGGTGTCGGCGGCGTTCTTGGCCACCTGGATGCCGGCGCGGGTGGAACCCGTGAACGACATCATGTCGATGTCGGGGTGGGACGACAGCGCCGCGCCCACGGTGGGGCCGTCGCCGTTGACGAGGTTGAAGACGCCCGCCGGCACACCGGCCTCGTCGAGGATCTTGGCGACGACCATGGCGTTGAGCGGCGCGATCTCGCTCGGCTTCAGCACCATGGTGCAGCCGGCGGCCAGGGCCGGCGCCACCTTGCACATGATCTGGTTCACGGGCCAGTTCCACGGCGTGATGAGACCGCAGACGCCGACCGGCTCGCGTACGATGCGGGTCTTGCCCTTCTGCTCGGTGAACTCGTAGGTCTTCAGAGTCTCCAGGGTGTTCATCAGGTGAGCCATGCCCGAGGGGGCCTGGGCGGCCTGCGCCAGCCACATCGGCGCTCCCATCTCCGAGGAGATGGTCTCGGCGAGTTCGCCGAGGTGGGTCTGGTAAGCGGCGAGGATCTTCTCGAGGAGGGCGACGCGTTCCTCGCGCGTGGTGCGCGAGAACGTCTCGAAAGCCTTCTTCGCGGCCGCCACGGCCTTGTCCACGTCGGCCTTGCCGCCGAGGCTGATGCGACCGATGACTTCCTCGGTGGCCGGGTTGATCACGTCGCAGGTGTTCGGCGCGGCGGGCTTCACCCACTGGCCGTTGATGTAGAAATCGAGACAGTCCTTCATGCTTCCTCCGATGGAATGCTTCGCACCGCCGGGGCGGTGACGCCGTGGTCGAGGGGGTTGCCGGCGACGGCTCCTGCCGCGCCGGATCGCGGGGAGAGTGGCAGAGGCGGCGGGAAGGGTCCACAGCATCGAGCGACGGCGAAGCCGCGACGGATCACGATGGCGCGAATCGTGGTCGATCCGGCCGGATCGCGTGGATGGATCCGGCCGGATCGCGAGGATGGATCCGGCCGGATCGCGTGGATGGATCCGGCCGGATCGCGAGGTCGCGTCTGGCGCTGAGGAAGCGCTCTGGTAGATTCGCCCGGGTGAGCGAGGACCGGGCACAGCCGCCGCGCCGCAGGCCCCCGGTCTACCCGTGGCTGCGTCGCGACTACTTCAAGACGAGCGTCTCCTGGCTCGTCTCCCTGGCTGTCCACGCCGTTGTCATTCTCTTCCTGCTGGCCACCATTGTCCTCGACGGCGGGGGAGGCCCGGGGACGGGGGTCGGGGGCAAGGGCGAACTGATCTCCACCCTGGTGGGACAAGGCCGCCTCGACGCCCAGACC
>JBHEPB010000260.1:0-51392 GCA_046260515.1 Binatia bacterium
GCCAGGTGCCTCGCCAGTTCGCCGTGGGCCTCGGCGATGGCGTCCTCGAAATCTTCCATTCCCGGCGACGGTTCCAGTCCATGGTTGCCGACGAGGTGCTTCATCCCCATGCCGAGGAGGCGGGCGGAGACGTCCTCTCGCCCGCGGCCCGTGATCACCGCGCAGGGATAAAGGGTGCACACCCTGGCCAACAGCTCGCGGGTCGTCGGTCTCAGGAAGGCCGCGTCGCGATCGGCGACGATCGGCGCCAATGTGCCGTCGAAGTCGAAGGCCAGCAGGACCTTCGAGCGGGCCAGGTCGGCCAGCCGCCCACGGCCTTCGTCGCCGAGGATGGGAATCATGCGGGTCCTCCGCTTGCGGGGATCCCCGTGGTCGTCAGGCGACCGGTCATGCGCTCGCGCCGTCTCACCTCAGCGGCGTCGATCAGCATGCGGCCGGCCCAGCGGTACACGTTGAACTCGGAAACCATGCGCCGCATCGACTCCATCCTCTCGCGCTGCTCGTCGGGCGGCATGCGCAGCGCGGCGGCCAGGGCTTCGCCGGCCTGGCGGGGGTCGTAAGGGTTGACGATCAACGCCTCGGTCAGGTCGCGGGCCGCCCCGGTGAACTGGCTCAGCACGAGCACGCCGCGGCCGTCCTCGCGGGCCGCCACGAACTCCTTGGCAGCGAGGTTCATTCCGTCGTGCAGGCTGCTCACGTAGCAGACGTCGGCCGCGCGGAAGTAGCGGAAAACGTCCACCGGCTCGTGGTGGAAGCGCCGGAGAATGACGGCAGGGTTGCGGCCCCCCGCCCATCGCGCGTTGATCTGCTCCGCCAGGGCCTCGATGCGCTCGTTGAGCTCGCGGTAGCGCAGGATCTTGGTGCGGCTCGGGGCCGCGAGCTGGATGAACGTGAAGCGTCCCCGGAACTCCGGGTAGAGTTCGAGCATGGTATCGACGGCCTGCAGGCGTTCCTCGATGCCCTTGGTGTAGTCGAGGCGATCCACGCCGATGCCGATCAGCACGTCGTCGGTGAGCCCGAGTTCGGCGGTTACGCTCCGGCGGCACTCGGGGGGCGGCGGAACGTCCCGAAGCCAGCGCACCGGCCACTCGATGGAAATCGGATAGGCGCGTACCAGCGTGCGCTGGGTCCCCTGCACCACGGCCGTCGCCTCACGGTCGATGCGGCTCTCGACCAGGGCATCCACGGCGTCGATGAAGTGGTTGCAGTGCTGCTGCGTATGAAAAGCGACGATGCTCGAGCCGAGCAGGCCCGTGATCACCTCCTGGGCCCAGGGGCAGATGCCGATCCTCTCGGCGCTCGGCCAGGGGATGTGCCAGAAGGTGAGGATCGTGGCGCGCGGCAGCTTCTCGCGGATCATCCGCGGGGCGAGCGCGAAGTGGTAGTCCTGCACCAGGATGATGGGATCGTCCGAATCCACTTCCTCGCAGACCGCGTCGGCGAAGCGGCGGTTGACGCGCACGTAGTGGTCCCAGTCGTCGGCGCGGAACTGGGGCCGCGCGTCGGCCACGTGGCAGAGAGGCCAGAGTCCTTCGTTGGAGAAGCCGTAGTAGAAGCCGTTCTCCTCCTCTTCGCTGAGCCAGACGCGCCGTACCACGTACGACTCTTCGCCGGGGGGAACGCGGACGTGTCCTGTGGCATCCGCGGTTTCGCGGTCGGCCGACCCGCTGCCGTGGGCCACCCACACGCCGGAGCAGGCGCGCATCACGGGCTCGAGGGCCGTGACGAGGCCGCTGGCCGGATGCAGCACGCGCAGTTCGCCGTCGATGCGCTCGTGGATCCAGGGCTCGCGGTTGGCGAGCACGACGATTCGTTCGCCCTGCAGGTGCTCCTTGAGGGTGGCGCGCAGGCGCGCCGCGTCCCAGGGACCGGAGTGGGCCTCGCGCTTGCGCTCCGTGTCCAGGGTTTCGACGAGGGCGCGCACGTCGCGCAACAGGGGCTGGAAGCGCTTGTTCTCCTGCCCGGCCAGGGCGCGATGCAGATCCGAGGTCCAGCCCTTCCACGCCAGCCGCGCAGCCACCAGGGTGACGAGCGAAGCGCCGAGCGACAAGGTGAAGAACGCCGCGAGCAGGATGTTCATCATCGTCGTCTCGCGACGGCTCACGAACTCGAGGTCGTGGACGAGAAGAACGACGCCGAGGGCGCGGTCGCCGGCCTGCAGCGGCACAGCGCTCAGCTGGACCCTTCCGGCGGGAAGCTCGGTGCTGATCGTCCACGCATCCGTCGCCTCGATGTTGTCGGCGCGCATCCGCTGGAGAATGCTCTTGCAGGAGAACTCCTGGGGATAGGCCTCGGTCGCCGCGAGCAGGGAGCCGTCGACGGCGCACGCCGCGGCGCCGAGGATCCGTTCGTCCCGCGTGATGTCGCGCAGGTTGGCGGCGAGAATCGCGGGCCCCTCCGTCCAATGTTCGGCAAGGCTCTGCCTGGCCGCCGCCACCGCGAGTTCGGCGCGCAGGCGCAGGTCCTTGGCGAACCACTGCCCCGTCACCTGCTGCAGGGCGAAATATCCGGCCAGCGTCAGGACGGCGAGGCCGGCGAGAAGCGAGATCAGGAAGCCGATGGCGCGACGCATCGCTGTTCGCATATCACGCAGCGATTGGGTGCCCAACCCCGGCGTGATAGGAATTCTCCTCCATGCATCTCGATGAACTCGCCCTGATCGGCAACTGCCAGATCTCCGCCCTCGTCGCTCGTTCCGGTGCGATCGTCTGGTCGTGCATGCCGCGCTTCGATTCGGCTCCCGTCTTCGCTTCGCTGCTCGACGCTGAAGATGGAGGCGCTTTCACGATCTGCGCCGCTGACGGCAGCGAGGGCGTGCAGCGCTACCTGCCCAACACCAACGTGCTCGAAACGCGCTTCGCATCGCCGGATGGAGCATTCCGCGTGCTCGACCTGGCGCCGCGCTTCGCGCTCTTCGAGCGCAGCTTCCGGCCCACCAAGCTCGTGCGCATCGTCGAACCGCTGCAGGGAACGCCGAGGATCCGCGTGCGCTGCGAACCGGTGCTCGGCTGGACGAGGAAGAAGCCCGCCCGCGACTTCGGCTCCCACCACGTGAGCTTCCTCGGGTTCGAGTCGGAGCTGCGACTGACCACCGACGCGCCGCTCTCCTACCTCGACGGCGAAGCTTTCGCGCTCACCGAGCGCCGCCACTTCGTCCTGTCGTGGGGATCGCCGGTCGAAGAACCGCTGGAGAGACTCTGCGATCGCTTTCTCGTGGAGACCGTCCGCTACTGGCAACTCTGGGTGAAGCACTGCGACATCCCGCCCCTGTACCAGGAGCAGGTGATCCGCTCGGCCCTGGCCCTCAAGCTCCACTGCTTCGAGGACACCGGCGCCATCGTCGCCGCCATGACCACCTCGCTCCCCGAAGCGCCGGGCAGCGGGCGAACCTGGGACTACCGCTACTGCTGGCTGCGCGACGCCTACTACGCCCTCGGCGCCTTCCGTCTCCTCGGGCATTTCGAGGAAAGGGAACAGTTCCTCCAGTTCCTTCTCAACGTCGCTTCGGCCTCCGAGGACCTCGACCTCGCGCCCCTCTACCGCATCGACGGAAAGACGGACCTCGACGAGCAGCTCCTCGACCACTGGCCCGGCTACCGCGGGGAGAAACCCGTGCGCGTGGGCAACCAGGCCGCCACCCACCGGCAGTTCGACGTCTTCGGGGAGATGGTGCTCGCCCTCGCTCCGCTCTTCCTCGACGCCCGCTTCCGCGAACAGGCCACGCCCGCAACCCTCGACCTGATCCGGCGCCTGGCCCGCAAGGCGGTTCGTGTGGCCGGCAAGCCCGACGCGGGCATCTGGGAGTATCGTTCGGAGTGGAGGCCCCAGACCTTCAGTTCGCTGATGTGCTGGGCCGCGGCCGACCGCATGAGCCGCATCGCCGACGTCCACTGCCCGGGCGACAAGGCCGAGTTCGTCTCGGCCGCCTCCCACATTCGAGACGAGGTGCTTCGCGAGGCCCTCGATCCCGCTCGCGGATGCCTGGTTGCCGATTACGGCGGCACGGAAGTGGACGCTGCCCTGCTCCAGGCTGTCACGCTGCGCCTGCTGGATCCCGCCGACCCGAGGATGTCAGCCACCATCGACGCGGTCCGCAGCGACCTCTCCGTGGACGGATGGCTCAAGCGCTATCGCCACGACGACGGATTCGGCGTGCCCAAGGTGGCCTTCACGCTCTGCACCTTCTGGCTGGTCGAGGCCCTGGCCACCGCCGGAAGGGTGGTCGAGGCGCGGGCCCTCATGGGAAAGATCGGCGACATCCGTGCACCGCTCGGCCTGCTCTCGGAAGATTTCGACCCCGACACCGGGACGATGTGGGGAAACTTTCCCCAGGCCTACTCCCACGTCGGCATGATCCACGCCGCCTTCGCGGCCTCCCCGAGGTGGTCGGAGATCACCTAGGAACGCGCACTCCTCAGGATCCGGCGCAGCGAGTCGGCTGATTCTCCCCGAGGGTCCCGGCTGGGCGCCCGGCTCCGGAGGCTTCGCAACATCGCGCCCTTCCCGTCGATGCGAAGGGTCTTGCTCCCTCCCCCGACGGGGATGGATGCTGCGAGCTCCGCGCCAACGGCGCGGAGAGAGGGGGGCCTTTTCATGCGAGTCTTGTTCCTTGCCGCAGCAGCGATGCTCGGCGCGCTTCTGTCCGGGCCGGCATCAGCCGCGAACATCGTCGCCAATCCCGGGTTCGAGGACACGGACGTGTCGAACTGGGTCCCCTTCGCAAATGCGGCCGTCCTCGAACGCAGCACCGACGAAGCCCACGACGGCAACGCCTCGATGCACGTCACGGGCCGTTCCCAGAGCTGGGGAGGCCCGTCCCAGGACCTCTCGGCCGTGCTCGTCCCCGGCACCCGCTACATCGTGTCCGTGTGGGTGCGCATGGACGACGACACCGAGACGAGGCCCACGCTGAGCATCAAGACGGTCGTCGGCGGCTCGACGGACTACGCAACCGTGGACGCCGTCACGACCACGCACACACGCTGGATCAAGCTGGCCGGCGTCCACCCTCACGATCCTTCGGGCACGCCGTCCGAGGTCATCCTCTACGTCCACGGCCCCGCGGCCGGCATGAACTTCCGTGTCGACGACGTCTCCGTGCAGGAGGTGCCGGCGTGGGTGGCGACCCCCTCCACTCCCGCGGATTTCGTGCGTCGCAGCGGGCCCGGTCTGGTCGTCGGTCCCGGCGACACGCCGATCCGTCTTCGCGGCGTGAACTTCGTCGCGTATGGCGACGAAAGCGAGGACGCCGAAGTAGTGCTCCGCGACCACGACTTCGATCCGGAGGTCGACTTCCGGCGTGTCGCCGACCTCGGCGGGAACGTCGTGCGCCTGAACCTGTGGTGGAAGGTCTTCGAGGACGCAGCCGCACCGTACACCTGGAAAGAAGAAGGCTGGGCCTGGCTCGAGCGGATCCTGGTGGAGGCGCGGGCCGCCGGCGTCCGCCTCATCCTCGACATGCACGCCCCCCAGGGCGGATTCCAGGGGCCGGGCTACGAGGGCCCCTACTGGAACAGCCCGTCGTTGCAGGCCCGGCACGAGGCCCTGCTCGTCGCCCTCGCCACGCGATACCGCGACGAACCGTGGATCGCCGCTTGGGACATACTGAACGAGCCCATGCCTCCGGACGACGCGACCTGGCGATCCCGGGCCGCCGAGCTGGTCGACGCGGTTCGCGCGGTGGATCCGAACCACCTCCTCATCGTCGAGCAGTCCATGGCGTCCGACTACGGCCCCTTCCTCCTTGCGGACCCGGGCGTCGTCTACGAGTTCCACTGGTACGAACGCTGGCGATGGGTGTCCCAGCTCTCCTACCCGTCGGCCTGGGGGGACTATGGGATCACCTATCCCGATGCCGAGGCGACGGTTCCTCCGTGGGACGACGTGGCCGGCGCGCTGCAGCCGAGCGCCCCGGCGACGCCCGGGACGAGCGGATGGACCTGGGTCGAAGGCGCGCCGTTCACGGTCAACGACAGTGAGGTCTACGGCGGCGTACCGGTGCTGTGGGGAACTTCGATGGGAGGCAGGCTCTGGGCGGACGACTTCGTCGTCGAGGAAGTCGATACGAACGGCGACGTCTTGCACACGTTGACATCCATCGACATCGAGAAGCCGCCGACGCAGTGGTGGACGCTGACCGAGTACGAACCCCTGCATTCCTTCACGTCCGACTGGTCCGGCTCGGCTCTCTCCGGGAGCGGCAGCTGGGGCGTCGAGAGCAGCGGACACCGGGGCGCTGCGTCGATCTCTCTCCGCGGCGCGAGCGGAACCTTCATGGTGGGAGCGAAGAAGCTCCTCGTGGCGTTGAAGCAGGGCCACCGCTATCGCGTCAGCGGCTGGATGAAGTCGGAGAGCATGACCGGCAACGGGGGGCTCGGCCTGCGGCTGTACGAACTCGCGCCGTGGGAAACCTTCACGCCGTTCACGAAGGACCACCTGGCAGCGACTTTCCTCTCGGAAGGCATGACTTTCTACGCGAGTGCCGGCGTACCGGTGAACATCGGCGAGATCGGCATCACGCCGCGCAACCTCGTTCCGGAGCGCGGGGGCGCCCAGTGGCTCGTCGACACCTTCGACCTCTTCGACGAGCACGACGTCGGCTACGACTACTTCGACTGGCACAGTTCGAACTTCGGAGCCTACACGAACGCCTATGGATTCCCGGAGCCGGCCGGTGCCAACCAGCCCCTGCTCGACATCCTGGCCGCGCAATGGGGAGGACCGGGCATCCAGAACCTGATCGCGCTCGCAGGTCCCGACCTCCGCGTGCGCATCGGGGAGGCGGTCAGCCTCGACGGAACCACGACCGTCGGAACCGTCGACACGTGGGCCTGGGAACAGATGACGGGCAGTGCGGTGACGCTCGCTGGTGCGGATTCGCCGTCGGCGTCGTTCGCTGCGCCGCCGTCCGCGCAGGAACTCGAGTTTCGGCTGACGGTGACCGGGCCGGGCGGCAGCAGCGAGGACACGGTGTCGGTCTCGGTCGTGGAACCCTGCCCGGCCATGCTCGACGAGGCCGGGTGCATCGAGCCGCGCGAGGCTGCGCTGACCATCGACGAGAGGCGACCGGGCAGCGAGAAGATGAAGGCCTCGTGGAAGGGGTTCGTCGTTGCAACGACGCGCGACGATTTCGGCGATCCCGCTGCCGGCGCCTCGCGTTACTCCGTCTGCCTGTACGCGGATTCGGTCCTCGCCGCAGAGTACTTCGTCGATCGGGCTGGGGAGCGCTGCGGCGGCAAACCGTGCTGGAAGCAGGCCGGTACGGGCTGGGCCTACAAAGACCCCGCGGCCACCGAGGACGGCGTACGGCGGCTGCAGGCGAAGCCCGGTTCCGCCGGTGCGGGATCCGCAAAGGCCCTGGGCCAGAACAACCCGGCTAAAGGCCTTTCCAGCCTTCCCACTGGGGTGGCTTCGCTTCTGTCGGCAGCAACCGGCGTCACCGCGCAGTTGCGCGTGGACGACGGCACCTGCGTGACGACTGCGATGAACATCGCGAGGGCAAGGGAACCCGACATCTACAGCGCGGGCCGCTGACCCTCCGGGAGAACGGACAAACCCCGGTTCCAGCGACCTCCGCCGCTTCCTCGAGGAGGACGACGCCCGGGCTCGCGCGCGGGAGGATGGCCGTTTCTCAGGCCGGGGCTTCCTCGTTCTGCCACTGTCCGGCGACCGCGAGCAGCAAGGCCGCCACCGCGTTCTTGTGCTCGAGGAGCACGAGGCGGGTCACGCGGTCCGGTCCGTAGAGCAGTTCGCCCAGATCATGCTCGTCGATCTCGAGGCGGATGGCATGAAGGCGGGGACCGTGGCGCCTCAGCAGGCCCTCGACGTTGCGATAGAAACGCTCCGAGCCGTCGTTGGTGACGAGCAGCAGGCGGGAGATGCGCACGGCCGCGTTCCGGTCCGGCTGCGCAGCCAAGGCCAACCCCCTTTCCTCCTCGGCCAGCCGGCGCTCTGCAGCTTCGAGGCCGCGTACCACGAAGCCGGCCTGGTTGGCCGAAAGAAGTGCGGCCTTCACCGCTTCGCCGGGAGCGAGGGAAGCCGCGTGGAAGACGGCTCCGCTCCAGAGGGGACGGGCGCGACGAAGGAGATGCTCCGACAGCCGCGACGCCCGGGGATCCGCCTCGATGGTCTTCGGAAGCCGCGGCGCCGGCCCCGCGGCAACGGAACCTCCGCCTGTCGACTCACCGTCCACGAGGGACAGCTACGCGGTTCCGGTCCTCATCACCAGCGCCTTGCCCCTTCACGGAAGCCGGCAATCCGTTCCCAAGTGGGCCTCGATGATGGCCCTGTCGTCGGCATCGGTGTCGCCGTCGATGTCGAGGTCGTAGACGCTCGAGAGACCGGTGAGCTGGTTGTAGTAGCTCCAGTCGTCGAGGTCCTTCTGGTCCACGACGAGGTCGATGTTGCCGTCGCCGGGGCACTCGATGTCGGTGGCCAGCAGGGCCTCGAGCGCCGCGCTCAGCTCGTCGTAGTTCTGCTGCTGCTCGGGCGTCAGCGCGTCCAGCGGCAGTTCCTCGCCGGGATCGTCGAGGTGGGGCATCGGCGCGGCCTCGTCCACTTCGAAGAACTCGACGGTCTTGTTCTCCTTGCAGGGCTCCGCGGGCGAAACGTAGTCCTGCCAGACGTTCTCCACGATCTTGTAGCCCTCGTTGCGGATTCCGAGCGAGGTGAGCGGCGTCACGGTGTAGGGGCAGCCGTCCTTCGTGGGGTCGCAGCCCCGGCTGAGGACGAACTCGTTCACCTGGCAGCAGCGCTGGAAGCCTTCTTCCGGGGCGCCCTGGGTGATCTCGGCGTCGTGCTTCTTTCCCCACCAGGTGCCGTTGTTGTCCTCGCACACGCCCTTGGTCACCGGGATCTGCGTGCAGCTGTCGCTGATGGTGCAGGGACCGTTGATGGCGCCGTTGGCCTGCAGGTTGGTGCCCACCTGCGTGAAGTTCCACGGGCGGATGCCCGGCTGCTGCGGATCGACAAGGTAGGGAAGCATCGGCTTCGCATCGACCGGGCGCGGCACCTGGCCGGCCACGTCCTCGATCCCGGCCACCTCGCCGAACAGCGAGTAGAGGTCCGTCGAGTTGACCATGTGGGGAATGGCGCGGCCCGGGCCCTCGACCATCGGGCCGGAGACGACCAGCGGCACCCAGACGCCGGTCTGGTAGGCGGTGCCCTTGGCGCGCGGGACGCTGAAGGGCTGCTTCACCGTCTGGGCCAGGCTGCCGTTGTCGCCGAGCACGACCACCATGGTGTCGGTGCGGGCAGGATCGTAGGTGAGCTTTCCGTTCTCGGTCCGGCGCGCGAGCTTCGTCTCGACGAGAAGGCGTCCGATCTCCTTGTCCATGGAGGCGATCATGAGATTGGACAGCTCGCGCTGCACGGCCAGGTTGGAGCAGTCGAGGTCGCTGGTGGCGGCGTTGCCCGCCAGGTCGTCGGTCGCAGGCGGGTGCATGAGCGGCGTGTGGTCGGAGGCGAAGCTCACCGTCGCCATCCACGGCGTGCCCTTGGGGCGGCTGCGGATCCACTCGACGGCCTCGTCCACCACCACCTTGGCGCGGAAGCGACGCGAGCGCGGATCGGTGGCCGGCACCTCCTGAACGGAACCGTTCGGGAAGTTGTAGACCAGGGGCGAGACGTAGTGGCCGCTCATCTTCTCGAAGTCGATGTAGTCCGGAACTTGCTTGCGGCACTTCTTTTCGGGATCGAAGATGCCACCCATGTCGCGGCAGGTGCGCCCCGGCGGCGTGCCGTCGCTCTTCGTCTTGAACTTGCGGCACCAGCCGTCGGGCAGGTAGCAGGCGCCGGTGTCGGCGCCGCCGGCCTTCTTGCTCGGGACGAAGCCGCAGGAGTAGGACTTGCCGGGCGCGGCCACGCCGCCGGCCGTGAGGTCGATCGACGACGGATCGCCGGTGGTGTCCATCCACCCGGAGAAGAAGTCCCAGCCGAGCGCGTGCGGCCCGGCCAGCCCGGCCGGGTCGTGATCCTGCAAGGTGATGTGGAACTTGCCGAACATGCCGCTCTGGTAGCCTTTCTGCTTCAGCAGCTTGGGCGCCGTGAGCTCGTAGGGCGAGGTCATCGAGTTGGCGAGGTCGTCGGGACCGAGGGCCCCGAGGACGTCGGTGCGGAAGGGGAAGCGGCCGCTGAACAGTGCTCCCCTGCTCGTCGTGCAGGCGGGCATGGACCAGGTGTTACGAAAGCGCACGCCTTCGTCGGCGATCTCGGCAATGTTGGGCGTGGACGGCGGCGTGGCGCCGCCGTAGCCGAACACCTCCATCTGGTCGATGCCCACGTCGTCCATGATGACGAAGAGGATGTTTGGCGTCGCCGCCTTCTTGACGGCCTGCTTCTGATGGACGGGCTTGGCCTGGGCCGGCGAGGCCAGCAGCGCCGCGGCCAGGACCGCACAAAGGAATCTCATTCGTTTCTCTCCCCGGGCAGGATGGCCCAAGCGGTCATATCCCGCCGCCGCGGGTTAACTCAAACAAGGCCAAGGCGGCGAACCGTTCGCGGGTCGCCGCCGCTCGAAGCGGCGACGGCCCGCGAACGAGAACTACCGCGTCGCCTACTTGATGCCCGGCATCTTGATCTTCGCCGGGCTTCCGGCCGGCCCGTTGACCACGACCGCCGCGATGTTACCGCATACGTCGTCGGAGGGATCGGCTCCGGGACCGGCGGCGGAGCCCCAGTAGACGCCGGTGGTCGTCACGGCGCTCGACGAGCTGTTGAGCAGGCCGCAGTTGGACCCGCCGTTGCCGTACAGGTTGCCGCCGCTCACCTGCACGCCGGCGCCCACGCTGGCGAGGACGAGGCCTTCCAGCGCGTTCTGCAGCGACGAATTGCCCTCCAGGACGTGATCGGTGCCGCCCATGATGAGGATCCCCACGTTGTTGCCGC
The DNA here is from genome assembly GCA_046260515.1 of Binatia bacterium. Classification (GTDB taxonomy): domain Bacteria; phylum Desulfobacterota; class Binatia; order UBA1149; family CAITLU01; genus DATNBU01. Next base: position 10,885 of record JBHEPB010000260.1, read on the forward strand.
CGATGGCCACGTTCCCCGTCATCGCCACCGTGGTGCCGGCCGCCAGGTAGAATCCCGGCCCGGCACTGTCCACCGCCGCGTTCCGGTTCAGCACCCAGCCGCTGCCCGTGGCCAGGTTGAAGGCGGGGGCGCTCGAACCAACCACCAGGTTCTCGCGCAGTTCCACGTTCACCGGCGCGCCGGTCGACGCGATCCCGCCGCCCGGCGTGCCGTGGGCCAGGTTGCGCCACAGGAGGTGGTTCGAGCCATCGACCGCGATGCCGACGCCGGCCGGGCCGAAGGTGCGATTCTCGCGCACGACGGCCGACGAGCTGCCGGCGCCGAGCGAGATCGCCGTGTTCGGGATGTATCCGAAGCGGTTGCCGCGAATCTGCGCGGCCGTGGCCGAGAGCACGGAGATCCCGGTGCCGCAATCGTCGAAACTGTTGTCGCGAACAACCGCATCGCTGCCGGCGGTGACCTCGACGCCGACCGTGCACTCCGTGAACAGGTTGCCGCGCACCGTCACGTCGTCGCCCGCGATCGAGAGCGCCGGGTTGCCGCCGGCCAGGGTGAAGCCCTTGCCGGCCTTGCCGAAGGCGATCCCGTTGGCCGCCAGGACTACGCCGCCCGTGAGAACCGCGCCGCCCGTGCCCGCACTCGAGGACAGCGACAGGGACTTGCTGACGACCGCGCCCGCGTAGGAGCCGGGTCCGACCGCGATCGAGTCACCGTCGGAGGCGTTCGCCACCGCCTGGGCGATCGTCGCACAGGGCGGCTCCGTTCCGGCGCCGCAGGTGCCGCTGTCCGTGCCGTTGCTCGACACCCGGAAGGTGCCGGCGTGGGCGGTCGTTGCGGCCATGATCATGAAGGCCGCGGCCCATTTGCTTCCTCTCCCTTGTTTTCTCATGGCTTCGTCTCCTTTCGTTGGCGGTCCCCACAGCGAGAACCGGCCCCGTGCAGCGGACGTCAGATTTCCTCGGGCACGCTCCGGATCGCGCCGCAGGGACATTCACTCACACAAAGCCCGCAGCCCTTGCAGTAGTCGTAGTTGAAGGCGTAGCGCTCGCCCGGGCCGAGCTTGATCACGGCATTGTCCGGGCAGACCCCGTAGCAGTTGTCGCACTCGAAGCAGTTTCCGCAGGACAGGCAGCGCCTGGCCTCGAACTCGGCCGTGCTGCGGTCGAAGCTGCCCACCACCTCGTCGAAGGTGGACTGGCGGCGGATCGCGTCGAGAACAGGGGCCTTCGAGCGCGGCGCGTCGGCGTAGTACCAGGGGTTGAGCTTGTCGAAGGTGGCCAGTTCGTGGCTCTCCGGATGCACCCAGGCCTGGCCGCGCAGCCACGCGTCGATGCAGCGGGCCGCCTGCTTGCCGTGGCCGATGCCGACGGTGACGGTGCGTTCGCCGGGCACCATGTCGCCGCCGGCGAAGATGCCCGGGTGGCCCGTCATCATGTCGGGGTCCACTTTCACGACGCCGTCCTCCACCTCGAGGCCCGGCACTCCGTCGAGAAGCGAGAGGTCCACGTCCTGGCCGAGGGCCAGGACTACGCAGTCGGCTTCCAGGGTCTCGAACTCCCCCGTCGGCTGGGCCTTGCCATCGTCGCCAAGGACCATCTTCTCCACGGTGATCGACGACTGGCCGGCCTCGGTGATGGTGGTGAGCCACTTGACGAGCACGCCTTCCTGCAGCGCTTCCTCGAGTTCGGACTCGTGGGCCGGCATCTTGTCGCGCGTCCGCCGGTACACGACGATGGAATCTTCCGCGCCGAGGCGTTTGGCGGTGCGCGCCACGTCGAACGCGGTGTTGCCACCGCCGTAAACCACCACGCGGCGGCCGAGCAGGGGCTGCTCGCCGGTCTCCATGCTGCGTAGCACCGAGATGGCGTCGAGCATTTTCGCCGCGCTTCCCGCGGGGATGTAGGCGCGCTTGGCCAGGTGGGCGCCGACGGCGAGAAAAACGGCGTCGAAGGCGCCCTCCTCCATGGCCGCCTTCACGTCGGTGACCTTGGAGTTCAGTTCGAGGGTGACGCCGAGGTCGAGGATGCGCTGGACCTCCGCGTCGAGGACCTCGCGAGGAAGCCGGTACTTCGGGATACCGAAGCGCATCATGCCGCCGGCCAGGGGACCAGCGTCGCGGATCGTCACCGCGTGGCCGGCGCGGGCCAGCTGATAGGCCGCCGACAGGCCCGAAGGCCTGGCGCCGATCACCAGCACGCGCTTGCCGGTCACCAAGGCCGGTTGGGCGAACTTCCATCCGCAGCGGATCGCCTCGTCGCCGAGGAAGCGCTCGATGGCGTTGATGCCGACGGCTTCGTCCAGCTCGGCGCGATTGCACGCTGTCTCGCAGGGATGGTAGCAGACGCGCCCCATCACCGCCGGCATCGGGTTGTCGTCGGTGAGCGCGCGCCAGGCGGCCTCGTAGTTGCCGGCCTCGGCGTGGAAGAGCCAGCGCTGCACGTTCTCGCCGGCCGGACAGGCGTGGTTGCAGGGCGGCAGGCGGTCGATGTACTCGGGCCGCACCGTGCGCCAGGAACCGGTGTGGTTGGCCAGGCTGGAGCCGGGATCGAGGGTGATCGCGAAGGGTTTGCGCGGCATTCCCATCAGGATTCGTCTCCGGAATCGTGGACGAGCCCGTAGCGCGCGATGTTGCGGTCGGCCATCTCCTGCAGCTGGTCGAGCACGTCGCGCCGCACCGGTTCCTTGAAGAGGTGGGCAAAGCGCAGCTGGGGCTTCAGGTATTCCTCCACCGGCAGCTGGCGACGGATCTTCGAGACGCGGGTCACCACGCCGTGCTCGGCCTCGAAGACGGGGAACACCCCCGTTTCCCTGGCCAGGCGCGCCATGCGCACCGTCGCTTCCGAGCCGTGGCCCCAGCCGAGGGGACAGGGCACGAGGATGTGGATGTAACGCGCGCCTCGAAATTCCATGGCGCGCCTTACCTTGGCTTCCAGGTCGTGGAGGTCGGCGACGGTGGCGGTGGCCACGTAGGGGACGTCGTGGGCCATCGCGATCAGCGGCAGGTTCTTGCCCTGGCCGAAGCGGTTCCCGGTGCTCTTTCCCACCGGCATGGTGGTGTTGGTGCGCGCCGCCGGGGGCGTGGCCGAGGAGCGCTGCACGCCGGTGTTCATGTAGGCTTCGTTGTCGTAGCAGATGTAGAGCACGTCGTCGTCGCGCTCGAACATCCCCGACAGGCAGCCGAATCCTATGTCGGTGGTGCCGCCGTCGCCGCCCTGGGCCACCACGCGCACGTCGCTGCGGCCCTTCACGCGCATGGCGGCCGCCACGCCCGTGGCGACCGCTGCCGCGTTGCCGAACAGCGAATGGATCCAGGGAATCTGCCAGGACGTCTCCGGGTACGGCGTCGAGAACACCTCGAGGCAGCCGGTGGCGTTGACGGCGATGAGCTGGCGATTGGTGGCCTCCATCGCCGCGTCGATGGCGAAACGGGCGCCGAGGGCCTCTCCGCAGCCCTGGCAGGCTCGGTGGCCCGAGTTGAGCGAATTGGTGCGCCGCATGTTGGCCTGGACGCTGCGCTGGTCCTCGGGCAGCAGGCGGTTGCCCACCGTGAAGGTTCCGGCCTGGTAGAAGCGTACGGGTTGTTCGCTCATCGCCTTCTCTCCTGGCCGACTCAGACAATGCGCGGCGCCGACGCGCCGCGTTCCCGGAGAACAGTCTCGGCGATGGGACCCGAACGGCGCTGCTCGCGCTCTCGATCGAGGACGCGTTCGACCACCGCGGTATCCAGGTCGAGGAAAGTAAGGGACGCGAGGCTTCCGTCGGCGGCCTCCCCGAACACGCGCCTCAGAGAATCGCGCGTGATGGCGCGGCCGCCGAGGCCGGCCACCACCGTGTACACGAGGTCGGAGGATCCCGTCCACGACGCCGCAACGTTGTTGGAAACGATGCCGCCGAGGCCGACCGCCAGGCTCTTCTCGAGGACGATCACGCGCGAGGCGCCCGAGAGGGCTTCGCGCACCGCGGCCAGCGGCCAGGGACGGAAGCAGGTGATGCCGAGCACTCCGATGCGGACGCCTTCCTCACGCATGCCGTCCACCGTGTCCTTGATGGTGCCGAGCACCGAGCCGAGGGCCACCACCACGATCTCGGCATCGTCGGTCCTGTACTCATGCGTCAGCCCGCCGCTGTCGCGCCCGAACACGCGGCGGAACTCGTCGGCCCAGGCCGGTATCAGCTCCAGGGTGCGCTTCTGCTTGGCGTGGGCCAGATAGCGCACTTCCATGAAAGCGTCGGGCCCCACCATGGCGCCGATCGAAACGGGATCGGCCGGGTCCAGCACCTGGCGGGGCTCGTAGGGCGGCAGGTACGCGTCCACCTGTTCCTGCGTAGGCATGTCCACGCGCTCGTAGGCGTGGGTGAGGATGAAGCCGTCCATGCACACCATCACCGGGATCGAGAGTTCCTCGGCCAGGCGGAAGGCCTGGATGTGCAGGTCGAGGGCTTCCTGGTTGTCCTCGGCGAAGAGCTGGATCCAGCCGCAGTCGCGCTGGCTCAGGGCGTCGGTGTGGTCGTTCCAGATGTTGATGGGAGCGCCGATGGCGCGGTTGGCCACCGTCATCACGATGGGAAGCCCGAGGCCGGCTGCGTTGTAGACCGCCTCGGCCATGAAGAGCAGTCCCTGGCTGGCGGTGGCGGTGTAGGCGCGGGCGCCCGCCGCTGAGGCTCCGATGGCCACCGACATGGCCGCGAACTCGGACTCCACGTTGATGAACTCGCAAGGAGTGAGCGCTCCCGAGTCCACCATGCGGCCGAGGGCCTCGACAATGTGGGTCTGGGGCGAGATGGGATAGGCGCAGATCACCTCGGGACGGCAAAGCGCCACGGCCTCGGCGACGGCCGCCGAACCTTCAATCTGCTTGAGCACGAGCGGCCTCCCCTTTTTCCTGGGTGACGTGATTCCAGGCCTCGTCGGCAACAGCGACGTTGGCTTCGGCGATCTTGGGCGCGAACTTCTCGCGGATCGCGGCGTGGACCGACTCGAGCGACAGGCGGCCCGAGATGGCGGCGAATCCGGCCAGCAGTGCGGCGTTGGGCACCGGCCGCCCGATGAGCCTCTGCGCCATCTCGGTGGCCGGAACGGTGCAGACGCGGTCGGCCCCCCGCCCCGCCACCAGTTCGCCGAGGCCGAGTTCCTCGAAGGATCGGGTGGTGTTGATGAGGATGTAGCCGTCCGGCGCCAGGCCCGAAAAGACGTCCACCTGGTGCAGCAGCGTGGGGTCCTGGATGATGAGGGCGTCGGGGGCAAGGACCGGTTCGCGCAGCCGGATCGCCTTGTCGTCGATGCGGCAGAAAGCGACCACGGGGGCGCCGTTGCGCTCGGAGCCGAAGCTCGGGAAGGCCTGGGCGTGGTGCCCTTCGCGGAAGGCGGCCACCGACAGCATCTCGGCCGCCGTCACCACCCCCTGACCACCCCGACCATGAATGCGTACCTGGAACATGGCTCTCCGTCGCTTGCCGCGCTCGCCGAGTCGCTCCTCGACTCGTGGCGAACATGCTCCTGACGGAAGAAAATTGGGAACGCTGCGCGAGGGCCCGGTTGAGCCGGGCCCTCGCGCCTCCGCGAAGGTCAGGGCCTCGGGTACTCGCTCAGGTCGCCGGCTTCGGCGCGACCCGACTCCGGAAAGCCGGGAACGTCGTCGTCCAGGCTGAAGTTGATGCGCACGTCCTCGGCCTCCACCACGTACTTCGGGGGAACGTCGTCGAGCACGCAGTCGGGATCGTTGAGCACTGCGACGGGATCGCCCGGGTCGATGCGGCCGTCGGCCTCGTTGCCGGGGTTGTCCAGCAGGAAGGCGATCACCATGCGGCCCTTCTTCAACTTGTTGATGTCGAACTCGGTCTCGCCCAGGTCGAGTTTCTGCTTCTTCTCGGCGTTGTTGTCGGGCAGCTCGGGCTCGGTGCAGTCGGCCGGCTCGTCGTTCACCCTGTAGACGAAGACCACGATCTCGCGATCGGTGTCGTCGGGGAAGATGGCCTCGATCTCGCCGATCACCTCCACGTTGCCGCCGCCGCCCCCGCCGCCGTAGAGCCCCCCGCAGCCGGTCGCAGCCGCCAGCACCGTCATCCCCAGGAACGCCTGGAACCCGATCGGAAATCGCTTCATGCCTGTTCTCGCCTCGCCGTTCTCGTCCTTGCCGTAGCGGCCCCATGCCGCGTTCGCCTCGGCAGGCCGCCGCGAAGCGAACGGGCTTCGGGGGACCGGCAACAAGCACGATGTGAAGAGCGGGAGTCTGGCACGTTCCGGCGGAGCATGCTCGCCGCGCAGCCGGCAGGGAACGGGCAGGGCCGGCGGGCGCGGGGTCCGGCAGAACGGAAGGGAAGCCGGCGGCGGGGCGGGCGGCCCAATGGAGTACAGGGCACGAACGGGGAGAACTGGTCCCGCTCGTACCCTGCATCCGTCCCCACTCTGGCGGGCGGCCACCGCGGCCGCCCCCGTCCCGCGTCACATCACGGCAAAATAGTTCTCCGCAGCGAAGTTCATGGTCTCCTCGGTGAGTTCGAGGGGCTTGCGGTGATAGAGGCAGTAGCTCCGCACCTGCAGCAGCAGGTCGCGGGGGTGGCAGCAGCGCATGCGCCGGCCCACCGAGGTGAAGTACTTCTCGATCATCCCGTAGATCTGTTCCTCGGTGGGATGGATGCCCAGGGCCGGGCCCACCATCTTTGCGATGCGGAAGAACTGCTGCGGCGAGGGGTCCGGCGCCTCGATCTTGTAGGGAAGGCGGCGCAGGAAGGCCTCGTCCACCAGGTCGCGCGGCGCGAGGTTGGTGGAGAAGATGACGAGCTGGTCGAAGGGAACCTGGATCTTCTTGCCGGTGGGAAGCTTCTGGAAGTCGTAGCGCTTCTCGAGGGGTACGATCCAGCGGTTGAGAAGCTGGGAGACGGGCATCGCCTGGCGGCCGAAGTCGTCGATCAGCAGCACCCCGCAGTTGCTCTTCATCTGCAGGGGCGCCTCGCTCACATTGCTGTGGCGATCGTGGCGCATCTCCAGCTGGTCCATCGTGAGTTCGCCGCCCACCACCACGGTGGGACGCTTGATCTTCACCCAGCGGGCGTCCTCCAGCGGTTCCCCGAGCAGCATCGAGTCATCGTCGTTGGAAGCCAGTTCGTGGAGCACAGGGTCGAAGAGCCGCACGCAGACCCCGTCCACCAGGATGGTCCGCGGGATCCAGACCTCCGTGCCGTAGGCGCGCACCACCCGTTCCGCGATGCTGGTCTTGCCGTTGCCGGGAGCGCCGTACAGGAACATGCCGCGGCCCGCGTTCACGGCGGGACCGAGGCGGTCGAGCATCTTCGGCTCCATCAGCAGGTCGGCGAACGCGTGCTCCAATTCCTCTTCCCCGATGCTCATGCGGGTGAGGCTCTGGGCGGCCACCGAAGCGACGTAGTCCTCCAGCGGAACCGGCGCCGTCTCCGCGTAGGAACAGATGCGCATGTAGCGCTTGGCCCTCTCGTCGCCGGCGTCCGAAAGAACGTACTCGTAGTCGCCGGCAGCAGCCGTGCTGCGGTACACGATCAGCATCTCGGTCTTCAGCCGGTCGAGGATGGGCTCGATCATGCGGAAGGGCAGGCCGATGTCGCGGGCCAGGCGACGCCCGCAGGCGGCGCCGTTGGTGTGAAGCGAACGGCAGATCAGCTTCTCGACGAAGTCGCGGTTGAGGCCGGCGTCTTGCAGCGAGAGCGGCTTGCGCGGACAGAAGGTGTCCGAGACCTCGCGCGAGGCCATGGCGTTGCGCGCGTCGGCCACGAGAGACAGCTTGAAGACGCCCCCGTGTTCCTCCGTCTCGGCCGTCGCCTCCTGCCCGTCCTCATCCTGGGGAAACCAGGGCAGATCCTCGTCCACGGCTACGCCGTTGGCGCCGAGGCAAAGCTCTGCGTCCAGGTTGGGAACGACGGCAAGGCTCATCGAAAGTCTCCTCGGCGGGTTGCCGGCGCCGCCGAAGGGGCAGCGACCGAGCGGCTCTGGGGAATGGGCGGCAGCGCGAAGATTCGGTCGTCGCGGCGCATCACGATCCCCATGAACGCAGGAACGTCCTCGATACGGCGGCCCGCCCGCCCCGGCGGAAGTGCCGGCATCGCTTCGCTCACGCGCATCGCCGTCCGTACGGGAAGCGGTCCCCTCTCCCCCCCAGGCTCGGTCAACATCGGCATCACTCGCATGGCTGCCCCCCTCCCGACCGCACGATGTGCGGGTATCGTCGAGTCCTCCTCGCGGCGCGCCGTCGTAGGACGGAAGTCGGTGGCGGTGGCCGGAGAAGACATGACGCCACTCTACGAATCGGGAAGCCGACAACCAGACGACAGATTCCCTTGAGGGGGCAGAGGAAAACGCCCGGGCCCCATCGGGAAAGCCGGGAGGGAGCCCCGCGCCGAACCCGGTCCCTCCCCCGGGGAAACCCGGGGGTCGATACGACTCCACCCCGGGAAGGTCCGGGCGTTCTTGATGGAATTTCGTGGGAGTGCGCCGATCCGCGCAGCGCGGGATCAGCGTTTCGAGGTGCCGACGCTTCTGGCCGGATCGCAAAGGCCGCTGAGCACGGCCAGCTTGACGAGGTCGGGGACCGAGGACGCCTGGAGCTTGAGCATCACGTGCTTGCGGTGCTCCTCCACCGTCTTCTCCGCAAGGCCGAGGTCGGAGGCCACTACCTTGTTGGCCTTGCCGTCCACAATGGCGAGGAAGACCTCGCGCTCGCGCGGCGACAGCTTGCCCACGAGGGCCTGGGCGTGGCGCACCTGGACTTCGCGCTCCTCGCGTTCCTTGTGCCGCGACAGGGCGGCCTGGACGGTGTCGATGAGGGCCTGGCCCGTGAAGGGCTTCGAGAGGAAGTCGTGGGCGCCGAGCTTCATGGCTTCGACGGCGACGGGGACTTCACTCACTCCGGAGATGAAGATGGCCGGTGCCGTCACCCCCCGCTCGCGAAGCTGACGGACCAGTTCCAGTCCGCTCATGCCCACCAGGCGCACGTCCACCACGAGCACGTGGATGACCTGCGCGGCGGCCGACTGGAGGAAGACCTCGGGACTCTCCCACGCGACGCACTGGATCCCCACGGTGGCCAGAAACCGCGACACCAGGTCCCGGATCGGTTCCTGGTCGTCGACGACATGCACGATTCTCGGATCCACACTCATACCCTACTCCGTCCCGGCCCCGGCGGGCACTGTAATTCCCATCCACAGGAAACGGAAACCCTTTGCGATGCTGGTGATCACCCTCACCAACCTTTTGGCTATCGAAGACGGCGCGTTCTGGGCCGCCGCTTCGGGGACCGGAGGCAGGGACCGCCAGTAGCGAGAACCCCATCGCCTCAAAGAAAAGCGGCGCCGGGATGACTCCCGGCGCCGCTCCGATTTCTTTTCCAGCCGCGCAAGCGCGGCTCCAATCAGGAAACGCTGATCTTGCGCTCCTTGATGCGGGCAGCCTTGCCCGAAAGGTCACGCAGGTAGTAGAGGCGGCTGCGGCGCACCTCGCCGCGGCTCTTCACTTCGATCTTGTCCACGCGCGGCGAGTTGATGGGAAAGGTACGTTCCACGCCGACGCCGTAGGAACTCTTGCGCACCGTGAAGGTGGCCGCGGGGCCGCCCGCGCTGCGGCGGATGCAGACGCCCTCGAAGACCTGGATGCGCTCCTTGTCGCCCTCGGCGATGATGCCGTGCACGCGCAGGGTGTCGCCGGGACGGAAGTCCGGGATGTCGCTGCGGAGTTGTTCGGCGTTCAGGGCTTTGATGACGTCCACGTGTGGGGGCTCCTTGGAAAACTGGAAGCGAGGTACCTACCGCGGACACCTCAGCCGGTCAAGGAGAACGGCTGCCGCGGCCCGCACCGACAGGTGGTTGTAATCGCCGGGGCCCATCACGGGCTCCAGCACGGCCTCGCAGCGGTCCATCACCTCGTCGGCCAGGCCCGATCCGGTGCCGAGCAGCATCAGCCAGGGGCGCGGGTTGCTGGCGCTTTCAGCGGGCGCGTCCGGACCGGGGGGGCCGCCCGAACCGTCCAGTTTCTCCCGCATTTCCGCGAAGGTGACCGATCGAGGGTGGCACCGGGCGCTGGTGGCGAACAGGCGGGGCAGGCAGCCGTAGCGCCTCTCGATGTCGATGCCCACCCCTTCCAGGTCGGCCTCCAGGCGCACCAGGGCCAGGGCCTCGTTGCGGCTGGGGTTGTAGTCCTTCTGCTCGTCGGCCTCCCAGTGCTGCATCACGCGGCGCACCAGGCCCCGCAGCGCGTCCACCGGAGTCACCACGTAGAAGCCGGCCGCGCCGTAGGTGCGGCAGCTCCTGGCGATGTCGGGCACGTCGATGTTGGTGACAGCGCTGGTGACCACCTGGCGGTTCTTGTCGTAAACCGGGTAGTGAACGAGGGCGACGAGGAGGTCGGGCACGGGGGGCCTCAACGCTTGCCGGAACGTCGCGCGGCCAGGTCGGGCCGTCGCGCTACCGTGCGCGCCGCGGCCTGCTCGCGCCGCCAGCGTTCGATCTCGGCGTGGTTGCCCGAGGTAAGAACCGAGGGCACCGTCATGCCGCGGAAGTCGGCCGGACGCGTGTACTGGGGATATTCGAGGAGATCCGCTTCGCTGAAACTCTCCGACGACGAAGACTCCGAGCTGCCGAGCACGCCCGGCACCAGGCGGGAGACCGCATCAACGACGACGAGGGCGCCGAGTTCGCCGCCGGTCAGCACGTAGTCGCCGATCGAGATCTCCTCGTCGAACAGGTGCCTCACGCGCTCGTCCACGCCCTCGTAGCGGCCGCAGAACAGCAGCAGGGACTCATACTCGCCGGCAAGGCGGCGCGCCGAAGCCTGGGTGAAGGGAGAACCCTGCGGGGTGAGCAGGATGCGGCGCTGCGGTGCGAAGCGCGCGCGGACGTCCTCGACGGCGGCGTAGATTGGCTCGGCGCGCATCACCATGCCGGGACCTCCGCCGTAGGGGGAATCGTCGATCGGGTGCGGACTGCCGCCGGTGTAATCGCGAAGCTGGTGGGCCCTCACTGCGATGTGCCCGGCCTCGATCGCGCGGCCGAGCACGCCGACGCGGGCGCCAGCCTCGATGAACTCCGGGAACAAGGTGAGGACGTCGAAGGAGATCACTCGCTTTCGCTTCCTTCGGGATCGACTGGTCCTTCGACCGGGGCCGCACCGTACTCCAGCGCATCGCTCGCCACGGTGAGGCGACCGGCCCTCAGGTCCACGTCGAGCACGGCATGGGCAACAGCGGGGATCAGTACTTCAGCGCCGCTCTTTGCGCGCGCCACGTAGACGTCGTTGGCTCCGGTGGAAATCACTTCGACCAGACGGCCGAGCAATTTGCCGTCGTTGCCGACCACCTCGAGGCCGATCAGGTCCACGTCGAGGAATTCGCCTTCGGCCAGCTCGCCGAGCTGGCTCCTCTGCACGTGGACGGTGGCGCCCACGAGGGCCTCGGCGGCGTTGCGATCGTGGACGTCGTCCAAGGTGACGCGCACGCCGCCGCGGATCGGCGCGGCGCTGAGAATGCGAGTGGCCAGGGGCCGGCCGCTGCGCGGTAGCAGCTCGACAGAAAGGCCGCGCGCGAGAACATCGGCCATGGAAGGATCGCTGTGGACGACAACGGCGCCCTGCAGCCCGTTGGGCCGCGAGACGTAGCCGAGGCTCACGGATGCGGACCGCTCCGGCGCGTTGCCGGTGCGGTCGGAGGGAGGATCATTCCTCAATGATTTCGAGGGATGCCTTCTGCTGGCTGCGCGAGGCGGCCGCGTTGAGGATGGTGCGCAGGGACTTGGCGGTTCGCCCCTGCTTGCCGATCACGCGGCCGAGGTCGTCCTTGTGAACGCGCAGCTCGAAGTTGGAGAGGTCGTCGGTGACGTTCTGCTTCACCTCGACCGATTCCGGGTTCATCACGAGGTTGCGGGCGAGGAAGTCAACGAGACCGTACAAGGAAACCTCGATCCGGGTCAGGCCGGCATTCCCGCCTGCTTCATCAACTTGGCCACGATCGGAGTCGGTCTCGCACCCTTCTTCAGCCATGAGGTGATCCTTTCTGCGTCCAGGGTGATCTTTGCCGGCTCGAACAGGGGATCGTAGGTCCCCACCAGCGCGAGGTTGCGTCCGTCGCGCGGGGCGCGCTCGTCGGCCACCACGACGCGGTAAAAGGGCTTCTTCTTGCTGCCGTGCCGGGAGAGTCGGATCTTGACGGACATGCTTCTATCGGTGCTCCTGTCGCTCGGAATCGGGGGGTTTGAGCACTGTCGGGCGGGAGAGGCAACCTCCGGGGGTCGAGCCGGCGGGCCGCCCCGCCTCGGCCGGCCTCGCTCGAGACCCCGATGGGGCCGGCGGAAGCGGGATCCCGGGAACGTCCGGCCGCCGGAAAGCCCGCCGATGACGGCGAAAAGGGCCGGCCCGGTCAGCAGCAGCCGCCGCCGTCGTAGAAGAACGTCGAGGCCGTGACCAGCAGGTCGGGGCAGCCGCGGGCCTGGAGCGCCGCGGCGGTCTTGTCGCAGACGGCCAGGGGCATGTCGCGCTGGAGGCGGTGGCCCTTGCCGTCGTCCAGGCAGTCGTCGGCGCCGAAGTAGATCGCCGTGCGGCCGGTGAACACGCAGGCCCCGTCCTCCGGCATCGGATCCTTGATGGCGGCCACTTCCACGCTTTCCAGGAGGAGGGGCCGGTCCACGCCGAAGCGAGCGCGATCGAGCACGCGGTAGGGACGACGCGCCCTGACCTCGACGGTTCCGAAGCCGACCTCGACGAGAGTCTCGACGTAGCGCTCGTAGGTGATGGAGCCGGACAGGCACATGGCCCGCAGGCGGTCGTCGTCGCGCAGGTGGGCGGGCAGTTCGCAGGGCGCCACCGGATCGCTGGAGACGAAACGGCCGTGGGGCCTCAGCACGCGGTAGATCTCCCCGAGGGCGCGGCCGAGCTCGTCGCTGCGGAAGATGTTGAAGAGGCAGTTCTGCGCGGTCACGTCCGCCGACGCGTCGGCGATCGGCAGGGACAGGGCGTCGCCCTCGCGAAGCTCCACGTATTCTTCGCGGAACCAGGGATTCCTCCGCGCCGCCTCAGCCAGGTTGGCGCGCGCCGCCTCGCGCATCTCGGCCACCGGTTCGATGCCGACCACCGCGCCGGGCCGCCGCGAAAAGTACGCGAACTGCAGCAGCTCCAGCCCGCCGCCGACGCCCACATAGACCACCGACGGCGAGGCGACGAGGTCGCGCGGATGCACGGTGCTTCCGCACCCGTAGTTCATCTCGAGCATGCGCGGCGGCACCGAAAGCTCGGGCAGGACCCAGACAGGACTGGTCGTGCAGCACAGGCCCTCGTCGGGCGTGATGGCTGCACCGCGGTAGAAGTCCTTGGCGGCGTCGAGGTAGCTCATGGTTTCTCCCTGGCTCGGCAAAGTGGGGTCGGCACGCATCGGGCGGTCGGCGGCGGAGTGTACGCGCCCGGGGGCAACGATCCAGCCCACCTCCCGAGAGACAAACTCAGGTACCCCCCTCGCGCTGACCTGCCCTGATCACCCCCCGACAGCGAGGCCGTCCTCCCGCCGGCAGCCGAAGTTCGGACGCCCCCGACACCGCCCGCCGGGGTGGGCACGCCGGCAAATTCCGCCTCCCTGTGGGGGGCACCATGGCCGGAATGGCCCCGCTTCCGGGTAGTTGCCCGCCCGGGCCACCTTGATTCCGTTGCCGACAAGTTTGTAAATTCGACCGTCCCCTACCGGGACGAAGGAGACTGACATGAGAAAGAAAGGAACAACCCATCCGAGCAGGTCGCGAACATTTCTCCATCTTGCGGGCATGGCTGCGGCGGCAGTCCTTCTGACGCATCCCGGCCCTGCCGGGGCCGTCAGCGCCGGGGTGGAGGTCGAAGTGGACGCCGAGTGTGTCGGCCAGTGCATGACCGACCTGCGGGCCTGTCTTCGCCAGGCCCGCGAGGACTTCCTCGACTGCTCCCTCCAGGGAGGTTGCGTCGAACTGGCAGCGTCGGCGCGACTGGCCTGCGCCGCCGGGAAGACCGCTTCCGTGTGCATCGAAGCCCGCGCCGCGTACGCCGATTGTGTGCAGCCCTGCCGCGCCGAACTCAGGGCCGACGTGCGCAGCTGCCAGAACGCGTCGCTGCAGTGCATGAACGACGAGTGCGGACTCACCGACCTTCCCGATCAATGCCGCCGCGTCAGCGTCTCCACCGTCGTGGAACCCTGACGTCTTTCCTGAACGATCCTTCCGGCGCGGGGACGGACCGGCTTCCGCCGGCTCCCCCCGCGCCGGCCCCTTCCAAGGCTGCGGATCGGAAAGGGGCGCCATCCCTTCCCAAGGCTGGGAAGGGCGACTACGATTCCGGCGCTCGTGTCACAGTCGGGCCGCCTCGGGAGGCGGGGCCGGCCACGAACGACGATCGCAGATCGCCGGCGGGCGCTGGGGGAGAGGATCGGCCCGATGAGCAGAACCTTCGCAGACAGATGGTGGTCGGAAACTCCTGACGCCGTCGTCCTGGTTTCGAAGGACGGCGCGGTCCTCAAGTGGAACCGGGCCGCGGAGTCGATCTTCGGCTACGCCGAGTCCGAAATGATCGGGCGCTCCCTCCTCGAAGCCACCGTTCCCCGCGAAAGGATCCGGGAGGAGACGCAAAGGTTGGAGAAAGCCGCCTCCGGGGCCACGGAGGTGTACGAGGCCCAGCGCCGCCGCAAGGACGGGACCCTCGTCTACGCGAGCGTCTCGCTCAAGGCCCTGCCCGACGACGACGGCGTAGCGCGGCAGTTTCTCGAGACCACCAAGGACATCACCGAGCTCAAGGTTTTGCGCGATGCCAAGCTTTGCGAAGCGCGTTTTCGCGACCTGCTCGAATGCTCTCCCGATGCGACCGTGATCGTCAATTCGATCGGTCGCATCGTCATGGTCAACAGCCAGGCCGAATCGGTGTTCGGCGCCACGCGCAACGAACTCCTCGGGCATCCCGTCGAGGTGCTGCTGCCCGCGCGTTTCCGCGTCGCCCACCACGCCCACCGCAACTCCTTCATCGAGACGCCGCGCAAGCGGTCCATGGGCGTGGACCTCGAACTCTACGGCCTGCGCCGCAACGGCGAGGAGTTTCCGGTGGAGATCAGCCTGAGCCCCCTCGAAACCGAGGAGGGGGTCCTGGTGATGAGCGCCGTTCGCGACACGAGCGACCGGCAGAAGGCCCAGAAGAAGTTCCGCGACCTCCTCGAGTCGGCCCCCGACGCCATGGTCATCGTGGACCGCGCCGGCAGCATCGTGCTCGTCAACTCGCAAACCGAGAAGCTCTTCGGGTACCGGCGCCAAGCCCTGCTCGGCAAGCCCGTGGAATGCCTGGTACCCGAGCGCCACCGCGCCCGCCACGGTGCCCACCGCAGCGGCTTCTTCCACCAGCCTCGCGTGCGTTCCATGGGAGCCGGGCTAGAGCTGTACGGGGTGCGGAGCAACGGCGAGGAATTCCCGGTGGAGATCAGTCTGAGCCCCATCGAAACCGAGGACGGCGTGCTGATTTCCAGCGCGATCCGCGATGCGACCGAGCGCAAGCGCTTCGAGCAGACCCTCAACGAAGCGAACCGCCTGAAGAGCGAGTTCCTCGCCACGATGTCCCACGAGCTGCGCACTCCGCTCAACGGCATCATCGGCTTCTCCGAGTTCCTGGTGGACGAGAAGCCCGGCCCCCTCAATCCTCGCCAGCGCGAGTACCTCAACGACATCCTCAACAGCGGCCGCCACCTCCTGCAGCTCATCAACGACGTCCTCGACCTGTCCAAGGTGGAAGTGGGAAAGATGGAGATCTTCCCCGAGCGCTTCCGGCTGCCCGAGGCCATCCAGGAGATCTGCGCGGTCATTTCGCCCCTGGCCGACCAGAAGAACGTGGCGATCCGCTGCGAAATCGCGCCGGACGTGGAAACGGTGGTACTCGACCCCCAGAAGTTCCGCCAGGTGCTCTACAACCTGCTGTCGAACGCCGTCAAATTCACCGACGAAAACGGGCTCGTGGAGATCACGGTGAGACGGGGCGACGCCCACGAACTCACCCTCGCCGTGCGCGACACCGGAGTCGGCATCCGCCAGGAAGATCTCAGCCGCCTCTTCGTGGAGTTCCAGCAGCTCGATTCGAGTTCGGCGCGGCGTTACCCCGGCACCGGGCTCGGCCTGGCCCTCACCCGCAAGATCGTCGAGCTCCAGTCCGGCCGCATCGACGTCGAGAGCGAGTTCGGCAGCGGAAGCTGCTTCACGGTGATCCTGCCCCACGCTCTCGGCGGCGCGGCGGGCAACGGAAGCCGCGCGTGACCACGCCGCGCGACAGCGGTGCGGCAAGGCGCGTGCTGGTCGTGGACGACAACCCGGTCAACCTGAAGCTCGCCTGCGACATCCTCGAGAGCGAGGGCTACGCGGTCGACCGCGCGGAGGATGCCGACCAGGCCCTCGTCGCCATCGAGACCGCGCCGCCCGACCTCATCCTGATGGACATCGCCCTTCCCGGCATGGACGGCCTCACGCTCACTCGCAAGCTGAGGGACGAGCAGAAGTGCGTCGGCGTTCCCATCGTCGCGCTCACCGCCTTCGCGATGAAGGGCGACGACGCCAAGGCCAGGGAGGCCGGCTGCGACGGCTACATCACCAAGCCGATCGACACCCGCCGTTTTCCCGCGCAGGTGGCGGAGTACCTCGACCGCGCGGACGAGCCTGCGCGGCCTGCCGCCCTGCACGTTCTCGTGATCGAGGACGATGAGATCGACCTCAAGCTGGTGAGCCTGGTGCTGGCGACGGCCGGCGTCTCGGTGCGCCGCAGTGTGTCCGCCGAGCTGGCCGTCGAGATGATCCTCGAAGACCGGCCGGACGTGATCTTGCTCGACCTGCGCCTTCCCGGGATGGACGGCCCCTCGTTCACCCGCCGCCTCCGTGCCGACGAGCGTGTCGCCTCCATCCCCGTCGTCGCCGTTACCGCTTACCCCGAAAAATTCGACCCCGACGAGATGGCGGAGATCGGCTGCGACCTCTGCATCGTCAAGCCCATCGACACCCGCGAGCTTACCCGGACCCTGGAGAGCGTGGTTCGCAAGCACCGCGAACCGGAGGAGCCGCGGTCGTGAGGATCCTCATCGTCGAGGACCACGCGAGCAGCCGCAAGCTGCTACGGGCCCAGCTCGAGGCCGAAGGGATCGAAGTCGTCGAGACCACCGACGGGCTGGAAGCCCTGGAGGCCCTGAGAACGACGGCCGTCGACGTGGTCGTCTCCGACATCCTGATGCCGAACCTCGACGGGTTCCGGCTCTGCCACGAAGTCCGCAACGACCCCGCCCTCGCCCACCTGCCCTTCCTGCTCTACACCAGCACCTACAACTCGCCGGCCGACCGCCAGCTTGCCGAGACCGTGGGCGTGGACTGTTTCGTCACCAAGCCGGCCCCGCTGCCGGTTCTGCTCCAGGCCATCGAAGAAGCCCGCACCAGGCCCCACGAGCAGCACGCGGTCCCGCTCAGCGAGCACGACGAGAACTACGTGCTCAAGCGCTACAGCGAGGCCCTGGTCCGCAAGCTGGAGGAGAAGAACGCTGAACTCGAGAGTGCCCTCTCCGAGATCCAGCACTCGCACCAGGCCATCCTCGACCTCAACATCGAGCTCGAATCCCGGGTGCAGAGGCGGACCCAGCAGCTGGAGGAGGCCAACCGCGAGCTCGAGGCCTTCACCTACTCCGTGTCCCACGACCTGAGAGCGCCCCTTCGCCGCATTGACGGCTTCGCCCGTCTGCTCGAGGCGGCAACCGGCAATACGCTGGACGAGGACGGGCGCAAGGCGATGGACATCATCCTGAAGTCCACGAAGGAGATGAGCGGCCTGATCGGCGACCTGCTCGCGTTCTCCCGCAGCGCGCGCTCCCCCCTTCAGCGCGAGGTGGTGGACCTGGACGCCCTCGTCGACGACGTGGTGGCGTCGACCGCGCTCGACGTGGGGAGCCGGCGCATCGAGTGGGAGAGGGGACAGCTTCCGCGGGTGTGGGGCGACCCGTCGCTGCTCAAGCAGGTGTTCGCCAACCTCGTTGACAATGCGGTCAAGTACACGAGGCCGAGGGACCCGGCGCTCATCCGCATCGCTCACGAAGGAAAGGAAGGCAGCCTCGCGGTGATTCGCGTGCAGGACAACGGCGTGGGGTTCGACCCGGAACAGACCGACAAGGTCTTTGGCGTGTTCCAGCGCCTTCACCGGCCGGACGAGTTCGAAGGCAGCGGAATCGGACTGGCCATCGTCGAGAAGATTGTTCACCGCCACTCGGGGCGAATCTGGGCGGAGTCGGTGCCGGGATCGGGATCCTCGTTCTTCCTCACTCTCCCGCCGGCCCCGGCCGAAGCGTGATTCCCAGGCGACGGCGCAGCGCCGCCGCCTGGGTCAGGATCCGAGAGGGGGCCTACTCGTTCTCGGCCACGACACGCACCGTCACGTCCATGTCGCCGTCGTCGCTGGAGTAGAGCCCCATCAGCTTGGAGAGCACCGGGAACTCGGCCTGGTAGGTGAGGTCCACGGTGAGGTCGGTTCCGGGGGTACCGCCGACGTTCGAAAGCTCGATCGTGGCCATGGAAGGCGAGAGGCCCATGCCTTCGAGGGTGGTCCAGGTTGCCTGCAGGATCTCGGCCTCGGTGGCCTTCGGGCAACTCGCCTGGGAACCCACACGGGCCGCCTCGGCCGCGGCCGAGACCACGTTCTGGCGGATCCAGAAGGCCTGGCCGAACTCGACGACGCCGAAGGTCGTCAGCAGCAGCACGGGCAGGGAGAAGGCCGCTTCGAGCACCGCCGATCCGCGGGTGCCCTTGTCATCGCTACGCTTGCAGGTACGCATCTTCATTCTCCTTAGCGAACCAGGTCCGGGCCGCCGGCCAGCACTCCAAAGTCGGGACCGCCGCTCTCGGCCAGGGGCAGCACGTCGCACTGCACCCTCGCCTCGATGCGACCGTCCCCGCCCGTGTCCACGTGGGTGATCACGGCCCGCGCCACCCCGAGGATGCGGATCGGCCCGCTGGGGTTGCTGCAGTCGTCGCGGTCGTACACGGGAATGAGGACGGGCAGCTCGTTCTTCGCGTTCTTCTTGGCGTTGTAGAGGTCCATCACTTCGCCGAGCACGCTCGAGAGCGTTCCGCCGGTGAACTCGAAGGTCGACTTGGTGATGTCGATCTCCGGGCTCACGAAGGTGCCCAGCCGGAGGCCCTTGACGATGGATTTGAGTTCGGCAGCGTTGGCCGGCGTCTTCTCGAAGGTGTGCCAACCCACACAGCCCTGGGCCGAGCCGGTGGGGTGGAAGGTGAGCTTGTTGCCCGTGGTGCAGGGCGAGGCGTGGGCGGCGTACCAGGCCTTCGCGATGGCCACGGGGAAGTCGGCGGTGCCCTTGGGCAGGTAGCGGATACCGCTCAGGCGCGAGGCCGCCCCGGCCTGGACGGGGACGCCCTCGGTACCGAAGACGCCGGCGAAGAACATGTTGACGATGCCGTTGGAGGTCTCGTCACGGCGCGCCGTCACCTGGACGGCGTTGACGCCGTACGTCGCCGCTTCGAAGGCGCCGGACTGGTCGTTCCACTTCCCGATCGTCACGTCGCTGCCGGGAAGCACGATGGAAGTGCCGCCGGCGCTGTTGATGCGGGCACGACGGTCGGCCGCATCGCTGATGCGGAACTTCTCGGTGGCCGTCAGCGTGTCGGTGAGCGGATCCTCGCGGCCTTCGGAGATGTAAACCCGGGCCAGTTCCTGGGCCGCCGATTTGGCGGCCAGGTCGGCCACCGTCTGCAACTCGGCCTCGATCACCTTGAGGTTGCCGATGTCGATGACCAGGGCGGTCGCGCTGACCACCGCCACCATCGAGATCGCCACCGCCACGGTGGTCGAACCCTTCTGGCCGCGGCGAGGCCGGACCGCGCTTCCCGTCGTGGACAGCTGCCGCGAGCTCGACGCGAGGACAATGGACGATCCCGCCGTACGGCGTTCGGCCTCGCACGGCGGACACGGAAGGGTCAAGTGGTTGGTGTTCATGCCGACAGAATACGAAGAAAACGACAGCGGACCAGACGGATGTTTCCCGCACAGTCCTCGGTGGATACGCTCCGTCCACCCCGAACATCCCGCGGAGACCTCCGGGGAAGTCCCCGGGGCGCGTGCTCGGCGACCCGGAGTTTCCCGGAGCGGATTCGGTGTTGGTCCGGGCAGGAAATGTCGGAAGGAAGCACAGCTTCGACCGCGGCGGGCCGAGCGCGGTGCTGGAACGCTTCAAGCCTTGCGGGAAGCGTCGCGGGGCCCGAGGATCTGCTCCACCGCGGAGCAGATGCCGTCGATGGTGTCCGGCTTCTCGAGGAGCTGGACGATGCCCACCGCGGCGCACTGCTCCTTCAGTTCCTCGGTGACGTAGCCTGAGGCCATCACCACGGGGAGGTTCGGCCTCAGTTTCAGCACCTCGCGGGCGACCTGGAGGCCGGAGACCTGGGGCATGTTGTAGTCGGTGACCACCAGGTCGAAGCCGTCGGGATCGGCGCGAAGGGCGGCCAGGGCATCGTCGGCGCGGGCGAAACCGCTCACCCGGTAGCCATGCTGGGTCAACATGCGCACCGCCAGGAACACCAGGGCCTCCTCGTCGTCCAGGTAGAGGACGTGCTCTCCCTGGCCGCGGGAAGGCCGGGTGGGGGCAGCGCGATCGGGCTCCGCCCTCTCCACGCTTTCCGGGAACAGGATCTCGAAGGCCGTGCCCTTTCCCGGTTCGCTCGTCACCGAAATCGTCCCTCCAAGGGCCTCGACGGCCCCGTGGACCACGGAGAGCCCGAGGCCGGTGCCGCTGCCGGCGGGCTTGGTGGTGAAGAAGGGCTCGAAGATGCGGCCCTTCGTCGCTTCGTCCATGCCGACACCGTCGTCCTTCACCACGAGACGGGCGAATCGCGCGACGCGGCTGCCGGACAGGGCCTCTCGGTCCTCGCCTGCGACGGAATCGACCCGGATGACGATGCTTCCGGAGTCCCCTTCGATGGCATGCCAGGCGTTGGTGCCGAGATTAAGAAGGATCTGGTGCACCTGGACGCTGTCGGCAAGGATGTTCGGCAGCGCTTCGCCGGCCGTGAACTCCACCCGGATTCCCGCCGGCAACGTCGAGCGCAGCATGTGGACGGCCTCCTCCACCACCGCCCCAAGGGAAACCACCGAAAGCTCCGTCGTGTTCTTGCGGCTGAAGGTGAGGATCTGCTGCACGAGGCGCCGGGCCCGCTGGCCCGCCCTCGTGATCTCCTCGAGGCTGCGGCGGGTGCCCTGCGACAACTTGTCGTCCATGGCGGCCAGCTCGGCGTTGCCGAGAATGGCCGCCAGGATGTTGTTGAAGTCGTGGGCGATGCCGCCGGCCAGGGTCCCGATGGCGTCCATCTTCTGGGCCCGCTGCAGCTGTTCTTCCAGGACCCGGCGCGACTGCTCGATCTCCTTGCGCTCCGTGATGTCCTCGGTGACGCCGGCGATGCGCCGAACAACGCCGTCGTCCTCGCGCACCGGAAAGGCCCTTTCGCGAACCCAGCGAAGAGAACCGTCCGGCCGAACGATCCTGTACTCGTGCTCGTACTGGCCCACCGTGCGCCGGCTCGAAGTCAGCTCCCGCACCGCCTCGCGGTCGTCGGGGTGGATGGCGTCGAACCAGGAATAGAACTCATCGACGGCCGAGGCACAGGACCTGCCCCAGACGCGCTCGTAGGCGGGGCTCACGTAGAGCACCTTCGCCCGGTCGGGATCGCTCATCCAGAACACCTCGAGGACACTCTCGGCGAGCTGGCGGAAGCGCCCTTCGCTCTCGCGTAGTTCCTTCTCGATGCGGACACGCTCGGCAATGTTGCGCGCCAGGGCGTGCGAGGTGGCCTCCGCCTCGGCCATCTTGTCCTCGAGCTTGCGGATGAGGGCCTGGTTGTACTGGCGCAGGATCACCGTTTCGGTCTCGCCGCCCGGATCCGACACCTCCGGAGCCGGAGCCGGGGCCGGGCCGGCGGCCCGCCGTTCGAGGACTTCGTCGAGCCGGGCGCTCAGCACTTCCGGCTCGGCGGGCTTGATCAGGAAGGCATCGGCCCCGAGCTTGAGCGCCAGCTTCTCGTCCTGGGCATCGGTGTAGGTGGCGGTGTACACGACGAAAGGAATGTCGCGCAGGCTTTCGTTCGACTTCCAGTGCCGCAGCAGCGTGTACCCGTCCATCACCGGCATCAGGAGGTCGGAGACCACGAGGGCCGGCAGGAAGCTCCGTGTGGCGGCGAGGGCCTCTTCCCCGTGAGAGGCGGTCCGGACCTCCCACCCGCGGCCCTCCAGCAGGCTCTTCAGGTAGTAGCGGTTGGACTCGTCGTCGTCGACGATGAGAACCTTGGTCATGCTCCCTCCTGTGCCGGACCGCGGCCGAGGAAAGCACCGACATCCGCAACGAAGGTGACGGGGTCGATGGGCTTCTCCAGATAGCCGTCGCATCCGGACGCCATCGCCTTCTCGCGGTCGCCTACCATGGCATAGGAGGTCACCGCCACGATCGGCACGCGGCCGAGATTGGGGTTCGTCCTGAGGTGACGGGCTACCGCGTAGCCGTCCATGGTGGGCAGCTGGATGTCGAGGAGAATGAGATCGGGAGTGCAGCGCTGGGCAACTTCGATTCCGGCCGCACCGCTCGAGGCCTGGGTCACTTCGAAGCCGGCGCTCTCGAGCAGGAAGCTGGCGAGGTAGCGGTTCGCCTCGTTGTCTTCGATCAGGAGCACTTTGGCCTTCATGTCGGCGTCCCCCCCGCAGCGGCGGGCGCCACCGCTGCAAGGCGGTGCCCCGCGACATCACGCGGCAACATGAATGCGAACGTACTGCCCTCCCCTCGTCGGCTCGCGGCTTCGATCGTGCCGCCGAGCAGGCCGGCCAGACGCCGGCAGATGGCGAGCCCCAACCCCGTGCCTTCGTGCTGCCGGGACAGACCCGTGTCAATCTGGCGGAAGGGTTCGAAGAGCGAGCCCAGGTCCTCCGCCCCGAGGCCGATGCCCGAGTCCTCGACCGCGAACCGGATGCGGTCGCCGGGAAGCGCTCCGCCCGCCTCGCTCCCGGCCTCGACGACCCCGGCCCTCAGGATCACCCCGCCCTGGTCCGTGAACTTGACGGCGTTCTGCAGGAGGTTCAGCAGGATCTGTTCGATGCGGCGTTCATCGCTAGTCGCCGTACCGACCTCCGGCGCGACCTCCACGTCGAAGGAGAGCCCCTTGGCCTCGGCCAGGGGACGCACCGCATCGCCGGCCCGCTGCACCACCGACCCCACGTCGACCGGCTCACTGCGCACCTCGAGCTGGCCGGCCTCGATCCTGGAGATGTCCAAAACGTCGTTGATCAGCGCGAGCAGGTGGCGGGCGCTGCCCTGGACCAGCCCCAGTTGCTTGGCCTGCTCGGAGTTGAGGGGACCGGCAAGGCCTTGGGCGAGAATGCCGGTGAAGCCGATGATGGAGTTGAGCGGCGTTCGCAGTTCGTGGGACATGGTGGCGAGGAAGGCCGACTTCACGCGGTCGGCCGCCTCGGCCCTCTCCTTGGCGTCCACCAACTCCAGGGCCTGGCGCTTCAGCACCTGGTTGAGTCCCCGAAGTTCGGCCTCGAATTCCACTCGCGCGCGATGCTCGCGGTGGGCCCTCCACGAGGCCACGAGAACGAGAGCGGCGAAGGCGAGCATCCCCGTCATCAGAAGGAGCTGGGCGATCCGGGCTCCGAACAGCCCGCGGGTACTGTGGTACGTGAGTGCGTCGCGCTCCTCGGCCTCGAGTTCCTCGAGGATGCCGCGACTCTCCAGCTGAAGCGCGTCGCCGTTGCCGCCGGCTACCAGGGCGGCCGCCGCTTCGAGGCCCCTTTCCTGTCTCGCACGAACGACCTCGTCGACGACCTCGATCCGTCGCTGCAGAAGGGCATCGAGCCGGTCGAGGTGCGCGAGTTCTTCGGCGCGACCGGCGGCCAGGTCGCGAAGGCGAGCGCTCTGCGCAGAGATGGATTCGCGCGCCGCCTGGTAGCTCTCGAGAAAGCGGGAATGACCGGTGAGGGCATAGCCGCGCTCGCCGATCTGGAGCTCGACCGCCAGCAGCAGCAGGGCCTCGCTCTCCTTGAGCATCTGCTCGGCGTGGCGGGCGTCGCGCCCTTCGCGGGCGAGGAAACCTAGGCCGAAGTACGTGGCGATGGCGACCGTGCTCACCACCAGCAGCGCGGCAAGAAAGAAACGAAGCCCCGGAAGGCCGACCGTGGTTCCCATGAGTTCTCTAAAGGAACCTACGCCTGCGTCCGGACTGGTGCGAGGGCGGCAGTGGAAAGTAGCGGCAGCGCGACACGACGCCAACGCACGGCGTGCGCCGATTCCGCCCGTAGTGTGAACCAGCGAACACTTCGGAGCGCCGAGCCCCAATGCGGAGAAACCCTTGGCCCGGCTCCCTTCTCCCCGGGTTTCCCCTTGGTCCAAGACGGGGAGCGACCCGGGCATCCCGGCGGATGCTCCGTATCGGAATGGGGAGAAGACCCATCTACCGGAAAGTTCCCAACGGCAGTACCCACGTCGGTATGGAAGCCCGTCATGTCGAGCCACACTCCTTCCGCCTCTCGCAGCGCTGCGCAAAGGCCGGGCTCCGTGCCTCGGTCGCACTCGTGACCGTCGCGGCTTCCCTTTTCCTCGTGCCCATCATGCTCATCGTGCCCGTCCTGGCGGTTCCTTCCCTGGCCGCGCCGCCGGCTGCTGCTGGCCATCCGGCCGCGGTTCGCGTCATGCGCGAAGGCGGCCGCCCCGGCGCAGCGCCCGTTGCCCTCGAGGTGAAGGCGTTCTCTCGCGAGTTCCGCATTCGCCTCGAGCGCAACGACGCTCTCGTCGCCCCGGGCGCGAAGCTGGTGCTGGCGGGAGACCAAACACGCGAGGTCGCGCTGAAGCCGTCCGCATGGATGGGCACTGTCGAAGGGCAGCCCGGCAGCGTCGTGCGCGTTTCGATCGAAGGCTCCAGGGTAAGCGGATTCGTGCGCAGCGGCGATGAGGTCTACGTGATCGAGCCCACCGGCGAGCCCGGAAAAGGCGGCGAGGCCGGACACGAGGCCCGCCTCGGCAGCGAAGTTCTCGCCGCGAGCGAACCCGCCCCCTGCGGAGCCGAGCACCCGGCTTCTTCTTCCGCCTCGGGATCGACGTCCGCGCTGGCAGCGGCGGTCACGACGACCGCGCGATCGGCAGGCGGCCCGATGCGACTGCTCGACGTCTCCGTCGTGGCCGATGCGCAGTTCTGGAACCGCTTCGGCGAGGATGCTCCCGGGCACCTTCAGGACCTCTTCAACCAGGTGGACGGCATCTACCAGGCCGACCTCGGGGTCGCGCTGCAGATCCGGCAGATGGTGATCTACACCTCCGCGTCGGCGCAGCCCTTCCCGACCACCGGCACCAGCGCCGTGGAAGTCCTCGGCGACCTCGCGATCGCCAGGAGCAACGATCCCACGTTCTCGATCAGCGCCGGCGACATCACGCACCTCGTCCTCGGCAGCGACCTCGGCGGGCCCATCGGCGTGGCCTGGCTGGGCGGCGTCTGCGACCCGGTGCACGGCACGGGCCTCAGCCAGGTAACCTCCCGCCCGGGCTACCTGGCCACCCTGCTGGTCGCCCACGAAATCGGTCACAACCTCGGCGCCCTGCACGACGGCCAGCCCGGATCCGGCTGCGAGTCGGTTCCCGCGGCGTACATCATGTGGCCCACGCTCTACACCAGCCTCGACGACAGTTTCTCCTCGTGCTCCGCGGGCGCCATCGAGAACGGGGTCTCCGCGGCTTCCTGCATCGGGGAAGCCATCCCCGCCGGTTGCGGCGACGGCGTGCTGGATCCCGGCGAGCAGTGCGACGACGGCAACAACAGGGGAGGCGACTGCTGCCGCCTCAACTGCACTTTCGACCTGGCCGGGGTTCCCTGCGCGGGAGCCGGCGAACTCTGCTGGGACGACGTCTGCGACGGCACCGGCACCTGCGCCGCCGTCCCCAACAACGAGCCCTGCAGCAGCGGCGACGCCTGCATGGACGCCCACTGCTTGGGCGGAGAGTGCGTGGCCTCGGACACGATGCGCGGCTTCTCGCAGATCAAGGCGCGCTTCCGCGTCGAGAGCAACGGGATGCTCGGCGACGGTTCTTTCACGGCGACGGCGCCCGCCAGCGAGGGCGGCAGCGACCCCAGGACGGACGGCCTCTCGCTCGGCATCGAAGTGGGCGGAGCGGCGATCTACGAGCAGTTCGTGCCGCCCCAGGCCTGGGTCAGCAAGAAACCGGGTGTCTACATGTACAAGACGAGCAGCCCCGTCCCCGGAGGGGTGCGCAGCGCCAAGATGGTGATCGGCGGGTCCACCGGCCAGGTCACCTACCGCTTCCGCCTCGGGCGACCGGCCATGGCCATGTCGCCGTCCACTCCGGATTTCCTGCTGCTGGCCGGTAACCGCGCCGACGGGCAGTGCGGAGCCGGCCACCCGCGCTACTGCGGCTACCGGGGAACGAAGTACCTCTGTGAGTGACGACGGCGTGATGGTGAGTGGGGCTGCGCGTACCGTGGCGCAGCAGCTTCCCTCGCAAGCTCCTTCTGGCGGAGACTTTGCAGCCACCGCCTTCGTCGCCTAGGCTGCGGGCAACGCCGACCAATCGCGTTGCCCGCAGCCCGCCCGTCGTCCTTGTGGGAATTCCGATGAGCCCTGACCGGATCGTTCGCTACCGCATCAACTCTGACGACGAGCTCCTCGAAGTGGACGAAGGCTGGAGGCACTTCGCTTTGGCCAACGACGCCGCCCACCTCCTCCACGACAACGTCCTCGGCCGCGTGCTCTGGGATTTCCTTTCGGACGACACCACGCGCCAGCTCTACCAGCAGATCGTCAAGAAGGTCCGCAAGGGCGCCAGCACCACCTTCACCCTGCGCTGCGACGGCCCCACCTGTCGCCGCCACCTGGGAATGACCATCCGCGCCGACGAGTCCGGCAACGTCGAGTTCGAAACCACGGTGCTCCGGTCGGAGGATCGCGAGACGGTTGCCCTGCTGGATCCGGGGGCGAAGCGCTCCGACGCGATGCTACGCGTCTGCGCCTGGTGCAACCGCATCGACACCGGCGCCGGCCAATGGATGGAAGTCGAGGATGCCATCCGCCACCTCCGCCTCTTCGAGCTGGCCGCCATGCCCCAGCTGACCCACGGCGTCTGCGGCGAGTGCTTCCGTTTCATGGAATCCAAGCTCGACCAGCTGGACTCCCGCTCCTGAGGTGGAGGCCCAGGCTCGGCCCGCGCAGCGGCAAGCCCGTGACGGCCATGCGCGAGGTTCCGGCCCCTGCCGTCTTGCTGTCCCGCCCCAGCCGGGGCACCCTCCTGCTTTCGCGGGAGGACCTTCACCGATGACACGACGATCACGACTCCGCAGCGCACGCCGAGGCTTCTCACTGGCCCTGGCGGCACTTGCCCTGGCGACCCTGGCCGGCTGTCCCACGCCCAAGCAGCTGGCCGCCATGCCGGGACTCGCCGACGTGACGCCCACGGGCCCTGAGGGACGCAGGTGCTACGACTTCTGCGCCCAGGCCGAAGTGTCCTGCAAGCACATCTGTCCGAAGGGCGGCCAGATCTGCTCCGACGACTGCATCCGCGACACCAAGCTCTGCCTGAAGGACTGCCCCGAACTCCAGAATCACCTTCCGCCTCAGCCGTAGACGACCTGCGCTCCGGGAACGCAGGGGTTCGCGCGCGCCAGACTGGGCGGCGTCTCAGTCGACGAGGTGGCAGGCCGTCTTGTGGCCTCCACGATCGATGAGGGCGGGGACTTCCGATCGGCAGCGATCGACCGCGATCGGGCAGCGTGGGTGGAAAGGACATCCGGGCGGCGGATCCACCGGACTCGGCACGTCGCCGCCCAGCACGATCCTCTTCTTGCGATCGTTGCCGTCCACCGTCGGCACCGCCGACAGCAGGGCCTGGGTGTAGGGGTGCTTCGCGTCGGCGTAGATGCGCGCCGACGGCGCCGACTCCACGATGCGGCCGAGGTACATCACCGCCATCTCGTGGCTGATGTGCTCGACCACGCGCAGGTCGTGAGAGATGAAGGCGAAAGCCAGGCCGTGCTCCTCCTGCAGTTCCATCAGCAGGTTGAGCACCTGGGCCCCCACCGACACGTCCAGGGCCGACACCGGCTCGTCGGCCACGATGAAGCGCGGCGACAGGGCCAGGGCGCGCGCGATACCGATGCGCTGGCGCTGGCCTCCGCTGAATTCGTGGGGATAGCGGTCGAAGGCATCGGCGCCAAGGCCGACGCGGACGAGCAGCGCTTCCACTCTCTCACGCAGTTCCCGGCCGGCGGCCACGCCGTGCACCTCGAGGCCCTCGCCCACGCTGCGGCCGATGCGCATGCGCGGGTTCAGCGACGCGTAGGGATCCTGGAAGATGATCTGCATGTGGCGGCGGGTGGCCCGCAGGTCGCGCGGCGCCAGCGATGCGAGGTCGACGCCCTCGAACTCCACGCGCCCCGAGGTCGGCAGCAGCAGGCGCAGCAGCAGGCGGCCGAGCGTGGACTTGCCGCAGCCCGACTCGCCGACGATGCCAAGGGTGCGGCCCGGCGCGATCTCCAGATCGACCGCGTCCACGGCCTTCAGCGTGCCGCGGCGCCCGAAGGATCCGGACGCGATCGAGAACTCCCTGGTGAGCCCGCTGGCCCTCACCAGCGGCACCGTGGCGGCGGGCGTTTTCCCCGGCGCGCTCACGACGACTTCCCTCGCGAGCGCAACACCACCGGACAAGCCACGCTGCGGTCGTCGCCGAAACGTTCGAGCAAGGGATCGCGCGTGGCGCAGGCCGCCTCGGCCAGGTCGCAGCGGTTGTGGAAGCGGCACCCCGACGGCAGCTCCGACAGGCGCGGCACCACGCCGCCGATGGTGTCGAGCTTGGAGCGCGGCCGGCCAAGGCGGGGCACCGAGCGCAGCAGCCCCCGCGTGTAGGGATGGGCGGGATCGGCGAACACGGCAGCCACGGGTCCCTCCTCCACCACGCGCCCGGCGTACATCACCAACACGCGCTCGGCCCTCTCTGCTACCACGCCGAGGTCGTGCGTGATCAGCAGCAGGGCCATGCCGAGCTTCCGGCGCAGGTCGTCCAACAGCTCGAGGATCTGGGCCTGGATGGTCACGTCCAGGGCCGTGGTCGGCTCGTCGGCCATCAACAGCTCGGGGCCGCAAGACAAGGCCATGGCGATCATCACACGCTGGCGCATGCCGCCGCTCAGCTGGTGTGGATAGGCGCGGGCCCTTTCGGCCGGATCGGGGATCTCGACGAGGTCGAGCATCTTCACCGCTTCGGCCCAGGCCTCGGTGCGGGAGAGACCGCGGTGGAGTTGCACGGCCTCGGCCACCTGGAAGCCGACGGTGAGCACCGGGTTCAGCGAGGTCATCGGTTCCTGGAAAATCATCGCGATGCGCGCGCCGCGCACCTTGCGCATCTCGGGCTCCGCGAGGCCGGCCAGGTCGACCCCGTCCAGCAGCACGCGCCCCGAGGCGATGCGGCCGGCGGGAGCCTGGACCAGGCGCAGGATGGACAGGGCCGTCACGCTCTTGCCGCAGCCAGACTCGCCCACCAGGGCCACGGTTTCGCCGGCTCCCACGCGGAAGGACACGCCGTCCACCGCGCGCACGATGCCTTCGGCGGTGGCGAAGGTGGTGACGAGGTCCTCCACCTGGAGCAGGGTCTTCCCAGCAGTCACGTGCGCCTCACCTTGCCTTCAGCCGCGGATCGAGGACGTCGCGCAGGCCCTCGCCGAGAAGATTGTAGCCGAGCACCGTGATGAGGATGGCCAGGCCCGGGCACACCGACAGCCACCAGGCGACGCCGAGCGTGCTCTTGCCCTCGGTGAGGATGTTGCCCCAGCTTGCCGTGGGAGGCTGCACGCCGATGCCGAGGAAGGACAGCGCGCTCTCGACCAGGATGGCGCCGGCCACGCCGAGGATGGCGGCCACGAAGACCGGCGCCATGGCGTTGGGCAGGGCATGTTTCAGGATGATGCGCGACGGCTTCATGCCCAGCGCCTCGGCCGCCACCATGAAGTCGCGCTCGCGCAGGCTCAGCACCTCGGCGCGCACCAGGCGGCAGACGCCCATCCACGACGTCAGGCCGATCACCATCATGATGTTCCAGATGCTGGCGTCCAGGTAGGCGATCACCGCCAGGATGAGGAAGAAGGTGGGGAAAGTCAGCATCACGTCCACGAAGCGCATGATCACCGCGTCGATGAGGCCGCCGAAGAAGCCGGACACCGCGCCCAGGGTGACGCCGACGGCCGTGGAGATGCCGACCGCGACGAAGCCCACCAGCAACGAAACGCGGGCGCCGAAGAGCATGCGGCTCAGCACGTCGCGGCCGATGCCGTCGGTGCCGAGGGGATGCAGGAGGCTCGGGCCTTCCAGGACGTGACGGGCGTCGAACTCGTCGGGATCCCAGGGCGCCAGCCACGGCGCGCCCACGGCCACGAGGAAGAGCAGCACCACGATGACGGCGCCGGCCACGGCCAGGGGGTTGGAGCGCAGGCGGGCCAGCATCTCAGCGCTTCCTCAGCCGCGGATCGACGGCCACGTACAGGAGGTCGGCCGCCAGGTTTCCGAGCAGGGTCAGCACCGCGCCGATCAGGGTGATGCCCATGACCACCGGATAGTCGCGCGACAGCACGGCCGTGTAGAAGAGGCGCCCCATGCCGGGGATCGCGAAGATGGTCTCGGCGATGACGGCGCCGCCGATCAGGCCCGGGATCGAAAGACCGAGCAGGGTCACCACCGGCAGCAGGGCGTTACGCAGGGCGTGACGCATCAGCACCACGCGCTCGGAGAGGCCCTTGGCCCTGGCCGTCTGGATGTAGTCCTGGCGCAGCACCTCGAGCATGCTCGAGCGCATGTAGCGCGACATCCCGGCGAGCCCGGTTACGGCCGAGATCCCCACCGGCAGCAGCAGGTGGGAGAGGCGGTCGCCGATCTTGCCCATCGTCGTCATCGAGTCGTAGTCGAGGGAGCGAAGGCCCGAGATCGGCAGCCAGCCGAGCTGCTCGCCGAACAGCATCATCGCCAGCAGGGCGATCCAGAACCCCGGCATCGCGAAACCCACAAAGACGAAAACGGTGGTGATGCGGTCCCCCAGCGTGTACTGGCGCGCCGCCGAATAGATGCCGATGGGAATGGCCAGGACGAGGATGAGGAAGAGGCTGAGCACGTTGAGCAGCAGCGTGACCGGCAGGGCCTCGGCGATCTTGTCGAGGACGGGGCGGCGATCGCGCGAGAACGAGGTGCCGAGATCGCCCTGGACGATGCGCTTCAGCCACAGGCCGTACTGCACGTGCAGGGGCTGGTCGAGCCCGTAGTACTTCTCGAGCTGGATGCGGGCTTCGGGGCTGGCCTTGGGGTTCATGTCCGTCATCAGGTCCACGGGATTGCCGGGGGCCAGGGCCATCACCATGAAGGACACGAAGGAGATGCCGAGCAGCAGCGGCACGAACCCGGCCAGCCTCCTGGAGAGATAGGCGAGCACGGCTCAGGCCGCCCTTCCCGCGACGGCGGCGGCGGCGCGGCGTGCTGCTGTGGTTCGTGGCGATCTCATTGGGTGATCACGTACTTCTGCTCGCCGGCCGGGACGTACCAGAAGGGGAAGTTCCAGGAAATGCCGGCCGGGGCTTCCTCGATGCCGCGGATGCGGGCCGCCACGATCGGCGTCGCCTCCGGCACGTAGAGGAAGGTGTAGGGCTGGTCCTGCTGGAGGATCTCCTGGATGCGATCGTAGATGCGCTTGCGCTCGGCTTCGTCGAAGGTGCGGCGGCCCTTCTCCAGCAGCTCGTCCACCTCCGCATTGGCGTAGCCGATGTGGTTGAACTGCTTGGGCCCCGTCTTCGACGAATGCCAGATGTCGTACTGGTCCGGGTCCAGCGACAGGCTCCAGCCGAGCACGATGGCCTCGAAACGGCGCTTGTCGATGAAGTCGTTGATGAACGCCGACCATTCGAGCACGCGCACCGAGGCGTCCACGCCGATGTCGCGCAGGCGCTTCTGGATGATGGTGGCGGTCTTCAGCCTCTGGTCGTTGCCCTGGTTGGTGAGGATGCGGAAGGAGAAGGGCTCGCCGTCCTTGTCGAGGATGCCGTCGCCGTCGCTGTCCTTCCAACCGGCCTCCGCGAGCAGGGCGCGGGCCTTGTCGGTGTCGCGGCGCATGGGCTCGAGCTTCTCGTTGACCCATACCGTGCCCGGGCGGTAGGGCCCCTCGGTGGGGCGCCCGAGGCCGAAAAGCACGGCATCCACGATTTCCTGCTTGTCGATGGCCAAACCGAGGGCCCGCCGCACGCGCACGTCGGCGAAGCGGGGATCCTTCAGGTTGTAGGCCATGTAGGTGTAGGCGTTGGACACGTAGCGGTACTTGCGAAAATCGCGCGCGAACACCGGAGTGGAGGTCTGGCGGCTGTACTGCAGGGGCGTCAGCCCCATCATGTCGAGACCGCCGGATTTCAGCTCGAGGAACTGCGTCGATTGGTCGGGAATCACACGGTAGACGACGCGTTCGATCCAGGGGCGCCCGCGGTAGAAGTCCGGGTTCGCCCGGAGCGTGAAGCGGGTGTTGCGCTCCCAGATCTCGAACTTGTGGGAGCCGAGGCCCACCGGCTTCTGGCCGAAGTCGCTCTCGTTGATGTTCTTTCCTTCGAGGAGGTGGCGGGGCAGCACCACCATCGATCCCCACGACGAAAGCGCCGGCGCGAATGGCTTGTCGTAGATCACGCGGAAGGTGAAATCGTCGAGCAGCTCGAAGGACTGCACCTGCTTGTAGTCCTCGGCGTAGGCCGTCAGCGTCGCCGGGTCGCGGATCAGGTGGAAGCCGAACTCGACGTCGCGGGCCGTGAAGGGCTGCCCGTCCGTCCACTTCACGTCGCGCCTCAGGTGGAAGGTGATGCGCTGGCCGCCGTCCTCCACGTCCCATCGCTCGGCCAGGCGCGGTTCGAGGAAGCTCAGCGTCTTGTCGTAGGCCACCAGGCCCTCGAAGATGTTGCCGGCGTACTCGTGGGAGGCGCTGTCGGAGGCCAGCATCGGGATCAGCGTGGACGCGTCGCCGATGGTGCCGAAGACGATGGCGTCGCCGCGGGCGGGTGTGCCGGGATCGAGGGCCGCGGGAGGCTGGGCGGCAGCCTGCTGGGCCGTGCCGCCGTCGTCGCTGCACCCGGCGACGAGCACGCCCACGGCGAGGATCGCAAGGAGGGAGAAGAGCCGGGCCCTTCCCGCCGGGCGTCGCTCAGGTCCCACCCCCGCCCTCCGTGTCGATGTTCACGAAGCGCGCGCCGCCCGGACGGTCGATGCGGAAAGCGCCTTCCGGAAGCACCACGCCCCTCTGCACCGACTTGTACTCCATGTCGAGGCGACTGCCGTCGGTGAAGCTGACCTCGACGCGGTGGGGGACGGCGACGCCGTCCACGTCGCGGTAGTCGCTGTACTTCGCTTCCACTTCGCGGCGATCCGGGTCACCCGAGATCTTCATGCGAATGGGCTGCAGGCTGTCGGCCGCCAGCACGAATTCGAGGATGCCGCCGGAGCCGAGGCGTCGCCGCAGTTGCCAACCGCCTTCCACCGGATGCACGGCCGCCCAGCGCGTGTCGCCGAGCCCGGGCGGAAGGCCGCGAAGCACGGCCGCGAAGTCGCTGGCTCCCATGGGGATGCCGATGAAGCGGCGGAAGCTCTCGGCCTCGGCCTTGCCCTGGTAGTAGACGCTCTGGCGGCGATCGAAGGCCGACAGGGCCTTGCCGTCCGTTGCCACCGAGTAGCTGACCCCGAAGGGATGCATCACGTCGATGCGCGCGCTCGACGGCGCGCGCACCACCACCACCTGGGTGGAACGGAAGCTCTGCTCCGGGGAGTTGTACTCGAGGCGGGCCTGGGCGCGGAAGGTGGCCAGGGCTTTGTCGCGGGCCTCGAGCACCTGCAGGGCCTGGGCGACGGTGGGAGCGGTGCCCGTGGGCAGGGGAGCGGCCGGCGTGCGCGCGACCGTTGCGGCGCAGGACGGCAGCAGGGCCAGCGTCGCGGCCAGAATCAGGAACCCGGCGCGGCGCCGGACGGGCTCAGATACCCTCACCGGCCGGTGCGCCCTTCGTGCCGGCCCAGCCGGAACGGATGTCCTGGATCTTGCGCTCGAGGGACTTGCGCTGCTCCGGATCCTCGGTGCGCGCCGCGGCGTCGCGATAGCTGCGCTCGGCGTCCACGTCGCGCCCCACCTTCAGGTACACATCGCCGAGGTGCTCGACGATGACGGGGTCCCTGCCGCCGAGGGCCGTGGCCCTTTCCAGTTCCTTCACCGCCGTCTTGAAGTCGCCGCGCTGGTAGTGCACCCACGCCAGGCTGTCCACGATGGCGGCGTTGTCGGGATGCAGTTCGAGGGCGCGGCGGATGAGCGCTTCGGCCTCGTCGATGTTCTCGCCGCGCTCGGCCCAGGTGTAGCCGAGGTGGTTCAGCGCGTCGGCATTCTGGGGGTTGAGCGCGATCACGCGCTTCAAGGTTTCGACGGCTTCGTCCTTGGCGCCGGACTCGTCGTAGAGCCAGGCCAGGCCGTAAAGAAAGCCGTCGTTGGCCGGCTCGAGGGCGACGAGCCTCTTGGCCGTCCCGATCGCGTCCGAGTAGCGCTTCTTCTCGCGGTACAGGGCGATCAGGCGGCGCAGGCCGTCGGTGTTGTCCGGCGCGCCCACCAGCAGCTTCTGGACCGCGTCGATGGCGCCGTCCAGGTCGCCCTTCTCCTCGAGGATGCTGCTGAGGAAGAGGCGCGCATCCACGTAGCGGGCGGCGCGCGGGGAGACCGCCGCCAGCTCGCGGGCGGTGCCGTCGCTGTCGCCGACCTTGTCGTAGGCCAGGGCCAGCCAGTAGCGGATCTCGTCTTCGCCGGGACGCGCGCCGAGCACGATGTGGAAACCCGTGATGGCCCTCAGGTAGTCGCCGCGCTGGAAATCGATGAGGCCGATCTTGGCACAGGTCACCAGCGGGTCCTCGGCAAAATCCACCAGCTTCTCGTACTTGCGCAGCTTGGCTTCCAGGCCCGGGTCGTTCTCGTCGAGGGCGCCGATCTGGCGCCGGGCCTGCTCGAGCTGGGGATTGAAGTCGATGGCCCGGTTGAAGCTGTCCACCGCCTTGCGGCGCATGCCCAGGCGGTCGTAGACGAAGCCCGTGTGCAGGTGCAGTTCGGCGATCGAGGAATTGAGGCGGGCGGCGTGGCGCAGGGCACGCAGGGCCTCGTCGTACTTGCCGGTGGCCGCCAGCGACTTGCCAAGCCCGAAATTCGCGATGAAGGATTCGGGCCTCAGCGAGATCGCGCGCCGCAGCACCTCGACGGCGTGTTCGTGCTGGCCGATGCGGCTGTAGAGGGCGCCGAGCAGGACGAGGGCTTCCTCGTTGTCCTTGCTGAGGTTCAGCACGTCCTGGTAGACGCTGATGGCGCGCGTGTACTCCTGCAGCCCGATGTCCACGCGCCCGGCGAACAGCTTCGCCTCGAGGTCGGCGGGCTGGAGGACCATCAGCGCGGAAGCCTGCTCGCGGGCCTTGCGCAATTCGCCCGCGCGAACGTAGAGCTCGGCCAGTTCGGAGCGCAGCCGCGGGACGTCCGGGGCCACCTCCACCGCACGCGCCGTCTCGCGCATGGCGGTTTCGTAGTCGTTGTCGAAACGGGCGACGACCGCGGCCAGGAAGTAGCCGCGGGCCAGGTCGCTGCGGGTGACCAGGGGCTGGGCGCGGAACTCGGCGCGGTCGATACCGTTGATGTGGGTGCGGGTTCGTTCTGTCCCGGGACGGGAGATGGCGGCACAGCCGCTTCCCACCACGAGGAGGGCGACGACGGCCGCCCACGCACGGAGGGGGACTCGTGCACGGCAGCCTTCCGCGCCTCGGCGACCGGTACGATATCTCGTCATGGAAGGGGCCGAACCTACCATGCGCCTCGCTGCGGAAACAATGCGGGCGGCAGCTCGCGACGGCGGCAAGCCGAGTTGCGCGCGTGGGGCCCGTCCGTTAAGGCCCGCCGGTGTTCCTGCGCTGGCTTCTGACGGTCTTCCCCCGCGAAATGCTCCAGGGCTGGGCCCTGCTTCGCCCCGACCTGGTGCTGTGGCTGGCCCTGTCGGCCCTCGTCGCCGTGGCCACGATGTCGGCTCCCCCTCCCGGCGGCGACGCGCCGCCCCCCTTGCTTCCCTTCCTGGTGAGCATCACCTCGGGCCTCGTGATGACGATGCTGCCGGCCGTGCTGTTCTCCGCCCAGCTCGAAGGCAGGCAACTGACCTGGGGGCCCGTGCTGATGCTCATGGCGCGCAAGGCCGGGCCCCTGGTGGCCTACGCCATCATCGCCATCTTCATCGCCTGGACAGCCGAGGCGGCCATGCTCGTGTCGGTGAGCTTCGCCCTCGGCGACGGCCCTGCCCTCATTCCCATCAGCGCCGTCGCCGGCATCGTGATCCTGGTCTCCATCCTCGTCCGCTTCAGCTTCCTCCCCTTCCTCGTGATCCTCCTCGAGAAAGACCAGGTGCCCGCCGCCCTGTGGCAGTGGCAGCGCGCCCCGGCCCTGGCGCCGGTGTTCTGGCCCCTGACGGCGAGCGCGCGGCTCACCGAGGGCAGCCGCTGGCGCCTCGCGTTCTACACGCTGATCGGCCAGGTCCTGCCGTGGCTGGCGGCGCGGGTTCCCGAAGTGGCCGTGTTGCCGGCGTCCATCCTCGCCCTGCTGGCGCTGACCACGGTGCAGGGGGTGTATTTCGTGCACTACCGGCGGCGCTGCGAGGAAACCGGGGTTCCTCCGCCGAGCCTTCCCCTGGACGCCGTGCTGACCGCCTGAGGGCTTTCTTCAGCGGCGGGACGTAGCGCTCCCGGCGGCATCGGCTTCCGCATGCTCGTGGTCGTGATGGTCGCCGTGGTCGCAATCGGCGAGGGATCCGATCCACACTTCGCCGCCCTCGAAGTGCTCCTTCTTCCAGATCGGCGCCACCAGCTTGAGCGAGTCGATGCAGAAGCGGCAGGCTTCGATCGATTCGCGCCGGTGGGGCGCCGACACCGAGATGACGACGCTGGACTCGCCCAGGGGCACCACGCCCACGCGATGGACGATGGCCACGCGTGTCAGTTCCCAGCGTGATGCGGCTGCGACCGCGATCTTGCGGAACTCCTCCACGGCCATTTCCGCGTAGGCTTCGTACTCCAGGCGCAGCACGTTGCGGCCGCGATTGGTGGCGCGCGTGGTGCCGAGGAACGTGGTGACGGCGCCGGCGGCGGGATCCTGGACGTGAGCCACCAGGGCGTTGAGGTCGATGGGCTGCTCGGTAATCTCGAACATCGTTCGTCCTCTCTCCCTGTCTCAGGCTCTTGCCGCCGGTTGCGGCGCGCCGCTTCCGCCGGCTACCGGCGGGATCACGGCCACTTCGTCGTCGTCGGCGAGCACGTGCGTGTCGTCCACGTACTCGCGGTTGACCGCCACCCTCAGCACGCCCGCGCCGAGGGCAAAGATGCCGTCGCTGCCGGCCAGCTCGGTCAGCAGGTCGGCCACCGTCGCGCCGTCCGTGCAGGCGCGCGTTTCCTCGCGCCGTCCGAGCTTCTCGCGAACGATGCCGAAGTAGAGGAGGCGAACCTTCACTTCGCCTCCCGATTTCGGCGACCATCGTCGCTACGCCGTCCCCGCATGCTCAAGCGTCGGGCTCCCGCGGCCTGGCCAGGCCCACCACGTGGGCGAGCTGGGGAAGAATGAGTCGGTCCATCGCCAGGCGGCAGGCCGCCGTCGATCCCGGCATCGAGAACACGGCCATGGTGCCGGCCAGGCCCGCCACCGCCCGCGACAGCATCGCGGCCGCGCCGATCTCCTCGAAGCTGAGCATGCGAAAGAGTTCGCCGAAGCCGTCGATACGCTTGGTGAGCAGGGACGTGACGGCTTCGAAGGTGGTGTCGCGCGCGGCGATGCCGGTGCCGCCGGACAACAGCACGGCCTCGACGCGGTTGTCGGCAGCGAACTCTTCGAGCAAACGGCGCACCAGGGCGGGATCGTCGGCGACGATGCGGTAGGCCTCCACGCGGTGCCCCGCCTTCTCGAGCCGGGAGCGGATCTCGCCTCCCGAGGTGTCGTTCTCCCCGGTCCTCGTGTCCGACACCGTCACCACGGCGCAGGCGACGCGGCGCGCGTCGCGGGCGTGGTGGGCGGACGACGCTGGCTTCGCAGGATGCGCGTGGTCGCCGCCTCCGGATGTGGTCGGGGAATGGCCCATGGGCGCTGTTTCTCACAGGGAACGAACGACGCCAAGGGCAGCGGTCTCCTGTCCGGCCGCTGTGTTGGGACCGGTTCCCCGGTCTGTCGATCGGACAAGGTGCCGGCCGGGCCACGGAGACGCTGATCGTTGGGTCGCTGCCGCGGTTCCGGCTAGGGTCGGTTCGCGGGATCGACGACCGGAGAGTACCCATGACCCCACTGCGGAACCATGCCACGAAGATCGTCGCGACCATCGGCCCGGCGTCGTCCGCGCCGGCGACGATGGAAGCGATGATCCGCGCCGGGCAGGACGTGGCGCGGCTCAACTTCTCCCACGGCACGTTCGACGACCACGGACGCGACATCCGCAACCTTCGCGCGGCTGCCGCGGCGGCGGAACGCGACCTCGCGATCCTTGTGGATCTCCCGGGTCCGAAGATTCGTCTCGGCAGGATCGCCGGCGAGCCGATTGAGTTGCAGGCGGGCGCCTCGTTCGTCCTGACGACCGACGAGATCGAGGGAGACGCGACGCGCGCGTTCGTCAGTTTTGCCCGACTGCCGCAGGTTGCAGGGCCCGGCGACCACCTGTTCGTCAACGACGGCATCGTCGATCTGCAGGTCGAATCTATCCGTGGATGCGAAGTCCACTGTCGCGTCGTGGTCGGCGGCGAGATCCGCTCGCGCAAGGGCGTCAACCTGCCCGGAGTCGACCTCGGCATCTCCGCCTTCACGGAACACGACCGGAGGTGCCTGGAGTTCGCGCTGGGCGAAGGTATCGACATCGTCAGCCAGTCCTTCGTCGAGTCCGGGGCCGACATCGAAGCGGTGCGTGCCGCCGGTCGCGCGATCGGTCACGAACCCTTCGTCGTCGCCAAGATCGAGCGGGCAAGGGCGCTCGATCGCATCGACGAGATCCTTGCGGCGGCGGACGGCATCATGATCGCCCGCGGCGACCTCGGCGTCGAAGTGCCGGTGGAACAGATCGCCATTCTCCAGAAAGGCCTGATGCGCAAGGCGATCCGCGCCGGCAAGCCGGTGATCACCGCGACCCAGATGCTCGAGTCGATGACCCACTCACGCCGGCCGACCCGCGCCGAATCCACCGACGTCGCCAACGCCATCCTCGATGGAACGGATGCCGTGATGCTGTCAGCCGAGTCGGCGAGCGGCCGATTCCCCGTGGAAGCGGTCGCGACCCTGGCGCGCATTGCCGCGGTAACCGAGCCCCACCGCCCGCGCTACGATCTTTGGGAGCGGCTGAAGAATCGGCCGCAGGATCTGCATCCGGATGCCTACGATCTCGTCGCCCTGGCTGCCGAGGCGATCACCGAGTTAGGCGAGGTCGCCGCCGTGTTCGTGCCCACCGGGACCGGGCGCATGGCCCGCAGCATCGCGCGCTTCCGTCTGCCGATTCCGATCGCGGTGACCACGGCGGACGTCCGCGTCGCACGGCGCCTCCTTCTCTCCTACGGCGTATGGCCCGAGGTAGTGGCAGCGCCGGTCGCGAACTGGAATGAATTCGCCCGCGATTGGTTGCGCGAGCACGACCTCCGCGGCGAAAGGGCGCTGCTGCTGCGCGGCCCCTCCCCGGACGAGCCGGCGACGAATCACAGCCTGGAGCTGATTGACCTGGCGGCGAACTGATGGAGCGCCCGGGCCTTGGCCCGCCCAGCCGCGTAAGCCATCGATTTTTCTGACGTTGAACGACGCGCCTACCGCCGCACGGGCTGTTTTCGCCCGATTTTCGGCCGAAATCCATGGAATCGAGCCCCGGAGATCGCCTCAGAGACCCGATCCATTGGTTGGACGGCCAGGGGTAGCCGTCGTGATTTCGACCGCGACAGGGGCGTTTGGAGAATTTCTCCCCGACTTCCCTCGTTGCCGCGGCCGTCGAACCTCGGCCCGACGCAAGCAAACCGCGACGGGCCGTGGGCGTCACAGACTGGACATCCGGCCGCCGCCGCGGGGAGAGCGGGCAGCGGCCGGAGAAGCGCCGGCATAGGGAGGAGTTGGCTGCCGGCGACAGGGGCTACGGTACTAGGCGTGGGATCCCGGCGAGTCCGTCGAAGCGGCCTGCAGGCCGACCTGCTCCATCCCGGCGTTCACCTTCTCAGCGAGATCCTTGCGCAGTTCCTGTCCGGGCTTGGGCGCGAACAGCAGCGCGAGACCGGCGCCGACCAGCATTCCGGTTCCGAAGAGGCCGAGCACCGACGCGACGTCCTGGGTCATCGTGTGGCGCGTCTGAAGGCCGACGGCGCCGGCGAGGTCGTTCTTGGACGGAAGTGCCTGCAGGAGATCTTCAAGGGTCATGGTGGTTCCTCT
>JBHEPB010000266.1:0-2170 GCA_046260515.1 Binatia bacterium
GGCGGGGAAAGTCCTCGCGCGCCGCCCAGTGGGGCAGCCGCCTGACGAAGGTGTCGAGGCCGGCGACGCCGCTGCTCTGGGAGAGGCCGCCGGAAGACAGCGGACTCGCCGGCGACGACGACGCGGCGGCCGCATCCCCCAGCATGCGGCGTGAAGCCCGCGCGATGGCCACGTGCATGGCTTCTTCGACCGAACGTGCGGCGCCGGCGCCGCCGGCTGTGCCGAACTTGCCCCACAGGTTGAAGGTGGAAATGAAGTCCGGCGGGTTGCGGCTCTTCGCCAGCGCCGCGTAGGAGCAGGCCTGGGTTTCCGGCACGATGCGGTCGGCCACGTAGGCGAGCCCGGCGTCGTCGTCGAAGCCGAGCAGCACGAAGCGGTGCGCGGGAAAGTGCACCTTGAAGTCGCGGTAGTCGAGGTAGAGGGCATCGCCCGAGAGCATGGTCGGCCGGCCGGCCAGCACTTCCTCGCGCACCACGTCCCAGGCCGCCGTGTTGTCGGCCTCGACCTCCTCGCGGTAGTCCACGCCGAGAGCGTCACCAAGATCGGCTTCCATGGTCGCGCCGCGGCCGAAGAGCATCACGCCCGGCTGGTAGACGTCGCTCTCCAGCAGCACGAAGTCGATGCCCGAGCCGAGGCCGAAGACCTCGCCTTCACTCAGCTCGAGGTCGCAGTAATGGAAGAGCAGGTTGCGCATCGCCGTGGAGCCGCAGTGCTCCCCCGGCAGGTTGCGATAGTTTTCGATCAGGCAAGCACGAGGCATGGGGAAACTCCCTTCCGGCGCGCGGCGACCGGATCCTCAGGCCAGCACTTCCTCCAGGAAGTACTTCATCGCCGCGAACGATCGCCGGTCGGCCGTCTTGTCGTACATGGCTCCCATCGCCGGGGCGTTGGCACCCGGCGTCGAGAACGCGTGCACCGTGTTCCCGTAGGCATGCAGCTGCCAGTCGGCCTTGGCCTGCGTGAGCTCCGCCGTCAGGTGGATCGTCGCGTCGGGCGGCGTGAAGGGGTCGTCCCAGCCGTGGCAGACGAGGACCTTGGCCTCGATGGGCGGCTGCTCCCCGAGGCCGGGAGGCGAGTAGATGCCGTGGAAACTGACGACGCCCTGGAGCCCCGGCGCGTTGGCACGCGCGAGGTCCAGCACGCAGAGCCCGCCGAAGCAGTAGCCGATGGCGCCGAGGCGCGAAGGATCCACCGCCTCCTGCTTGCGGCAGGCATCGACGGCCGCAAGCAGGCGGCGTCGCAGCAGGGCGCGGTCGCCGAGCAGCGGATTCATGAGCGCGGAGTTGTCGCCGCCGGGCTCACCGCGCTTGCCCTTTCCGTACATGTCCATGGCGAAGCCCACGTAGCCCATCTGCGCGAGGCGCACTGCGCGTTCCTGGGGGAGGTCGAGAAGCCCCGCCCAGTCGTGGGCGATGAGGACGCCGGGCACTTTGCCGACGCAGTCGGCGTTCCAGGCGACGAAGCCCTCGAAGACCTGGTCGCCCTCGGTGTACTCGATGCTGTGGCTGCGGATGTGGCTCATGTTGCTTCCTTCGTTTCCATGGCTTCGCCGTCATTGGCGGAGGCGCCGCCTGCGCATACCCTCGGGGCGTTTCCGTGGCCACGCCCGCTGCTGCGCGGGTGTCCCCGAGGTTCCGGGCGGCAGCCGCCAGGCGGGGCCGCAGCCGGGGCGTCGGCAGGGGCGTCGGCAGGGACGAAGCGCCTGGAAATGTCGGACAGAGGCGGCTCCTGGCCATGGCCCGGCAGGGTGCCGCTGCGCGTTGTGGAGGATTCCGGTTAGTCGTAATTTGGAATCATGAAAACGACCGTGGATATTCCCGACAAGGAGCTCGCCGACGCCATGCGCTTCACCCGGGCGAAGACCAAGCGCG
Source organism: Binatia bacterium (assembly GCA_046260515.1). Lineage (GTDB taxonomy): Bacteria > Desulfobacterota > Binatia > UBA1149 > CAITLU01 > DATNBU01. The sequence continues at coordinate 1,872 of JBHEPB010000266.1, forward strand.
AAGCCATCGTCGGCGCCATCGAGGACTTCAACCGCAGAAGTCGCATGGCGGAACTCGCCCGGCACGCGGGAACCTGCGTGGACCTGGTGACGGCGGAAGAACTGCAGCGCCAGCGCCGCAAGAGGTGAGGCCCGTGGTCCTCGTCGACTCCTCCTCGTGGATCCACATGCTCCGTCCCGACGGCCACCGGGAAGTCCGTGCCCGCGTCGAGCAGGCGCTGCGCGAGGGGTTGGCCTGCTGGTGCCCCCTCGTTCGGCTGGAACTGTGGAACGGGGCCGGCGGGGAAAGGGAGAAGAAGG
>JBHEPB010000284.1:0-3211 GCA_046260515.1 Binatia bacterium
CACCGTGTGTCCCGGTTCATACGGCCATTGCGATTCGCTGACGTGCGAGATGCCTGTCCAGGCGTTGTGGTAAGACGGGCGCAGCGGTTCGGCCCCGGGGAAGAGCCGGCGGCGGATGACCGAGCGGGCTCCGTCGCAGCCCACCAGGACGTCGGCCGGCGAAGCCGGAAGCGGCCGGGCCGGGTCGCCGTTGCGCCCGACCCGCGGCAGCACGCCCCGTCCCAGCGCGGTGTAGCCGGTGCACTCGTGGTCCCAGCGGATCGTCGTCCCGCCAGGATCGGCCGCTGCGACGAGGGCCTCGATGAGGGTGCTCCGCGGCACCAGCAGCGACCGGAGCTCTCCCTCGGCCGGATCCGGCGCCGGGAGGGTCAGCAGCCGCTCTCCCTTCCAGTTCTTGAAGAGCGTCTCCTGGACCCAGGTGCACGAGGGCATCGTTCCCGCTTCGAACTCCTTCAGTCCGAGGGCGCTCAGGGCGCGCAGTCCGTTCGCCCACACGAGCAGGACCCCGCCGTTGGTGCATGCGGCCGGCTGCCTCTCATAGACCACCGGCGTCCAGCCGATCCGTTCCGCGGCGACGGCCAGGGCCAGGCCCCCGATGCCCGCGCCCACGATCGCGATCTCGCCCCGCTGCATGCCCGCGTTCCCTCAGGCCCGCATGGCCAGCTGGGCGAGCTTCTCAAGAAACTCGCGAAGGGGCTTGGCGCCGGCGTCGAGGGAATCGAGCAGGGGAGTGAAATCCTTCTCGCCTTGCGTGCGCAGCGCGCTGATCAGGTCCGCCAGGCCGTTCAGCGGCGGGGCGGTCCCGGTGGACTCCCTGGCCCAGCGGATCACGGCTTCGTCCAGGCGAAGGATCTCCACCATGTGCGGCAAGTCGTCCGCGAACAGGATCTCATCGACGCGCTTCAGGAACCTGATGTCGTCGAACTCGTTCTCCTCCAGCTTGGAGTAGGTCGGCAGCAGGCCGAGTTGCCGGCCGGCGGCGTTGTAATGGTCGGATCCCGGCTCGCTGACCAGCTGGTGGAGGATGGCGCGGACCGCGTGCCGCGCCGATTCGTTGGCGTGCTCCATGCTGGTGATTCTGGTGTGGCTCTTCGCGACACCGCCGGCGAGAAGCCAGCGGCGGTTGGCGATCTCGTAGAAGCGCCCGTACCTGCCGGCGATCTCCGGGAAGCCGCCATCCTCCTGGGGAAGGACTCCGGGTCGGGCGTGGAACTTCCGCGGCGGGGTGATCAGGTAGGGGGAGCGGTTCTGGACCTTGCCCGTCGTGGTGTCGCGCTTGAGTGCGCCGTCGAGGTGGAAGTAGCGCGGATTCGGAATCGTCGGGCGCACGACGGGTTTCAGGCAGAGCTTGATCTGCCGCCAGACCGTGTCGCAGATCTCTCTGGGGGTCGATTGCCAGGCGGTCTTTCCCGTTGCCGTTTTCCCCAGGGACCGGAGCGTGTCGAGCAGCGAGTAGACCACGAGACCGACGATGCGGTTCGCTTCCCCGCCTGTCGGCACCAGGGCCGGGTCGAGGGAGCGCAGTTCGTTTGAAACCAGGGTCGCAGCGACCAGGGTCCCCCGCCACGGCTGGTAGACGAGATCGCCGACAGGATCGGGGAGCTTCAGCGCAAGCCCATGGAGGAGCGGTTCGAGATTCGCTGCTAGGCCTGTCACCAGGGCCTGCGGCCCACCTTCTGTCGAGACGAAGAACCGGGCGACTCCCCGTTGCCCGAAGATCGAGGAGTGCAGACCCTTGAGCGCCTGTTTCGTGTCGCCGCGGGCCCGATCGAGGGTTTCGATGTACGCGGCTTCGGCCTCGCCCGCCGCCGCCGCGCGGTCGGCCACGACCAGGGCCGTTTCCACGAGCCTCTTCAGATCGGGAACCATGGCCGGTAGCGTATTGGCGCCGGGGCCACCGGTAGGAGGGTCCACCACCCAGCGGCGCAGCAGGCTGGCGGCCTCGCCGAGGGAGTCCTGCGCTTTCCACGCCAGCACCCGAGACTGCGAGTCGTCGGGCCGGTGCATCTCCCCGATGTCCACGGACAGGACTCCGAGGTAGCCGGCGTCGAGGTTGCGCTTCTCCCGCCAGAACTGGAGCTGAGCGATGGACGTGAGGGCCCAGGCCGTGTCGTGGTAGTAGGTGTGGCCGCGCGCGAAGGGAAAATCGTTGCGGAAATAGAGCTGGATGCCCGACAGGTCGGTGTAGGTGTCGATGTCGGAAGGCCCGCTGCGCTCTTGGAAGGCGTTACCGAGGGGATAGGTGCGTACCGCTCGAAGGGGCTCCTCGAGGGCCGACGGCGGCGCGGGATCGGCGATGGGCTCGAACTGCCGGAGGATGCATTGCAGGGTGTTCACTTGGATCGCGAGCACGTAGAAGTCGGAATCCCGTTCGAAGCGTCCCTGGTTCGGGTGCGCTTTGAGGCCGCGGCCCGCGACGTCATCCGCGTAGACGGGCTCGGAAGCGGGCTCGGCTGCATCCCCCCAGTCCGGTCCCTTCAGGGTCGGGACGAGTTCCACACCGCAGGTTTCGCATAGCACCAGGCCCGACAGCTCTCCGACGAAGAAGCGCACGCCCTGACGCTGCAGGTAGTACTTCCAGTGGGCCAGCCAGGCCTCGCTGGTGGGCCCTTCGAGGAGCCGATCCACACGGCTGCCGTCGCCCAGTTGGTCCAGCATCATCTGCAGCTGGGTGTTTCCGCTGGTGTGGGCGTCGCCTTCGGAGGCCGTCATGGCGGCCACGGCCTCCGGCACCCGCTCCAGGTCGTCCAGGAAGTCCTGCGAGTACGGCAGCGGGCAGGCGTGGTCCCACAGCGAACCCGTGGTGTGGCCGCAACGGGCGTGGGCCCGCGGACTTTCCTTGGTGACGTAGTCGAACCACGAACAGTCCTCGAACTCCTCCGAGTCGCGTCGACGACGGCAGGAGGTGGCGAACTGGAAGAGCTTCAACTGGTAGAGGGCGGCGTCCTGGGGCGTGTAGTCCAGGCGGTCCGCCAGCTCCGACGTGATCTGTCGCATCTCTTCGAAGGATCGAGCCCGCCGGCGAGGCACGTCCACGGGTTTGCGGTCGCCGTCGAAGGAGATCGACACGACGTCCGACGATTTCAGGCGGGAAAGGGCATCGGCGCCGGTTTCGCGGAAGTCCTCGTACAGCGGTGTCCGCCGCATGGTGTCGTCCAGGTTGCGGTAGAAGCCGGGGAAGAAGCGGTAGCCGTGGTCCCCCGGCAGCGCG
>JBHEPB010000298.1:0-5938 GCA_046260515.1 Binatia bacterium
GTCGTCGAGTCTCGACGCCGCCCCCGCCTCGTTGCGCACGGTTCGGTAGAACTGGAGGGGGTCCACGATGCGCCAGCGCGCGAAGTTGTCCACGACGAGCTGCTGCTTGTCCCTGGTCAGGAGCTCGCGGGGGGCGGCGTCGTACTCCATCAGGCGCTTGTCGAAGAAGAGCACGTTCTGGACGAAGGGGAGCTTCCAGTAGAGGCCGGGCTCCTGGACGATGCGCACCGGCTCGCCGAGCTGGACGACCACGGCCTGCATCCACTGCGGAACGCGGAAGGCCGCCAGGTTCCAGGCGGCCAGCGCGAGGCCGACGACGAAAAGGATGGGGAGGGCACGTTTGTCCATGTTCATCCCCTCGGGGAGCGCGGGGCCGCGGAGGGCGCGGGCTGTGTGGGCGCCGGCGCCGCCGGCGAAGCGGAGGCGGCTGGCGTCTGAGGGCGGCGGTGCATCTGGTCGAGGGGCAGGTAGGGAACCACCTGCTTGCCGACCGACTCGTCGAGCAGCAACAGGTCGCTGCGCCCGAGCACCTCTTCGATAGTCTCGAGCCAGAGCCTGGTGCGCGTGACCTCGACGGCGCTCTGGTACTCCTGATGGAGGGCGACGAAGCGTGAAGCGTCGCCCTCGGCTTCGGTGACCCGGGACTGGGCGTAGGCGTCGGCCTCGTTCAAGAGCTGGGCGGCCTGGCCGCGGGCCTTGGGGACCACGTCGTTAGCGTAGCCGCGGGACTCGTTGATGAGCCTCTCCCTGTCCTGCTGGGCGCTGATCACATCCTTGAAGGCGTCCGCCACCTGGTCCGGCGGATCCACGTCCTGGAGCTTGAGGGTCGCAATCTCGATCCCGGAATCGTAGCGGTCGAGGATGCTCTGGAGGAGGACCTGGGCGTCGTTCTGGATCCTATCCTTGCCCTCGGTCAGGGCGTCGTCGATCTTGTTGCGCCCGATGACCTCGCGCATGGCGGCCTCGGCGGAATCCCGGACGGTCTTTTCGGGGTCGCGGATGTTGAAGAGAAAGTCGGTGGCGCCGCTGGCCTCCGGCTTGATGCGGTACTGGACGATGAACTCGAGCTTCACGATGTTCTCGTCGCCGGTGACCATCAGGGCTTCCGAGTCTTCGTCGTTGTAGCGGGAGGAGCTTCCGACGGAGACCGAGCGGAAGCCGAATTCTTCCTTACGGATCTGCGTGACCGCGGGTTTCAGCACCTCCTCGATGGGCCAGGGAAGGTGGTAGCCGGGGCCGGAGTCGGCCTCCCGGACGACCCGTCCGAAGCGCAGGACCACGCCCCTCTCGTCGGGAGCGACGATGAAGATGCCGGACAGGAGCCACAGCGGCACGGCGATCGCGACGAAGATCCAGGGGTTGACCGACGGCACCCCGCCGCCGCCGCCGCCCGCGCCCGGCGCTCCTCCTCCTCCGCTCGCCCCCCGCACCTGTTCCCAGAGGCGGCGAAGTTCCTCGAGGGGGTCGCCCGGGCGGCCTCGTCGGCCGCCTCCGTTCGGTATCCAGTCGCTTGGCATGTCAGCTCTCCCAAGGCCCCATCGGCCGCCCTTGGCTAGGCGTCGTCGCGAAGGGGCTCCATTTCATCCCCCGGCCGTCGCCCCGTCGCAATCTGCCGCGCCCGGTCCCGCGCGTCGGTCGCCTGGCGGAGGGAGGAGGAGGCCAGCCGTCTGGCCGATAGAAGTGGAGGGCAGCCGTCTGGCCGATAGAAGTGGAGGCCGGCCGTCTGGCCCATCGAAGAGGGGCCTGAAGCGAGAGGCGAGGTGGGCCGTCCGGTCGTCGCCCGCAGGATCCGGGACGCCGCGGCGTGGACCGGGCGGGCGCCGGTGCCGCACTGCGACATTTTTCACGTCCGCACAGCCCCGGCTCGGTGGCGCGAAGGTGGACGCTGTTATAGGGTTCCCCGCGAACGGGGTCCCGGAGCAGGGTGGGACGCCGTCTTTGGTTGCACAAGTAAGGTAGTGGGGAGCCCCTGACGGGGTCGGCGAGGCCGGCCGACCGCTCGGGCCGACGAGAAAAGGGCGAAGCCGCCCCCCGGGCCGGCCCGGCCTGTGGAAATCAGCAGCGGAACCTGCGGGTTCCTTAGTGGAGGGAACGTGAAAAGCTTTGGATTCAAGAGTCTTCTGATCGCCGGATTGTTCGTGGCCGCGAGCGCCTTCGCGCCCGCCTCGGCCCACGCAGGCCCCTCCCTCTGCAACGGAGCCCCCAACGGCGTCCTCGACGGGAAGGAACAGTGTGAGACGGGCGCCTGCTGCACCGTCAAGTGCGAACTCAAGAGCGCCGGCACGATCTGCCGGCCCAGCGCCGACGGGACCTGCGACGTCGCGGAAACCTGCAACGCACTGGCTCCCGCGGCCGAGGCCGCCTGCCCTGCCGATGTGGTGTCCGCGAACGGAACCTCGTGCGACGACGGCCTCTTCTGCACGATCGACGACGTCTGCACCGACGGCGTCTGCACCGGCCCCGCCAATCCCTGCGACGACGGCGGCGTCTGCTCGACCGGCACGTGCAACGAGAAGCGCGACCGCTGCGAGGTGGACGCCGCCGCCAACGGCACGCCCTGCGACGACGGCAATGCCTGCACTTCGAATGACACCTGCTCGAACGGCGCATGCACGGCCGGCACGGCCACCGTCTGCGGAGACGAGAACGCCTGCACGGACGACTCCTGCAACGCCGCGACCGGCGAGTGCGTCTTCACCAACAACAGCGCGGCCTGCGACGACGGCCTCTTCTGCACGGAGGACGACACCTGCAGCGCCGGCGTCTGCGGCGGGCAGCCCACCGCTTGCGACGACGGCGACGCCTGCACCATTGACTCCTGCGACGAGGTGGCCGACAGCTGCGGCACCTCCGGCAGCGCCGGGGACGGCACGCCCTGCGACGACGGCCAGTTCTGCACCGTGGACGACACCTGCCAGGCGGGTGCCTGCACCGGCGGCGGCGCCAACTCCTGCGACGACGAGAACGACTGCACCGCGGACAGCTGCAAGGAAGCCAACAACACCTGCTCCCACACCAAGGTGTCCAACGGCTCCCCCTGCAACGACGGCTCGGCCTGCACCGCGAACGACACCTGCGGCAACGGCGTTTGCCAGGGCGGCACGGCGACGGTGTGCGAAGACGACAACATCTGCACCGACAACACCTGCAATCCCGAGAACGGCGAGTGCGTGTTCGTGGACAACACCGCTCCCTGCGACGACGGCCAGTTCTGCACCGCCGGTGACGCCTGCAGCCTCGGCGCGTGCGTGGGCGGCAGCGCCAGCGGCTGCGACGACGGCGACGCCTGCACCGTGGACACCTGCGACGAGGCGACCGACAGCTGCGGAACCTCGGGCAACTCCGAGGACGGCACGCCCTGCGACGACGGCCTGTTCTGCACCCTCGACGACGTCTGCACGGCCGGCGTGTGCGCCGGCGCCACGCCCAACACGTGCGACGACGCCAACGACTGCACCAAGGACTCCTGCAACGAGGGCAGCGACAGCTGCAAGTACTCGCCGACCAACAACAACGGCCCCTGCGAGGACGGCTCGTTCTGCACGGTGGACGATACCTGCAGCACGGGCGAGTGTATTGGCGGCGCCCCGCGCAACTGCGACGACGAGAACCTGTGCACGGACGACTCCTGCAACGACGACACCGACACCTGTGACAACCTGAACAACAGTGCGCCCTGCGACGACGGGCTGTTCTGCACCAGCGGGGACACCTGCGGCGGCGGCACCTGCTCGGTCAGCACGGCGACCTGCAACGACGGCAACGTCTGCACCACGGACTCGTGCGACGAAGCTGCCGACAGCTGCGCCAACGTGAACAACACCGATCCCTGTGAGGACGGCCTGTTCTGCACCGTCTCCGATGCCTGCGCCGCCGGCGCCTGCGTCCCGGGCCCGGCCCGCGACTGCGGCGACGACAACGCCTGCACGGACGACTCCTGCAACGACGACACCGACACCTGCGACAACGTGAACAACACCGACACCTGCGACGACGGCCTCTACTGCACCGACGTCGACACCTGCAGCGGCGGCACGTGCAGCGGCTCGGCCCGCGATTGCGGCGACGGCAACGATTGCACCGACGACTCGTGCAACGAGCTGGGCGACACCTGCGAGAACATCAACAACTCGGGCGCCTGTGACGACGGCTCCTTCTGCACCGCCGGCGACACCTGCGTGGACGGCGCCTGCGTGCCCGGCACGGGGGACACCTGCGACGACGAGAACGTGTGCACCGACGACGAGTGCGACGAGGAAGCCGACAGCTGCAGCAACGAGAACAACACGGAAGACTGCGACGACGGCAACATCTGCACCGTCGGCGACGTCTGCGCCGACGGCATCTGCGTGCCGGGCGAGGAAGACCCGACCTGCACGACGACGACGACCTCGACCAACACGACGTCGACGACGCTGTGCCCCGACAACCTCTGCGGCGACTACAACGGCAACTGCGAGATCACGGCCAGCGACGCCCTGGGCATCCTCCAGGCCGCGGTCGGCATCCACGGGTGCCCGCTCGTGGTGTGTGACTACACCGGCGACGGCAAGGTGAGCGCCATCGACGCCCTGGCGGTTCTGCGGGCAGCGGTCGAGCTGCCGTCGAACCCGATGTGCCCGGAGTCGTAGGCTAGCGCCTCGCGTTTCTCCGGTCCGGGAATGTTCCCGGCAGCGGGAGTCGCTCGGTTCCTCCGCAAGGGGGGAACGGGCGGCTCCCGCTCCTTTTTGGTGAGTAAGCGCCGTCGCCGCGATGCGTCATTCCAGGGCCGCCGGAGCGCCAGCGCGAAGCACGGGCGGCGACTTCGTGGGGGCTGGGGAGATTTCCTGCCCAGGTCCGGGCAGGGGAACGGTTGAGTTTTCGGGCTACCACCGCGACATGACGGGGTCGGTTGAGAGGGGTTGGATGGACGAGCGGCGCAATCGCCGCTTCAGAGGAACAGGACCCAGGGGTCCTGAACTGGAGGGAACGTGAAGATGATGGGTATCAAGACACTTCTTTTGGCGGGAGTTTTCGTTGCACTGCAGGCCGCGAGCGCCCAGGCCGGACCTTCCCTCTGCAACGGCGCGCCCAACGGCATCATCGATGGCAACGAGCAGTGCGAGATCGGCGCCTGCTGCACGGCCAAGTGCGAGTTGCTGCCTGCCGCGACGGTCTGTCGCCAGGGCAACGGCCAGTGCGACCCGGCCGAAACCTGCGGTGAGCAAACGCCGGCCTCGGTGGCCGATTGCCCGGCCGACGTGGTCACTCCGAACGGCGGCGCCTGCCAGGACGGCCTCTTCTGCACGGTCGACGAGACCTGCACGGACGGCGTGTGCGGCGGCGGCGTTCCGAACACCTGCGACGACGAGAACAGCTGTACCACCGACACCTGCAAGGAAGCCAACGACACCTGCCAACACGCCAACGCCAGCAACGGCACGCCCTGCGACGACGGTTCGCTCTGCACGACCGGCGACACCTGCACCAGCGGCGTGTGCGCGGGCGGGCCGGCCGTCACCTGCAACGACGACAACGCCTGCACCGACGACGCCTGCAACCCGGCGACCGGCCTGTGCGACTTTACCAACAACGCCGCGCCCTGCGACGACGGCCTCTTCTGCACCAGCAATGACGCCTGCAGCGGCGGCGTCTGCACCGGCGGCGCGGCCCCTTCCTGCGATGACGGCGACTCCTGCACCGTGGACGTCTGCGACGAAGAAGCCGATAGCTGCGGCGTCGGCGGCACCGCTCCGGATGGGACGCCCTGCGACGACGGCCTGTTCTGCACGGTGGACGACGCCTGCACGGCCGGCGCCTGCGTCGGCCCCAACCCCAACCCCAACCTCTGCGACGACAGCAACGTCTGCACCAGCGACAGCTGCAACGAAGGCAACAACAGCTGCAAGAACACGAACGCCAACAACGGCGGGTCCTGCGACGACGGCTTCCCCTGCAC
>JBHEPB010000337.1:0-6089 GCA_046260515.1 Binatia bacterium
CCCCCGCCGATTCCCTCCTCTTTCAACGCCCGGCTCATCGCCCTCTACGTGGTGCGCGTGAGTTGGTCGGACCGCGCCAACGGCGAAGACGGCTTCGAGATCCAGAGGGCGGATTTCGGCAAGCGCTTCAAGACCATCGCCAGGCTGGACCGCAACACCGAGACCTACGACGACGCGACGCTGAAGCCCGCCAACTCCTACACCTACCGCATGCGCACGCTGGGCAAGCCCAACATCTGCTGGAAGAATTCCAAATACACCGTCGAGCGTTCGGTGACGACGAAGGGCGGAGTGAGGCTGCTGCAGGTCGAATTGCGAGGCCGCGGACAGGGAACCGTGGTGTCGTCGCCGCCGGGCATCAGCTGCGGGCCCAACGACGACCACTGCGCCGCGGAGTTCCCTCTCGCGATCGACGTGAAGCTGACGGCCAAACCGGCCAACTCCAGGTCCTACTTCGGCGCCTGGGCCGACTACAGGCCCTGCGAGGACACCAAGGAGCCCTGCATCGTTTACACGGATGAGTCGCGCGTGATCGGCGCCGCCTTCCGCCGCCGCCGCGAATAGTCAGGCTGCGTATAGCGGCCCATCTGCTTCGTTGATATGGCCGGGGAAGGCGAGAGCTACGACGTACGGGAAGTACGCCTCCGCTCTCGCCTTCCCCGGCCGCCTCGCATCTGGACCACTCTCCGCAGCCTGGCGGGGCGTTGTTTTTCAGCAGCCTGATACACCGGGCCGAGCCAACCCGCCGTTCTGCATTCTGGGCCCGTGCGCCGTGCGGTCAGTGGCCGGGGGCGGCGGTGGGGCCGGGTTTCAGGCGCCAGACCTGGTAGGGCGCGTGGCGGGCCACCTCCCGCGGCGAACGGAACAGAACGTCCTGCAGGGCGCTGCAGGTCACGTACAACATCCCGTTCGGCCCGAAACTGAAGCCGTCGGGCCAGCGCAGCCGCGGATCGGCCACGAGGGTCTGGAGGCGGCCTGCGCCGTCGAGGCGGTGGATGGCCGAATGTTCCATGTCGCTCAGGTAGACGTTTTCGTCGTCGTCGGTGGTGAGGCCGTCGGTGAGGGGTTTGTCGGCGAAGGTCTTCACCCGTGCCCCCAGGGCCCCGGGGGCGAGGGTTTCGTCGAGGAGGTCGGCGACGCGGATGCGATAGAGCCGGCTGGCCGTCACGGCGCCGTAGTAGAGCCAGGCCCCGTCCCGCGACAACGCGATCGAGTCGACGGCGATGCGCAGGGGAAGCAGCCCGCCGGGCAGCATCATGCGCCGCTGGCCGACATTGATGTAGAGTTTCTCGGCGGCGACCGAGGGATGGCCTTCGAGCAGGCGGCGGCTCTTGCCCTCGACGCTGTCGTAAACGACCAGCGCCGGTTGCTGCAGGACGGGGCTGGTTTCGGCGATGAAGACGTAGCGGCCGGCCGCATCCACCTGGAAATCGTTCAGCATCGAACCGAGGCCCGCGACCTCCGGTGGGAAAGCGTACTCGTGGACCACGCGGCGGCTCGCGAGGTCGAAGGCGAGAAGGCGCGGCGTGCCGCGCCCGAAGCGCGCGAAGTCCAGGGTCCACAGGCGTCCCTGGCGGTCGATGCGGAGCGCCAGGATGGAATCGAACCAGGGGCCGTCGCTTCGCTCGCGCTGGAAGGCCTCGTCGGGAAAGGCGACGGGCTTGCCGTCCACCAGTTCGACCACCTGCCGAGGCGGCCGGCCGTCGGGATGCAGGGTAAGGAAGACGCGTCCCTCCGCGGAGACGGCGATGTTGCCCGGCGGGTAGTCCAGGTCGGCCACCTTCTCGACCGCGTCGAAAGTCATCGAAGGAGCCGTGCTCCGGTCGGGCAGGTTCTCGCCGCCGCCGAGCAGCAGCAGGAGCAGCCCGACGAGACCGCCGATCAGGACAGCGACGACGAGCAGGGCGCGGACGAGTCGCGTCATGACGGGGTCTCCTTCGCCGCCACGTCCACGACGAGTTTGCCGAAGCTGGCACGGCTTCCCAGGGCCTCGATGGCCCGGGGCAGGTCTTCGAAAGGGTAAGCGTCGAAGATCACGGGCGAGATACTGCCGGCGGCATGCATGGCGCAGAGCTCGTCGTGCACCTCGCGAACCAGGGGGCTGCGGCGGTCGCGATAGGCTCCCCAGTTCAGCCCGATCACCGAGATGTTCTTGAGCAGGATGCGGTTGGCGGCGATGGAGGGAATGCGCCCGCCGGCGAAGCCGATCACGAGCAGGCGGCCCTCGAAGGCGATGCATTTGGTGGACGCGTCGAACACATCGCCGCCGATGCTGTCGTAGATGACGTCGGCGCCGCGCCCGCCCGTCCCCTCGAGGACGGCGCGGACGAAGTCGTCGCTGCGATAATCGATCACGTGGTCCGCGCCGCTGCGGCGGCAGACCTCCAGCTTGTCGGGCGCGCCGGCGGTCGCATACACGGTGGCGCCCAGCGCCTTGCCGAGCTGGATGGCGGCGCTGCCGACGCCCCCGGCCCCGTTGTGCACCAGCAGCACTTCGCCGGGCCGGAGGGCGGCGCGGCGGACAAGGGCGAAGTGGGAGGTCTGGTAGGTCAGCAACAGGGCCGCGGCCTCGTGGTGCCCCATTCCCTGCGGCACCGGGAAGCAGGCCTCCGTATCGGCCGCGACCGTCTCGGCCAGGGCCCCCCACGGCAGGGCCACGATCACGCGGCTCCCTTCCCGCAGGATGCCGCCGTCGTCGGCCTCGACCACGACGCCGCTGGCTTCGAGACCGGGGGTGAAGGGCAGGGGGGCCTTCACCTGGTAGCGTCCCTGGATGGAAAGGAGGTCGGCGAAGTTGAGGCCCACCGAGTGGACCCGGACCAGGGCCTGGCCCGGGCCGCGAAGCGGCTCGGGCAGTTGCCCCTCCAGGGTCAGCTGTTCCCGGAAATCCCCGTAGTCTTTTACTCGCCAGGCCCTCATGTCCCTCCCGGCGGGGTGGTCCGCCTCGCGGGCTTTTGTCGTGCCGCCCGGTCCGGAGCAATCGCCCTTCGGTGGTTGCGATCGAGCCGGCCGAGGGAAGAGCCGCGCTGGACTCCGCTTCGGGGAGAGGCCACATCCCCGCCCGTCATGACCTGCCGGGCCCTGATCTTTGACCTCGACGGAACCCTCCTCGACTCCCTTGCCGACATCGGCGAGTCGATGAATTTCGTGTTGAAAGAAATGGGGTTAGGCCAGCATATCTTGAGTGACTATAGAGCTTTCGTCGGAGACGGCATGGGCATGCTGGCGAGGCGGGCCCTGCCGCCAGGGCGCCGGGGCGAGGCCGACGTGAGCGACTGCGTAGAGAGGATGCGGGCCGTGTACTCGACCCGTGCCACCCGGGAGACCCGGCCCTACGAGGGGATCGAGGCCATGCTCGATGCCGTCGAAGCGGCTGGGATCCCCAAGGCCGTCCTGTCCAACAAACCCCATCCTCTCACGGTGGATCTGGTGAAGGACTTGCTCGGCAAATGGCAGTTTGCCGCGGTCCTCGGCGAGCGCCCCGGGATTGCCCGCAAGCCGGATCCGACTGGTGCCCTGGAGATTGCCGCGGCGCTGTCGCTGGCGCCCCGGGACATCCTGTACGTGGGAGACACTCCCACCGACATGGCGACGGCGCTCGCGGCCGGCATGCCTTCGGTGGGCGTCACCTGGGGCTTCCGAAGCGAGTTCGAGCTTCGCGAGGCGGGAGCCGTGCACATCGCGCGGCGACCGTCGGACCTGATCGAGCACGCCATCGGGTAATCCGACGAAGGCCGTCGCTGGAAGTCGCCGCCCTAGAGGTTATAGTGGCCGACTATCGCCGCTGCCCCCTTGGGCATCGGGGGCCACAAGGCCGAGTACCACCTTCATGACTGCCATTCTCGGGATCTCCGGTTACTACCACGACTCCGCCGCGGCGCTGATCGTTGACGGCAACATCGTGGCCGCCGCCCAGGAGGAGCGCTTCACCCGCAAGAAGCACGACCACCGCTTCCCGGGCAACGCGATCCGTTTTTGCCTGGACCAGGCCGGCTTGCAGACGGCGGACCTCGACCACGTCGCTTTCTACGACAAGCCCCTGCTGAAATTCGAGCGCCTGCTGGAAACCTATCTCTCGTACGCTCCGGCGGGCTTCCCCTCGTTCATGAGGGCCATGCCGCTCTGGCTGCGCCAGAAGCTCTATCTCCCCCGCGAGATCCGGGGCGGGCTCGACGGCCAGTACAAGGGCCGCCTCATCTTCACCGAGCACCACGAGTCCCACGCGGCCAGCGCCTTCTTCCCCTCGCCTTTCGAGGAAGCAGCGGTGATGACCCTGGACGGGGTGGGCGAATGGGCCACCTCGAGCTGGGGCTTCGGGCGCGGCAACAAGATGCACCTGGACGCCGAGCTGCGCTTCCCGCATTCCCTCGGCCTGCTCTACTCGGCGTTCACGTATTACTGCGGCTTCCGGGTCAACTCCGGCGAGTACAAGCTGATGGGCCTCGCGCCCTACGGCGACCCGAAGTACGTCGATCTCATCCTGGACAACCTCCTCGACCTCAAGGAGGACGGCTCGTTCCGGATGGACATGTCGTACTTCAACTACTGCCAGGGTCTCACCATGACCTCGCCGAAGTTCGACCAGCTCTTCGGTGCGCCGGCCCGTCCGGCCGAATCGCCTCTGGACGACCGGCACATGGACATCGCCGCCTCGATCCAGAAGGTGACCGAGGAAATCATGCTGCGCATGGCGCGCCACGTGCACGCCCGCACCGGCATGAAGAACCTCTGCCTGGCCGGCGGTGTCGCCCTCAACTGCGTGGGCAACGGCCGCGTCCTGCGCGACGGCCCCTTCGAGAACATCTGGATCCAGCCGGCCGCCGGCGACGCGGGCGGAGCCCTCGGCGCGGCAATGTTCGTCTGGCACCAGCTTCTCGACAAGCCCCGCACCGTGGGCACCAGCGACAGTCAGTACGGCAGCCTGCTGGGCCCCCGCTACTCGTCCGCGGAGATCCGCACCTTCCTCGAGTCCGAGGGGGCCACCGCCCACGAGTACGACACCGACGACGATCTCTGCGACGCGGTGGCCGAACTGCTCGCCGGCGAGAACGTGGTCGGCTGGTTTCAGGGCCGCATGGAATTCGGGCCCCGCGCCCTCGGCGGCAGGAGCATCCTCGGCGACGCTCGCAGCCGCGAGATGCAGTCCACGATGAACCTCAAGATCAAGTTCCGCGAGTCGTTCCGGCCCTTCGCGCCTTCGGTGCTGGCCGAGCGTTCGAGCGAGTACTTCGGGCTGCGCAGCACCGACGAGAGCCCCTACATGCTCATCGTCGCTCCGGTGCAGGAAGACCGGCGTATCCCCGTCAACGGCGACGCCGCCCACCTCAAGGGCATCGAGAAGCTCAAGGTCCCCCGCTCGGTGGTGCCGGCCATCACTCACGTGGACTACTCGGCCCGCGTCCAGACCGTGGACCCCGAACGCCACGGGCGCTACCGCCGCCTCATCGAGAAGTTCGACGAGAAGACCGGCTGCCCGATGCTGATCAACACCAGCTTCAACGTGCGCGGCGAGCCCATCGTGTGCACGCCGTCGGACGCGTACCGCTGCTTCCTCGCCACCAACATGGACGTGCTCGTCCTCGAGAATTTCGTCCTGCTGAAGAAAGAGCAGGTGGGCGCCCGCGAGATCGACGTTGAGGCCTACCTGTCCCAGTTTGCGCTCGACTGACCGAGCGAAGAGGAAACGGCATGGCGATGATGGAGATCAACTGGAACCCGAGCCGCAAGGAATTGCGGCAATTCGGCTTCCTGTGTCTCGTCTTCTTCGGCGGGCTGGCCGCGTATTACGGGTACCGCGGCGGCGGCTTCACCCTCGGCGTGCAGATCCTGGCCGCGGCGGCGCTGGCCGGCGGCGTGCTCGGCGCCGTCGCCCCGCAACTGCTCAAGTACGTCTTCGTCGGCTGGATCGTCGCCGTCTTCCCGATCGGATGGACGGTTTCCCACCTGCTGCTCGGCTTCATCTACTTCTTCGTGCTGACCCCGATCGGGCTGCTGCTGCGGGTGTTCGGACACGACCCCATGAACCGCAAGCTGGATCGCGACGCGGACACTTACTGGACCACCCACGAACAGGCGCCGGTGGCGCGCTA
>JBHEPB010000342.1:0-17622 GCA_046260515.1 Binatia bacterium
CTGACGCCCCTGCAGTTCAAGGTCACGCAGCAGGAGGGCACCGAAGCTCCCTTCGACAACGCGTACTGGGACAACCACGCCGAGGGCATTTACGTGGACGTGGTCTCGGGCGAGGCCCTGTTCAGTTCCAAGGACAAGTACGACTCCGGCACCGGGTGGCCGAGCTTCTCGCGACCCCTGGAGCCGGCTAACGTGACGGAGCACAGCGACAACCGGCTCTTCCAGAAGCGCACCGAAGTGCGCTCCAGGCACGCCGACTCCCACCTCGGCCACGTCTTTCCCGACGGCCCGGCGCCGACGGGCCAGCGCTACTGCATGAACTCGGCGTCCCTGCGCTTCGTGCCCGTGGACAAGCTCGAGGAGGAGGGCTACGGCCAGTACCTTCCGCTGTTCGGCCGCCCGGCGTCCGTATCGGCCGCTCCCGGCGCCGCGCCGGCGTCCGCCGGCAAGACCGCGGCCTACGAGGGTAACCTCGAGATCGCCGTGCTGGCGGGCGGCTGCTTCTGGGGCGTGGAGGAGTTGGTCCGTGAGATGCCGGGCGTCGTCGACACCGACGTCGGCTACACGGGCGGCAGCGTCGCCAACGCCACCTACGAGCGGCACACGGGCCACGCCGAGGCGGTGCGCGTCAAGTTCGATCCGGCCAAACTCAGTTACGAGGACGTGCTGCGCTACTTTTTCCGCCTCCACGACCCGACCACGTTGAACCGCCAGGGCAACGACGCGGGGACTTCCTACCGCAGCGCCATCTTCTTCCTGGACGAGCGCCAGAAGGAGATCGCCGAACGGGTGAAGGCCGCGGTGGACAAGTCCGGCAAGTGGAAGAGCCCCGTGGTCACCGAGATCACGCCGGCCGCCGAGTTCTGGGTGGCCGAGGACTACCACCAGGATTACCTGCAGAAGCAGCCGAACGGCTACACCTGTCACTGGCTTCGCGACTGATGGCGCTTTGCCCTCGTCACTTCCTGCGCGACTGAGATCGGCGCGTCGCGCTTGATGAACCCGTTCCTTCGAAAGCTCGCGCTCATCGGCGCAGCGATCCTGCTTTCGTTGCTGTTCGTCGAAGGATCGCTGCAACTCGGTTCCCTCTTCGTCGGTTCGAAGCGCGGGAGCAGCTGGAGCCACGACGATCGAATCCATGTCCTTTGCATCGGCGACTCCAACACCTACGGTCTTTCGGTCGGGAACGCCGAGACCTATCCCGCTCGCCTGCAGGCAACCTGGGAGCAGAAGTCGTTCGAGCCGAAGATCGAAGTTCTCAATATCGGCATTCCGGGAATGAACTCTTCGCAGGTGCTGCGCGACCTCGATCGAAACATCGACCTGTTCGAGCCCGACGTGGTCGTGATCGCGATCGGTGTCAACGACTTCTGGACGCTGCCGGTCAAGACCACCGCCGTCGAACCCGAATCGCTGCTCGGCCGCCTGAAGCGCTGGTCACGACTGTACCGGCTGTACTACATCGCAACGCGCGATCCCGGCCAGCGCCCCGTCGAGTTCGGCACCGACGAGAGCGGGAACCAGGCATTGGGCCGCCTCGAGGTCCTCGGCGAGACCTTTGAGACGCGAGTCGCCAAGACCGATGTCGCCGACAAGCGCACGGGCGAGCAGATGGCGTCGAACCTGAGGGAGATCGTCGCGACGGTCCAGGCGCGTGGCGTACTGCTCGTGCTGGCCAATTACGCCTCCGACACCGAGTTCTACGATGTCTCCAACTACCTCCTCGGCCTGGTCGCGCAGGAAACCGCCACGCCGCTGGCCAATGTGCGCAAGGTCTTCCGCAATCCGTCGGTCTGCCCCACCGAGCCGTGCCCGAGCTGGATCTTCCCGTTGGAACATCCGGCCAAGGCCCACCCGACCTCGGCCGGCTACCAGCTCGTCGCCAACGAAGTCCTCAGGGTGCTTCGCACGTTGCTGCCGCGGCCCGGCGCAGGGAAGGTATGATGGCGCGTCGTTGACGGCCCGGAGGAGACTGGCGACAGGGTGCCCGTTCCCGGCGCGGCCGTTATCGCTCGCTCACGCGCCGGTTCAGACTCGGCCCGGCCTGGCCGCGACTTCCTCGATGGTGCGACCCGAGAGCACGCTGTTGAGTTTCTCGCTCACCGGATCCTCGCCGGTTGCAGCCTCGTCCTTCATCTTGACGAGCAACCAGTTCTTGCCTTGCTCGTCCATGCGCGTGCGCACGAGCGCGAATCCACCGCGGATCTTCTTGCCCTCGAGCCAGACCTCGATGCGGCCGTTGTCGTGGCAGACCGGGAGGGGAACTTCCTTGCCGCTCTTTGCCTTCAGGTTGCGGTAGGGACCGGCGTCCCAGACGAGGACCGTGCCTCCGCCGTACTCGTCTTTGGGAATGGTTCCTTCGAAGTCGGCGTACTCGATCGGATGGTCCTCGACTTCGACTGCCAGTCGCTTCACGCGCGGGTCCATGGACGGGCCCTTGGGCACGGCCCACGACTTGAGCACGCCGTCCACCTCGAGCCGGAAGTCGTAGTGAAGCCGTGAGGCGGCATGCTTCTGGATCACGAAGTACGGGTTCCCCGTCTTTCGCCAGGTGTGGGTCGATTCTCCCTGGGGTTCGGGTGTGCGGCCGAAATCGCGCTTGCTGCGATACCTCGCGAGCTTGTCGGCCGGCCTGGACGGCAGTTCCGAGGGAGCGCGAAGCGGGGCGGTCGCGCGGCGGGCCTTCGCGGGTTTCGCGCCCTTCTTCGGCGGGACAGGCACCGTGCTCCCGCTTCCTTCCAGGATCTGCTGGAGAGACTGCGGCGCCGCGGCGGCATCCGTCCATGGATCTGCCTTGAGTCGCTGCAGCCGTTCCTGGAGATCCCGGACGTGGAACTCGTCGGGTGCGATATCGTCGATGAGCTCCTTCCAGTCGATCGGCACCGCTACCGGCGCCCCAGGGCGCGAACGCGTCGAGTACGGAGCAACCGCGGTCGCACCGCGACCGTTGCGCAGGTAGTCGAGGAAAATTTTGCCTTGGCGGTGAACTTTCGCGAGATGCGCGGTGTATCGAGCGGGGTCGCTGCGGACGATCGACTTGACCACGGCGTGGGCGAACTCCTTGACGATCGCCCAGCCGTACTCCGGCTTCACGAAAAGGACGACGTGCACTCCCTTGCCGCCGGTCAGCAGCGCAAGCGAAGTCAGTCCGAGCTTCGCGAGCGTTGCTCGTACAAAGTGCGCGCCTTCAACCACTTCACGCCAGGGCACCCCGGGCCCTGGATCGAGGTCGAAGACGATGCGATCCGGCTTCTCGAGGTGCTCCACCTTCGATCCCCAGATGTGAAACTCGAGCGCCCCGAGCTGCAGCAGTGCGACGAGGCCCGCCGCGTCGCGAACGACCCCGTACGTCGAGTCTTTCCCGCCCTTGGGATTGGGAATCGCAACACGCTCGATCTCCGGGGGGAGCCCGGCCGCGTTCTTCTGGAAGAAGCACTCGCCGTCGTATCCGTCGGGGCAGCGTAGAATCGTCAGCGGCCGTCCGGCCACGTGCGGGAGTATCCACGGCGCGACCGCGGCGTAGTACGCAGCGAGTTCCCCCTTGGTAACTCCCGGGTCGGGGTACAGTACCTTCGACGAGTTGCTGATCGCGATTCCTTCCACGCGTCCGGGCGTTGGCGCGGCTTTCGCAGGCTTGGCGGGAAGTCGGGCTTTGCGCCGGCTCGTGGCCGGCCCGTTCGCTTCGGAGCCTGGTCGGAGTGTCGCGGGAAACTCTCGCACAACATGGGAAGCATCACGGTCTTCGCGGAGCCCGCGGAACGTCGGATGTCGAAGCTTCCCGTCGCGTGTCCAGCCGAGAAAGGAAACCTCGGCGACGATCGTCGGCTCGATCCAATGGGCGCCACGAGCGACCGCGTCCGGGATGTCGAGGAAGGGGGATTGGCGACGCGCGAGCTTGGAAAGTCGGGCGGCAATCTGCCGCAGCGATTTCTCGGTGAACCCCGTTCCGACCTTGCCGGCGTAGCGAAGTCCGACGTCCTTCTCCTGAACTCCGAGCAGCAGCGCGCCGAAGCCGGTGCGAGTGCCCGTTCCGTCGGTGTAGCCGCCGAGGACGAACTCTTGCGCCTGGAGACACTTGGTCTTGCGCCACTCGCGCGATCGCACCTGGCGGTACGGCGATTCGGCCAGCTTGGAGATGATGCCTTCGAGCCCGTGCTCGCAGGCCTGGCGATGAAACTCGCGTCCGCGTCCCTCGACGTGATCGCTGAGCTTCAGGACCCCGTCGTGATTCCCGGCGTGCCCGAGCACGTCGGCCAGCAGACCCTTGCGCCTGCGCAGCGTGGCGGCACACAGGTCGTAGCCGTCGAGGTACAGGAGGTCGAAGAGCAGGTAGGTGAACTCCCGCTTCTCGCCCTCGCCGAGGGCATTCTGAAGCGCCTGGAAGTTGGTGGTGCCGTCGGGCTCCACGACGCCGATCTCGCCATCGAAAAGCGCTTGTGTGACGGGCAGGGTGGCGAGGGCGCGTGCCACCTCTGGGAAGCGCGCCGTCCAGTCCTTGCCGTTGCGCGACAGCAGGCTTACGCGGCCCGAGTCCACCCGCGCCACGATGCGGTAGCCGTCGAACTTGATCTCGTGGAACCATTCGGCGCCATCAGGGGCTTCGGTGACGAGCGTGCACAGTTCCGGCCGAATCGATTCCGGCATCGAGGCCCGGCGCGCGCCGGCCGTCCCGGCGAGGTGCTCCGGCGCGATGGCGACGGATTTGCGAGCAGACCGGGCGTTTGGACGGGTGGTCACGCACTTCGAGCCCGTCGCGGCTTCGCCCGCTCCGGCGCCTCGGACGATTTGGCGCTGGAGCGCTTGCCCTCGCGCGATTCCACGCTTTTCTTGAGCAGGGGCATGAGGTCGATGATCTCGGCGCGGGGCGCCCCCTTCTCCTCGCCTTCGTCGGGCACCTCGATCACGTGCGTGTGGCCGGCCTTGATCTTGCGCTGGACCATCGCCAGCACCTCGTCGCGATACGAATCTTTGTATTTCTTGGGGTTCCAGGGCGCGCTCATCCCCTTGACGAGGCGTTCGGCCATCTTCACTTCGCGATCGCTCAACTCGAGCTTGCCCGAGCCTGTGTCGGGGACCTCGATCCCCATCTTCTTCGCGTCGCGCAGTTCGTATGCATAGCGAAGCAGTTCGAGGACCAGGACGTCGTCCCGAACCAGGACCGCCGCGATGCGCTGCCGAGTACGCAGCACCACGCGCGCGATGCCGATCTTTCCCGTGCGCACCAGCGTCTCCCGCAGCAAGGCGTAGCTCTTGCTGCCCTTCTTGATGGGCTCCAGGTAGTAGGGTCGCTCGAAGTAGACGGGGTCGATCTCGTCCTGGTCGACGAAATCCTCGATCTCGATGGTCTGCGTTGCTTTCGTGTTGACGCGCGCCAGTTCTTCGTCGGTAAGGACGACATATTCGTCCGGCTCGTACTCGTAGCCACGGACGATGTCGTCCCAATCGACGTCTTTCCCTGTATCTTTGTTGAATCTCTTGGTGCCGACTCGCGAGAATGTGCGCTTGTCGATCTGATGGAAGGCGAGGTCGTTGCTCTCCTCGGCCGCCACGAGGGCGACGGGAATCTCGACCAGGCCGAAACTGATACTTCCTTTCCAAATGGCTCGTGGCATGTCGCGAGCGTACCACGCCAAGCCGTGCGCTTTCCGCACAAACCGCAAAAGTTTCTCCGACCGAGAGCAGCCGGAGAAAAAGGGAGGCAGCTTCACGGCAGACCAGCGTAGAAGCACGCGCGCAGTTCCCCGCTCTTCCGCGCGTACGCCGAGGCTATAGGTTTCAGTTGGAGGGCATGTATGTTTTTCCGACGTTTGAAGACACCCGGCTTGGGACACAACTCCTACCTACTTGCGTGCGGAGAAGGACTCGCCGTCGTGGTCGATCCGCGCCGCGATGTAGACGACTATCTGCGTCTGGCCCGCGAGAACGACCTCTCCATCGCCTACGTTCTGGAAACGCATCGGCAGGAGGATTTCGAGTTCGGTTCCCGTACGCTGGCGCAGAGGACCGGTGCCAGGATCGTCGGCGGCCGCCACGCCCTGTTCGGCGAGACGGATGTGAAACTCGAGGACGACGAAGAACTCAAGGTGGGCACTGCCCGGTTCGTCGCGCTGGAGACGCCGGGCCACACGCCGGAGAGCATGTGCTACGCGGTCTATGTCAAGGACGCCGGGGAGAAATGCTGGGGCGTGTTCAGCGGTGATACCCTCTTTGTCGGCGACACCGGACGCACCGACCTGCCCGATCCCGACAAGACCGACGAGAATGCCGGCATCCTGTACGACTCGATCCATCGCAAGATCGCGCCGCTCGGCGACCACACGCTGATCTTTCCGGCGCACGGTGCCGGCTCCGCCTGTGGGGGCAATATTTCGGAGCGCGACGACTCCACCCTGGGGATCGAGAAAGGGACGAACCCGGTGTTCAGCAAAAGCCGCCGAGATTTCGTTGCGGCCAAGCTGGCGGAAAAAATGGCGCGGCCGCCCTATTTCCTGCACATGGAAAAAGTGAACCTTCTCCCGGGAAGGCCGCTCCAGTGGCCGTCCACCGTTCAGGTCCTGCAGCCGAGGGAATTCCAGCACCGGATGAAAGAGGGCCTGGTGATCGACACGCGATCGCCGGAAGCCTTTGCTGCGGCACACATTCCCGGCGCCTACAACATCTGGCTCGACGGTCTGCCGGCGTTTGGCGGCTGGGTCGCCAACGAGAACACCCGGGTCTTTCTGGTCGCGGACGGGCCCGAAGCGATGGAGCTTGCGGTGCTATCCCTCGCGCGCATCGGCATCGACACGGTGGAGGGCATCCTCGCCAAGGGCATGGAGAAATGGCGCGACGAGGGACTGCCGATCCAGTTCCTCACGACGACCAGCGCACCCGAAACGGCAAACTGGATGCAGCAGGGGCGCGTTCACCTCCTCGACGTGCGAGACGAGTATGAATGGAACAAGAAACGCATTCCGGGCGCTGTGCACCGCTATGTCGGCCACCTGGAGGACAACCTCCCGCTGTTGCCGAAGGAGACCGAAATCGTCGTGCATTGCAACGTTGGGCATCGCTCGGGGGTGGCCGCGAGCATCCTGAAGCGCAACGGTTTTACGCGCGTTTACAACATGCTCGGCGGAATCACCGCGTGGGAGAAACTGGGACTCCCGCTCGAAAAGTCCGCCGAAGCGAAGAAGGCAGCCTGATCATGCAAGATCCCTCGGGTGCATGGTCGCCCTACCTCGTCGGCACACTGATCGGCTTCCTCTCGATGGCGACATTCTACTTTTCCAACAAGCCGCTCAGTGCATCGACCGCCTACGCCCGCTTGGCAGGCCTGGTCGGATCCCTCGTCGCCAGGGGCCATACCGAGAGCCTGAAGTTCTACCAGGACACGAAGCCGAAGATCGATTGGGGGGTGATGCTGGTGTTCGGTGTGCTCCTCGGTGCCTTCGCCGCCGCCGTCACCGGCGACGAGATCACCGCCGAATGGGTGCCCGCCCTGTGGGAGCACCGTTTCGGACCTGACGTCGCGCCGCGTCTCGGCATGGCGTTGGTGGGCGGCGCGATCATGGCGTACGGAGCCCGTCTCGCGGATGGCTGCACCAGCGGGCATGGCATCAGCGGCGCCCTCCAGCTGTCGGTGAGTTCGTGGATCGCGCTCGCGTGCTTCTTCGTGGCTGCCATCGCGACCGCGCATCTGCTGTATCGCCTCTGAGGAACGCGATGAATGCTCCTGCGAAGCCCCTGCCCGAAAACGCCCCGCCGGTGCTCGTCATCGCGCCGCAGGCGCACGACCAGAAGGGCAAGGACGGCCCCGGCAAACCGGATTCGGCACGCCAGCTCGTGCTTGGTCTTCTGTTTGGTATCGTATTCGGCTTCCTGCTCCAGAAGGGCGGCGTGGCCAAGTACGAGGTGCTGATGGGCCAGTTCTTCCTCACGGATTTCACCGTCCTCAAGGTCATGCTCACGGCGATCACCGTCGGCATGGTGGGCATTTTTTCGCTGCGCGCGCTGGGCCTCGTCGAATTGCATGTGAAACCTACGCGCTACGCTGCCAACGTTGCAGGCGGCCTGCTCTTCGGTGTCGGCCTCGGCCTTCTCGGCTACTGCCCGGGGACCGGCATCGCCGCGCTGGGTCAGGGCAACTACGACGCGCTCGCCGGCATCGTCGGCTTGATGGTGGGCAGCTATTTCTACGCCGAAACTTCGGGCTACCTCGGTTCGACGATCGAGGCGATCGGCAACCGCGGCAGCATCATGCTGCCGGATCTGCTGGGGATGCGTCTGCCTGTTTTCCTCGCGGTGTTCGTCCCCCTGCTCGTCCTGGGCCTGTTCGGCCTGGCGCGGCTGGCGCCCTGAAGCGTCCGCGCCGGGAGAAAGATCGGAGGAACAAGGGTCGGTTGCTACCGCCGGAGGAACGCGGGAAGCGTGGCCCGGGCATTCAGGGACAGTGAATCTTTTTCCGGAAGAGGGCTTCGTCGCGATCCCACTGAAGGACGCGGACGTCCGCTTTCTTCGCTGCCTCGATCTCGGCCGCGATCCCGCCGAGGTGCTCGACCTGCTCGTCGCCCAGACTCCGTGGCGCTCGGAGACGGTAAGGATGTGGGACAAGGTCTACGTCCAGCCCCGCCTGATCGCGTGGTATGGGGACGAAGGCGCGTCCTACGTGTACAGCGGCAAGCGCTACGAGCCGCTGCCGTGGACGCCGTTGCTGGCGGACCTCAAGTCCCGGGTGGAGGCCGCCACCGGCGAACTCTACAACAGCGTGCTGGTCAACTGGTACCGTGACCACCGCGACAGCGTCGCCATGCACGCCGACGACGAGAGGGAGCTCGGATCGACGCCCGTCATCGCCTCCCTCAGCCTCGGCGACACCCGCACCTTCGTGATGCGCCACAAGACGGACCGCAGCCTGAAGCCGAAACGCTTCGAACTGCCCTCGGGAAGCCTGCTCGTGATGAAGGGCCCGACCCAGCGCTGCTGGATGCACGGCGTTCCCAAGCAGACCCGGCCCTGCGGGGCCCGCATCAACCTGACCTTCCGCCGCATCGTGCACGGCCCTGCCAGACTGGCGGTCCCCGGCGAGGGCGCCTCGATCGCCTGACCCTTGCGCCAGAAATGACTAGGGGATATGACCATAGTCATGAAGACGGTGTCGAAGTCGAAACTCAAGGCCAAGGCCTTGGAGTATTTCCGCGAGGTCGAGGAATCGGGAGAGCCCCTGGTCATCACCGACCGGGGCAAACCGGTTCTCGAGATCGTCCCGTATCGCAACGATCCCGGGCAGGCCTGGCAAGCGCTGGCGGGTTCGGTCCTCCACTACGAGAACCCGACGGAGCCCGTGGCGACCGAGGATTGGGAAGCCCTGCAGTGATCGTGCTCGACACCCACGTGTGGATCTGGTGGGTCAGCCGGTCGAACGAGTTGTCGAGCAGGGTCAGGAAACTTCTCGACGGCATCGCGAAGCCGGATTTCGCGATGGTCTCGTCGATCAGCGTCTGGGAAGCGGCGCTGCTTGCCCAGCGTGGCCGGCTTCGGCTCTCCATCCCACTGGCCGACTGGCTGGCCCATTCGGAATCGCTTCCCTTCCTGCGTTTCATCCCGGTCGATAACCGGATCGCGGCGCGATCCGTGCTTCTGCCCGAACCCCTGCACCGCGACCCGGCTGACAGGATCATCGTCGCCACGGCGCTTCAGTTCGGAGCCACGTTGGTCACGCGCGACGAGAAACTACGTGGCTATTCCGGGGTCGACACGGTGTGGTAAGCGAGGACGCGGTTCTCGGCTGATCGCCGGGAAGCGCTTGAATCGCTGCTCCCCCGCCAACTTGGCCGGAACTCTTGCCCGCCGATCGCCCGCTCTACCCCCGGTCCCAGTTCCGCGGGAGGGCCGGCAGTCCGCCCCTCCGCAGGGCGGTCTCCTTCCGGTTTTGGCCGGATTTCCATGAACTTTCCAAGTTCTTTCCAGACTCGCAGCTGGATCCGGAGCACGTTGTCGCCACCTGAAATCGGGGTCCGGTCCGGACGCCGAGACGGAAGGGGCCAGAGGTTGAGGACAGCCGGGAGGAACAGACGAACCTTCCACCGCCAAAGCGGGCGACTCCCGAACCGAAGGGCAGAAACACTCAGCAGGAACACCAGGGAGGAAGACCGATGACAAGCAGGGACAAGGGGCGCGGAGCCCAGAGCGCGTGGATGATGTGGGGGCTGGGCATCGGCCTGGGACTGCTGCTGGCCGGCCCGGCCTGGGCCTCCCACGACGATGAACAGGACTGTCATCCGAACCAACCCGGGTGCACGGAGGACGGAGAAATCCTCCTCAAGTTCACGAAGCCGGCGACGGAACTCAAGTGGCAGCTTGCCAAGCGCGCCCACCTTTGGGTGGATGCCTGGCGCACCCACCAGAACAACTCGAAGCCGTGGCCCAAGGAGACCTACGATCCCCGCTACGTCTACCCGGAAACGTTCGAGGCCCAGTTTCGCGATCAGTGCCAGAATCAGACCGACTGGGACTACTACGTCAACTCGATCGGCTCCCTCGAAGGCCAGGCCGGCAGATATCAGTGGTCCGTCAACGGCGTCGTCCAGGTTGCGGCGGGGGACTGTTTCCTCCAGCAACTGTGGCTTCCCGGCGAAGGCATCCACGACGTCAAGCTCGAGGTGTTCAAGCCGGGCGCGGCGACCCCCTACCTCACGAAGAACGAAGACGTCCGGGTGCGGGACTACCTGATCGTGCTCTTCGGTGACTCCGCCGCTTCGGGCGAGGGATCGCCCGACCTCCAGCGCCCCACGAACTCGGAATGGGGCTCGTGGGTGGATCGGCGTTGCCACCGGTCAGCATGGGCTGCCGTGCCGCAGGCGGTCCAGGAACTGGAGAACGACCCGCATTCGACGGTGACCTTTCTCAACTTCGCCTGCTCGGGGGCCACGCTCAAGCACTGGGAGCCGGGCCAGGGCGTCGGCATCCTCGATCGCTACGCCGGGATCGAGCC
This sequence comes from Binatia bacterium, assembly GCA_046260515.1. Classification (GTDB taxonomy): domain Bacteria; phylum Desulfobacterota; class Binatia; order UBA1149; family CAITLU01; genus DATNBU01. The sequence continues at coordinate 10,973 of JBHEPB010000342.1, forward strand.
GACCGCGGCCGCCGCGGAATACGGGGACAACGACCCGACGTTCTATCTTCCCTCCCAGGTGGACCAGCTGTCGGTGGCCCTTCGTACTGAATGGCCCAACAACTTCGTCGCCGAACCGCGCAAGGTCGACATGCTCTTCACCACGGGCGGCATCAACGACGTCCGCTTCGCAAAGCTGGCGTTGGCCTGCGTGCTCCTGGAGGAGTGCCATAACGTGACCACATCTCTCTTCGACGCAGAGGCCAACGCGGTGAGGTTCGTGTTCGACGACCTGGCCGCCAGGATACCGGAAGGGTACGTCGAGCTGAGGGATGCCCTTGTCGACGAAGGCATCGACGTGAAGGAAACCTTCGTGATGCAGTACCCGGGCGCGTTCGAATCCGACGACGGCTCGCAGTGCCAAGTCATGCTCGAGGACGTTTTGCCGCCGGACTCCGTCTGGAACCTGGTCCTCAACCCGCTCATCGGGCCCGCGGTCCTGACTACGACCGTGCTTGGTCCCTTCCTCGAGTATGAGATCGGCGTCAACTTTCCGACGGTCCTGGTGAATGCGCTCACCGGCGACCTCGAGTGGTCACCGGACGAAATCGACTGGATGGTCGACAACGCCATGCCGACGCTGGACCAGGCCTTGCGAGACGGTGCCCAAGCGGCCGGCTTCACCTTCATCGACGGCATTCAGCAGGCTTTCGCCAAGCACGGCTATTGCGCGAACGACAACTGGATTCGCCGGGCCGATGAGGCCAGCTTCGTGCAAGGGCCGTGGAACATCGTCTCCAAGCCCCTCAACGTTCCGCCTCTTCTCGATCCGACCGAGGACCTCGGGCTCGGGATCCAGGCTCTGACCAAGGGCCTGATGCACCCCGGCACCAAGGGGTACGATGCTTGGGCGAAGGTGCTCCGTCCCACCATGGCGAAGCTGCGGAACCACGCCCCCGTCGCCAAGAGCGATGTCTACACACTCAACACGGCCAGCGACCCGGTGTTCGACACCGGCTTCGGCGCCGGCGTTCTGCTCAACGACTTCGACCCGGATGACGATCCGATTCGGGCGCAGATGCTGAAGGGGCCCAACTACGGCACCGCCACGCTCACCCAGGAGGGTCGCCTGGTGTACACGCCCAACGCCGGGTTCTCCGGGTTCGATTCGGTGTACTACAACGTTTCCGATGGAGGTCTGATCTCGCAGACGGTGAAAGCGACGATCGGCGTGGGCAACAGCCGGTTGCCTGGGAACAAATGGAAGTGGAACATTCCCAGCGGCGAGGAAACCCCTGTCGTCGAGATCGGCGGCATCGCCGAGTTCCCGGTCTGCAACAATTGCGGCGATCTCGTGTTGCGTATCGACCCTGAGCGCCAGCCCGGATTCGGGAAGGTGACCTTCGAGCGGGTCAAGGATCGCTGGCTCGCCCGCTACGTCCAGAACGGCTCCACGCCCAGGGAGTTGCCCTACCTGGACATCCTGGCCCTCCAAATCGGTCGCACGGCGCTCGGCGCTTTCCAACGCGAAGGCAGCGCCGAGATTCCCGTCCGCATCGTGGGCACGGAACCGCCGCCGGCTACCTGGAGCTGGATCTTCGAGACGCCGGAACGGGTCCTCGTCGCCAGCGAGACCCAGTTCGACCTCTGCGACAGCTGCGGCGATCTCGAGGTGAGGGTGACGGTGGAGCCCCAGTCCGGGGAAGTCGCCGTCAGGCTCGACACGGAACGAGACCGGTGGGTTGCCACCTACTCGCACAACCCTGCTTCGGAACTGGCTGGTGATGGATTCGGAGTGGAGATCGGCTCGATCAATGAAGCTGGATTCACGCCTCTGGACGCCACCCGTGTGTCGCTGTTCGTCTACACGGACATCCAGTGACCCGCCCGTTCCCCGGCGCCGTGTCCTGAACACCCGGCTGGTGAACACGTGAACGCATCCGCCGCTCCCCTCGCCTTGAGGGGGGCGGCGGTGCTTTCGAGTTTCAGGGAATCGCGGTGAACCACGGGTAGCGCGTGATCTCGCGGTAGCCCATGCGCCGGTAGATGGGCTCGCCCATCACCGAGGCTTGAAGTACTACTTTGCGGGCCCCCATCTCGAAGCCGGTGTTGCCCGCCGTGCGCGTGCAGAGTTCGGCCAGTCCCTTCCCGCGCGCTTCGGGCGTAGTTCCCACCCAGTAGATGCCGGCCACGCCGTGGGTGACCATCACCATCGCGGCCGCGGACGCCTTGCCGCCGACGCGCGCGAGGTAGGCCGCGACGTGGGGCAGGTCGAAGTAACGGTGGTCGGCGAACTGCTTCACGGCGATCCTGGCCGGCATGCCGTAGGTGGCGTAGGCGGCTCCCGTTACTTCGGCGAAATCGCGGGCGGCCGCCGGGCCGGCGACGCGTTCCAGGGTGACGTCGCGGGGCAGGGCAGGCCCCGAAAGCGGAGCGTCCAGGGCCATGCCCGGGCTGTTGCCCACCTGCCCGATGCCGGCCGCGCCGAGGGCATCGGCCACGTCGTCGTCGCGATGCATCATCACGATGTGGGTGTAGCCAACCTTGAGGGCCTTGAAATACTCGCGGGCCCGCGCGACGGCCTCCGAAGCCGGAAGGCAGCGATCCATGCGGATCACCCCGCTGAAGCCCACCGGAAAGCGGTGGCCGGGCACAAAGAACAGCAGCCCGCCTTCCTCGTGGACGATGCCCCCCGCCGTCGAGCGGGCGCTCTCGCGGTTGAACTCCATCAGGTTGAGGTCGGCCCTCTCGAGCAGTTCGGCATCGTCCATCGCGCGAAGATGCGACGGATCCCCGGGGAAGAAAAGAGGCACGGCTCCTGCCCGCGTTGTGCGAAAAGGGCGCGACGGGTCTAATCGCCTCGTGCCGCGTCTCTTCGTTTCCGGCCCGGGCCGCTGGCCCCGGGTCGCGGGCCGCCTCGTGGCCCTCGTCCTGGCTGTCACCGCGTCCGCCTGCCGTGGCGGCGGCGTCGCGGACGACGCCGTGGTCTTCTGGGCCATGGGCGCCGAGGCCGAGGCGGCCGAGGCGGTGCTGGCCGGCTTTCGCGAGCAGAACCCCGGCATTCCCGTCCGCGTGCAGAAGGTCCCCTGGAGCGCGGCCCACGAGAAGCTGCTCACGGCCTACGTCGGAGGCTCGATGCCCGACGTCTTCCAGCTCGGCAACACCTGGGTGCCGGAGCTGGCCACCCTCGGCGCCCTCGAACCCCTGGACGATCGTGTCGCGGGTTCGCGGGACGTCCAGCGCGAGGACTTCTTCCCCGGCGTTCTCGAGGCCAACGTGGTGGACGGGCGCCTGGTGGCCCTTCCCTGGTACGTGGACACGCGACTGCTCTTCTACCGCCGCGACCTCCTCGAGCGGGTCGGCGTAGCCGCGGCGCCGCGCAGCTGGGAGGAATGGCGGGCGGCCATGCGCAAGGTGCGCGACTCCGCCGCATCTTCACCGTCCGAAGGAGGCGGCCCCTACGGTGCCTTCCTGCCCATCAGCGAGTGGCAGACGCCGGTGATCCTCGCCCTCCAACTCGGCGCGGGCCTGCTTCGCGACGACGACAGCTTCGGCAACTTCCGCAGCCCCGAGGTGCGCCGCGCCCTCGAGTTCTACGTGGACCTTTTTGCCGACGACCTCGCGCCGCGGGCCTTTGAAGCCCAGGTAAGCAACGTGTACCGCGAGTTCGCCGCGGGTTACTTCGCGTTCTTCGTGACGGGGCCCTGGAACCTCGTCGAGATGGGCCGCCGCCTGCCGGCGCCGCTCGCGGACGTATGGACCACCGCCCCAATGCCGTCGCCGACGGGTGCGGGCCCCGGCGTTTCCATCGCAGGGGGCGCGAGCCTGGCGGTTTCCAGCGCCTCGCCGCGCAAGGATGCCGCCTGGAAACTGGTGGAATACCTGAGCACGCCGCCCGTGCAGGTGCGCTTCCGCGAGGCCAGCGGCGACCTCCCTTCGCGGCGCAGCGCCTGGGACCGGCCGGGCGCGGCGCGCGACGAAAGGTCGGCGGCATTCCGCGTGCAGCTCGACCACCTGGTTGCGACGCCGCGCGTGCCCGAATGGGAGAGGATTGCTGCCAAGCTCACCCATCATCTCGAACTCGTGGTGCGCGGCGACGCGACCATCGACGCAGGCCTGGCCGAGCTGGACGCGGAGGTGGACGCCATCCTCACCAAGCGCCGCTTTCTGCTGGCGGCCAGGAACGAGGTGGCCGCGCTGCCCGACGCGCGCGAAGGGCAGGGCACCGAGGCTGCCGGCGCGGCGTCCCCCGAACCCGCGGAAGGGCTGGGCGCTGCGGCTCGCGGAGAAGCCCGGTGAGCCGCACCGCCGCGAGGACGACGGCCGCGGTGCTGCTGAGCGCCCCGGCGCTTGCTGTGATCGGCCTGTTCTTCTTCGTGCCGGTGGCAGCATCCCTGCTGCTGAGCCTGACGGACTTCGACATCTACTCGGTGGCCGATCTCTCGGCGATGCGCTTCGTCGGCCTCGACAACTATGCGGCCGTTCTTGCCGATCCCCAGTTCCACCGCGCCATGCGCAACACCCTCTACTTCGTGCTCGTCGGCGGTCCCCTGTCGATCGCGGTGTCCCTCGGCGCAGCGCTGCTGGTCGATTCGCGCCTGGCCCGCTTCAAGGGCCTCTACCGCACCGTCTTCTTCCTGCCCGTCACCACCACCATCGTCGCCGTCGCCGTGGTGTGGCGCTATCTCTACCACCCCCGCTACGGCCTGCTGAACCAGGCCCTCACGGCCCTCGGCTTCGCGCCCATCGACTGGCTGGGCGATCCCGACTGGTCGATGCCGGCCATCATCCTGATGGCGGTGTGGAAGAACTTCGGCTTCAACATGATCATCCTGGTGGCCGGGCTGCAGAGCATCCCCGAGAGGATCTACGAGGCCGCCAGCCTCGATGGAGCCGGCCCGTGGCGGCGCTTCGTGTCGATCACGCTGCCGCTGCTGGCGCCGATGCTCGGTTTCGTAACCCTGCTGACGGCCATCGGCTACTTCCAGTTCTTCGCCGAACCCTACGTGATGACGCGCGGCGGACCGGCCGGCAGCACCCGCAGCGTGGTGCTGCTGATGTACGAGGAAGGCTTCCGCTGGTGGAACCTCGGGCGCGCCTCGGCCGTGGCCTTCCTGCTTTTCGCGGTGATCCTGGGCGCGACGCTGCTGCAGCTGGGGCTGAGGCGGCTGCGCATGGTTTCGCCCGGGATCGACGGAGCCTCGCGATGAACGCGCCGGCCCCGGCTTCGTCTGCCCTGCGCCGCCGTGCCGGCGATTTCGCCGTGCAGCTGGCGCTGGCCACGGCCGCGGTGCTCACGCTGTTTCCGCTGGTGTGGATGGTGGCCGCGTCGTTCATGCCGGCGGGGGAGGCCACCGCCATCCCGCCCCGCCTGCTGCCGAGCGATCCCACGCTCGAGCACTACCGCGTGCTGCTTGGCCGCCTCGACCTCGCACGCTACCTCGGGGCCAGCGCCCTGGTGGCGGTCAGCGCCACGGCCTTCTCCGTCACGCTCAACTCGATGGCCGGCTACGCCTTCGCCAAACTTCCTCTTCCCGGGCGCGAGCGCCTCGGCCGCGTGCTGCTGGCTGCGCTGGTGGTGCCGGGCCAGGTGGGAATGTTCCCCCTCTTCCTGATGCTGCGCGAGATGGGCCTGCTCAACAGCTACTGGGGCGTGCTGGTGCCGTCGATGGCGAGCATCTTCGGCATCTTTCTCATCCGCCAGTACGCCGAGTCCATCCCCGACGCGCTGCTCGACTCGGCGCGCGTGGACGGCGCGAGCGAACTGCGCATCTTCGTGCAGATCGCGCTGCCGCTTTGCCGTCCCATCCTGGTGACGCTGGCCGTTGCTACCTTCATGGGTACCTGGAACGAGTTCCTCTGGCCCCTGGTGGTGCTCACCGACGACCGCCTCTACACCCTGCCCGTGGCGCTGGCCGGGCTCTTCGGCGAGCACGTGGAGGACACCGAACTGATGATGGCCGGCGCGGTGGTGACCGTTTTGCCGGTGATGCTCGTCTTCCTCGCCCTGCAGCGCTACTACGTTGCCGGCATCACCGCCGGCGGCCTCAAGGGCTGAGCCGCGGGGCAACGGCCGCAGGCGCGGCCTCCAAAAGGGGATCCTGTCTTGAGTCGTCTTCGCACCTGCGCGTTCCGTCTGCTGTTGCTCGCCTTCGCGGGCGCCGTTCCTGCAACGGCGGTCGCCGCGCCGCCGTCCGTCGTGCTGGATTCGGGCGACGATGCCCACGCCTGGACCGCTGTCGCCTCGCCCGGGGCCACCGCCTCTCTTCGCGGCGACGCCTCCGGCGCGGTCGGGCTTTCCTGGGACCTCGGCCGCGGCCGCAGCCACGTGATCGCCCGCCGAAGCCTGTCGGTGGACCTTCCCGCCGACTACATGCTGGTCTTCCGGCTGAGGGCCGAGGCCGAACCCAACACCGTCGAGTTCAAGTTCATCTCCGGCGAGAACGTCTGGTGGCGCCGCCTCGTGGACCACGAGTTCTCGCGCGACTGGAAAGAGATCCGCGTGGCGCGATCGCGCCTCGAGTTCGCCTGGGGTCCCGCCGGCGGCGGCCCGCCGGTGCACCTGGATGCCATCGAGATCGCGGTAGCCGCCGGCAAGGGCGGCAAGGGCGAACTGTGGATCGACGAGGTGCGCCTCGAGCCGCGGGATCCCGATCGTGCCCTGCGCGCTC